>CP143429.1:3503216-3870955 GCA_039636775.1 Micrococcaceae bacterium Sec5.8
AACTGCTGGGCTACATGCAGCAGACCAACAACGAACGGCTCATTCCCGCCGCCGTCGGTCCGGACGTCAATGTGCAGCACAAATACGGCGAGGTGGAGGGGTACGTCCACGACGCGGCGCTCCTCAGCTCCGGCGAGCGCTCCTACGCGCTGGCCATCTACACCTGGGGCGAGGACAACGAAAGCGAGGAACGCTTGGCCCTGATCCACGACCTGACGGCCGTGGTGTCGAAGGCGCTGCTGAGCTAGCCGGTCCGCTCGGGCTGGATCACGTCCCAAGCCCCCGCTGCAATGGGCGCAGCGGGGGCTTGGGCATTCGGGAACCGGTGTTAGCGGCCGAAGATCTTGGCGAAGAAGCCGGTCTTGGTGGCGACGTCACCCTCGTGGCCCTTGCAGCGGTCGGCGCTCTTGACGCCCCGCATGACCTGGTCAACGTGCTGGCCGCAGCCAGCCCAGGTGGTCTTACCGCACTTCTTGCATGCAACCTGTCGGCACATCTGGTTCTCCTTGGGTAGGTTCGTCCCCTCAATGATACCCCCTGGGGTATGTGAATGGAAAATGCCGGGAACACCACGTTGCCGGCCGGCGTTGGTTCCGTACAGTGGCACATCCAGCGGCAGCACCGCCGGGCCGCTCCCGCACCACCTGACTTCCGAACCGTACCGAGAGGACTGCTCATATGGCTTACATCAAGGTTGGAACCGAGAACAGCACCGACATCGAGCTCTACTACGAAGACCACGGAGCAGGGCAGCCGGTGGTGCTGATCCACGGTTATCCACTGGACGGATCGTCCTGGGAGAAGCAAACCACTGCCCTGCTGGGCGCCGGGTACCGCGTCATCACTTACGACCGCCGCGGCTTCGGCCAGTCCAGCAAGCCCACGGACGGCTACGACTACGACACCTTCGCCGCGGACCTCGACACCCTGCTCACCACCCTGGACCTGAACGGGGCCGTGCTGGTGGGCTTCTCGATGGGAACCGGCGAAGTAGGCCGGTACCTGGGCACCTACGGGTCGGCCCGGGTGGCGAAGGCTGTGTTCCTCGGCTCGCTGGAGCCCTACCTGCTGCAGACCGACGACAACCCGGCCGGCGTTCCGCAGTCCGTGTTCGACGGTCTGCATGAAGCCGTGACCGCCGACCGGTACGCCTTCTTCACCGATTTCTTCAAGAATTTCTACAACAGCGACACCTTTCTGGGCACCCCCCGGCTCAGTGAGGAAGTCATGCGTGCGGGCTGGAACCTGGCAACCTCCGGGGGCCCCACCGCGTCGGCCGCCGCGCAGCCCAGCTGGCTCACGGACTTCCGCGCCGACATTCCCAAGATCGACGTCCCGGCGCTGATCGTCCACGGCACCGCAGACAACATCCTCCCGATCGACACCGCGGGCCGGCAGTTCACCAAGGCGCTGCCCAGTGCCGAGTATGTGGAAATCGAGGGCGCCCCGCACGGCATGTTGTGGACCCACGCCGCTGAGGTCAATGAGCTGCTGCTGAAGTTCCTGGCGAAGTAACTCCCCCGTCCCGAGCTGACGGCGGAGGCCGTGCCGCTGAAGCACCTGACCTTTAGAACAGGGCTTCGACGACGGCCTCCGTCACCTCGTGGATGACGCCGGTCCGTTCCGGGACGCTGCTGAGGTCCGCGCCTTTGGTGTAAACCACCAGGGCGTAGGCGGTACCGTCCCGGGCGAGGATGCCGGCGTCGTGCAGTTCCCCCTCCAGCAGGCCGTACTTGTGGAACACGGTGATACCGGGGGGTGTGGCCGCCGGGATGAGGGTCTCGTCGTTGGTGTTCTGCATATAGCCCAGCAGCTGGGCGGTGTTGGCCGGTTCCAGCAGCGTTCCCGAGTAGAGCCCGGCGAGGATCCGGGCCATGTCCGCGGGGGTGAGCTCGTTGCCTTCGGGGTTGTAGTCCACGCCCATCGAGGCGGCATACTCCGTCAGCTCCTCGTAGCCCACGGCGTCCATGATCAGTGACCAGGAGTCGTTGTCGCTGTGCTGGATCATTTCCTGCAGCTGGAAGCCCGCGGTGTAGGCCCCCAGCGGATCATCGAGCGAGGCCCCTCCGGTTTCCACCAGATGGTAGTACGCCTCGGCGGCCAGAACCTTGGCTGTGCTCGCGGCGACGAAGGCCCCGTCCACACCGTAGTGATGCACGGCTCCGGCCGCTTGCCCTCCGTCCGACAGATCAAGGAGTGCGACGCCGATCTCGTAGTCGCTGGCGCCTTCGATGATGGCGTCGATCCGGGCGTCCAGCTCCGGATCCACGGCCGCCACATCCGACGCCGGCACAGACGCGGGGCTGCCCGTTCCACCGTTTGACGGGGCACCGGCCTGCCCGGAGTTTGCAGGCCGGGACTGCGTGGCGGAGTGAATGCCGACACCGAGCGCCACAGCCAGGACGGCGGCGCAGACCGCCAGCAAGGCTGCCCGGGCGCGGCGGAACGCCCGGGTCCGCGGCCGTCGGGTCAGACCGCTACTGCCGGGACGGCTTCTGCGCTGCTGCGGGGTGGTCTCGTCCATAAATGCCTAAGCTAGCCAGTCAGCTGTGCCGGAGCTATGAAACAACGGTCCGGCACAGCGGCGGCCGGTCAGATCCGGTCATCCCAGGTACCGGCGTCGGCGGCGTCTTCCGGTTTGTCCTCCGCCTCCGGAGCGCCGGAACCGACATAGGCGGCCGGAACCGTCCCGGCGGCCTGGGTCAGCTGGTCCTCGCGGATGTTCCCGCCCTGACCGGGTTCGGCGTGCGGCTGGCGGACTTCGACGGCGTCCGGGTCCCCGGGACCGCGCAGGTCTGCGGGGTCGGTGCCGGGTTCGTTCGGATCATTCATGCCATTGCCTTTCGTCCGAGGGTGGGTCTCTTCCCACACTAACGTGCCGGGCACTGCGGACACCGGACGCACCTGCGGCAGATAACGCCCCGGGACTTTATTGGGCGATGCCGGCGGCGAGCAGCCGTTCGAGTCCCTGTTTGAAACCGGACCGGCCGCCATGGGCAGGATGCCTAATTTTCGGCGCCTCCAGGCCGCTCCGCTGCAGGCTGCGGTGGGCCACATTCCCCACGGCCACCACGGCCTCGATCTGAAAGATCCCGGCGAGCTCCTGCCAGAAGGAAGTTCCGAGGGCGGCTTCGGCGGCCGTTGGGGTGCGGTTGGACAGCGGCCTGCCGGGCTGGTGGGTGTGCCAGGGGCAGGCGCTCCACAGCAGGGGGAGGAAGTCGAGTTCGGCCAGCACCTCCCACATCACTGTGGCTGTCGGCTCAGCCGCGACGCCTGGGGCATCGGCCGGCAGCATGTAGCCCTTTTCCGGCCCGAACATCCCCAGACTGTTCGCGGGACCCCCGAACATGGTCCTGTTGGTAAAGGGAACGCCGGTCATTCTCATGCCGCGAAAGCCGGGCGCTTCACCCACCAGCAGCACCTGCGGGGAGCGGTCCAGCAGTTCCTGCAGGTAGATCGCCAGGTTCCGCCGCCGCTGGGCGTTTCCGGGTGCCGTGTGGTCGAAAAAGTTGTGGCATGCCGGCCCGGTCTCCACCGCGGCGAGCCGCTCAACGAACCCTTCGATCGAGGATGCCGTCATGTTCCGCCGGTTCCCTTCTGCTCGCAGGCCAGTCAGACTATCCGGGCCGCTGTACCGCAGGCACCGGCTCCCCTTTCCCCTATTATTGGGGGCATGACGGACATGACCATCTTCACGGTGGGGCACTCCACTCATCCCATCGACGAATTTCTCGGCCTGCTCCGGGCCCACGGAGTCAAGAAGCTGATCGATGTGCGCACCGTTCCGAAGTCGCGGCACAATCCGCAGTTCAACGAGGACTCGCTCGCGGCGAGCGTGCGGGCCGGCGGGATCACCTACCGCCGGATGGCTTCCCTGGGCGGCCTGCGGCATACCAGTAAAGACAGTCCCAACGGCGCCTGGCGGAACGCGTCGTTCCGGGGCTACGCGGACTATATGCAGACCGAGGAGTTTGCCGCCGCCGTCGGTGAGCTGGTGGAACGGGGGCGGAGCAGCGATGCGGCCATCATGTGCGCGGAAGCCGTCCCGTGGCGCTGCCACCGGTCGCTGATCGGCGACGCGTTGCTGGTCCGGAACGTAGCGGTGCTGGACATCATGACGGCGGCCTCCGCCAAGCCCCACACCCTGACGTCCTTCGCCCGCGTTGAAGGCGGACGCCTCTGGTACCCGCCTTCGGTGACGGCCGGCATGCCAACCACAACGCAGGCGCTACCAGCGGGGGTGGATGGCGGGGCGGAAGTGGCGGTCGTAGATTTCGTGGACGCCGACATCGAACGTGGCGTCAATGCCGCCGGCCACCGCCGCTTCGGCGTTGGCGCGGGCCTGCTCCGGGTTCCGCGCGCCGGGGATCACCGTGCTGACGCCGTCCTGGGCCGTGATCCAGGCGATGGCCGCCTGGGCGGTGCTGACGCCGTCGGGCACTAGTTCTTCGAACTCGGCAACCGCTGCCAGGCCCTGCGTGAAGTCCACGCCGGAGAAGGTCTCCCCGACGTCGAACGCCGAGCCGGTGCGGTTGTAGTTCCGGTGGTCATCCGCCGCGAAGTAGGTGTCCGCGGTGTACTTGCCGGAAAGCAGCCCCGAGGCGAGCGGTACGCGGGCGATGATGCCGACGCCGGCTGCCTGCGCCGCGGGCAGCACGTCATCCAGCGGTTTGAGCCGGAAGGCGTTGAGGATGATCTGCACCGTCGCCGTGCCCTCGTGGCGGATGGCTTCAAGGGCTTCGTCGGTCCGCTCGACGCTGACGCCGTAGTTGCGGATGGCACCGTCCGCCACGAGCGCATCCAGGGCGTCGTAGACTTCAGCGCTGCTGTACACGGCGGTGGGCGGGCAGTGCAGCTGGACCAGGTCCAGCTGCTCGACGCCAAGGTTGCGCCGGGACCGGTCGGTCCACTCGCGGAAGTTGGCGAGGTTGTAGTTCTGCGGCTGCTGCTCGGCCCGGCGCCCCATTTTGGTGGCCACTGTGATCTCCAGGCCCGGGTTGGCCGCCAGGAACGCGCCGATGGCCTGCTCGCTGCGGCCGTCGCCGTACACGTCCGCGGTGTCGAAGAACGTGACCCCGGCCTCCGCGGACGCGGCCAGGATGGCCTGCGCCTGCGCGGGGTCCACGTTGCCCCAGTCCGAGCCCAGCTGCCAGGTCCCCAATCCAACGATGGAGACGTTCCGTCCGGTCTTGCCCAAGATTCGCTGTTCCATGATCCGACTATAAGCACATCCGCGCTTGCCGCCCACCACAACGCCCACACCGCGGTGTGGGTCTCGGGCAACGACGCCGAGGGCAATAGCGCCGCCGCCGGCGACTCCGCGCGCAATGCAATCGCCTCTTATTTCGAGCAGTACCTGACCGAAGAAGGCGCAAGGGGCCTACAGGCTCTCGGGGCCGTGATCGACCCCCAATAAGACGTTGAGTAGTCGCATGGACTTTCAATTGACGCAGCTAAGACATCTCCGGATTTGGTCTGCCTGACATGGAGGGCGTCCATGAGATTTAGATCATGACTCGTGACTCACCCAGCCCAAGGAGGCTGGGGCGGCGGTCCGCCCATGGCAGTAATTCCTCGACGGCGGCACCCACCGCGAATACCGTCGCGTCATCGAACGGATGGCCCACAATCTGGACCCCCGTGGGGATGCCGCAGTCGGCCATGCCGCTTGGCACCGCGAGTACCGGGCAGCGGTTGGTGATGTTGAAGGGTGCCGTCATATGGCCCTGCCAGTAGTGGTCAAGTCGCACACCGTCCGCGGCCTCGATCCCGTCAAGGTACATTCCGTCGGCGTCCAGGGCAGCGACGGCGGAAGCCGGGCAGATCAGGGCGTCGAAGCCGTCCATCGCTGCGGCAAGCTCGGCCTGGATGCGGGTTTCCGCCCGGATCCCGTCGATGAAGCGGTTCTCCCCGGCCGCTTTGCGCGCGTCGGCCATGAAGCGCCGGGTGTAGTCGGCAAGAAGCTCGGGTGCTTCTGCGGTCTCGTCTTCCATGGCCGGGCCCAGAAGGTAGCCGAAATGCGTAAACATCGTCCGGCTGATCTCCTCCGTGGTCCAGGGCAGGCCGATCTCCTCCACCACGGCACCCGCGGAGCGCAGGGCAGACGCCACGGCGCGCGTGTTGGCCTCCACGTCCGCGGCCACCGGGTAGTTCCCCAGCCGGACGCACAACGCGATGCGCAGGCCGGCCACCGCGGCGGGTCCAGCGACCGGCGCGGAAGGCGCCGGTCCGCCGTCGAGAGACGCATGGTCCCCGGGATGCCGGCCGGCCATGACGTTTGCCAGGAGGGCCGTGTCTGCCACGGTCCGTGCCATCGGACCGTCACCGCGGTAATGGTCCGCGGAGAGCGGCGCCAAGCCAGGAATACGTCCGTACGGCGCCTTGTAGCCGACAGTCCCGGTGAATGACGCCGGGAGCCGCGTTGAGCCTGCGATGTCGGAGGCCGTGGCAAGCGGCGCGAGTCCGGCGGCCAGCGCCGCCCCGGAGCCGCCCGAGGAGCCGCCCGGGGAGTACTGCGGATTCCAGGGGTTGCGGGTGACACCCCACAAAGGGCTATGCGTGACCGTGGCGCAACTGTATTCCGGCGTTGTGGTGCGGGCATGAATGATTCCACCTGCACGCCGGATCCGTTCGATGACGGGGTGGTCCGCCGTGGCACGATCCCCCTTCCGGGCGACGAGCCCCTGCGAGAGTGTGCGCCCCTTGAGCCCGTGCTTCTCCTTGGCGGCTACCGGCAATCCGAGCAGCGGCGCCAGGTCGCGGCCGCGGGCGTAGCTGGCGGCCGCCTGCCGGGCGGCAGGAAGTGCATCCTCGAACAGGGTTTCCGTCAGGGCATTAATGCCCCCATTGACGGCTTCCGTCCTCGCGGCCACCGCTTCCAGCAGTTCGACGGGTGAGAGCTCCCTTGTCCGGAAAAGCCGCAGTGCCGTCGTGGCGTCGAGGTAGTGCAGTTCCGTCATACCTGGACCGCCGCCGGCAGAGCGGCGGATTCTGCGAGGGCCCCGCCGATGAGCTGGCGGGCGACTCCGGTGAGCATGTCCACCCCGGTCACCATGTCGGCGTCGGTGGTGAATTCGCGCTCACAGTGGGACACGCCGTCCACACTGGGGATGAACAGCATGACGGACGGCGCCACGGTGTTCATGGCAACAGAATCGTGGCCCGCCATGGTCTGGATACGCCGCGAGGAGAGGCCCAGCTCGGCGGCCACTTTGTCCGCGAGTTCCAAGCCGGCCTCGGGAAAGCGGCGGATGGGGCGGATGTCAAAGTCCTTAACATTGACCTTGATGTCGTGCGCGCGGGCCAGTGCGTCGATGCCCGCAATGAGCTTGGCTCGGGCTGCCTGAACGATGTCCGGATCGCCCGAGCGAAGGTCCGCCACGAGATGCACTCTGCGCGCCACGACGATGGGTGAGTTCGGTTCAAGGGTTAGCTGGCCCACGGACGAGACGAGAGCCTCGTCTGCGAAATCCTGGGTGACATCGTGGACCATGAGGATGATCTTGGACGCCGCAACCAGGGCGTCATGCCGGTCGGCCATGGCAGTGGCCCCGGTGTGCGATTGTTCGCCCAGCACTTCAATGTCCAGCTTCTGGGTGAACCAACTGCTGTCGACCAGGCCGATCGTGATCCCCTCCCGCTCCAGGATCCGGCCCTGCTCGATATGGATTTCGGCGTAGCTGGCGACGTCAGGTCCCTCGGATGTGCCGAGGTACCCGATGCCTTCCAGCGCGTCGCGGACCGTGATGCCCTGCAGGTCGGCGACGTCCAGCATCCGCTCCCGCGGCAGCAATCCGGCGAAGACCGAGCTGCCCATGATGCTCGGGGCGAAACGGCCGCCCTCCTCGTTGAACCAGTTCACCACCGCCAGGTTGAACCGAGGTGCCGCCCCGCCCTCCGCGACCTCGGCCTCAAGCCGCCGGGCCGCGTGCATCGCGGCGATGACACCATATGCTCCGTCGAATCGTCCGCCGAGCGGCTGGCTGTCCAAATGCGAGCCGATGAGCACATACGGCGCACCCGGTGTCCACTCCAGCAGCCCGAACATGTTGCCGATTCCATCAACCCGAAGTTCCCATCCGGCGTCGTGCACCCACTCGGAGAACCAGTTGCGTGTCTGCGCGTCCTCCGCTGTGGCGGCCTGGCGGTCAACACCGTTGTGGGAGGTGGCACCGATGTTCGCGACGTGGTGGAAGTCTTGGAGGAATGCTGCTGAGTTCATGGGATGTCCTTTGTCTGATGCGGTGGCGGGGAACAGGCGGCGTCTTAGCCCATGCGCCCGCGGGTCTCGGGAACCTTGGTGAACAGCACCAGGAGGAGCACGACGAGGGCGGCGGCCGCCATGTAGAAGCCGGGGGCGTGGGGCACACCGGTGCCCCCGACGAGTGCCGTGCCAATGAACGGTGCGGTACCGCCGAAGAGTGCATAGGCGCCGTTGTAGCTGATGGCGGCGGAGGTGAAACGCGTCCGGGTCGTGAAGATCTCGACGAAGAAGGTGTAGCAACCGCCGCCGTAGATGCAGAGCGCGACTACGAAGAGCGCCTGACCCAGCAGGGCGAGGGGCAGGCTGCCGCTCGTGACAAGCATGAAACTCGGAACCGAGCACAGGGCCAACGCGGCGGAACCTGCAATGAGCATCGGTTTACGGCCCAATCGGTCGCTGAGCCGGCCGCCGATGGGAAGCAAAACGGCGTAGAGGGCAAGGGCTGCGGCATTGGCCATCAGCGATTGCTCTCGGCTCAGGTGACCGGTGGTCTGGACGTAGGACACGAAGTAGGCCGAGAGGAAGTAGAAGCCCATCGCGGTGAGACCCATAACGAACATGACCTGCACCATGCGGAGCCTGTTTTCGCGGAAAGACTCCCGGACCGGGCTGAATTCCTTGGTCTGTGCGGCTTTGGCCTCGTTGAACGCGTCGCTTTCCACGGTGCGGCTGCGAATCCACACGCCGAAGAGGGCCAGTGGCAATGCCAGCAGGAACGGCAGGCGCCATCCCCACGCCATGAATTCTTCGTTCGGCATGGACTGGCTGAGGATGAGGATCATCGACCCGGCTACGACGGAGGGCAGCGCCGTGGCTGCGATGGTGATGTTGAGCCAGAACCCGCGGCTCTTGACGGGGGCGTGCTCGAAGACAAAGGACGGCGCCCCCACGGATTCGCCGCCGGCGGAGAAGCCCTGGATGAGGCGGCAGAGGACCAGCAGGACAGGTGCCCAGGCGCCGATCTGGCCGTAGGTCGGGAGGAGCCCCATCAGCGCCGTTGCCCCGCCGATGGCGATGAGTGTGATGGTCAGGACGCGGCGTCGGCCGATCCGGTCGCCGAGGGCGCCGAAAAACAAGCCGCCGATGGGACGGACAACGAACGCTACGCCGAACGTCGCGAAGGTGGCCAGCAGCGCCGTGACAGGATTGCTGCCCGGAAAGAACAGCTGCGAGAAGATGACGGCGGTAAGGCCGTAGAGAGTGAAGTCGTAAAATTCGATGAATTGGCCGATACTCCCACCCGCCAGAACCCGCTTCTGCATCTTGCTGATGCGTGGGGTTGCGGGGGCGGAGGACTGGTCCTGGGCAGTTGTCGTCAGTGCGGCCCCGGGGAGCGGTGCCTGGTCCTTCATGTCGTTGATCGTCATGACAGCCACGCTAGAGGCGCCATGTTTCCGAAGCCCTGTGGCGCGTTACGGCCCAGGGAAATGAAATCAGCCGTTGTTACCGCGGTGTTGCCGGGCTGCCCTTGTCCGGATACGTTGCGGACACATGGGGCGTGAATCGGAACCATTGAATCTCCTTTGATCAGCATGGCGTTGAAGCTCAAGGATTCGGCCTAGGCCGTCGCTGCGGGGATTTTCTCGCCGGAGGGACTCCGGCATCACCGCACTGCAGCAACTGTGTGTGATCCGCTTCACATCTGTCCAATTGATTGTTTTTGGCGAATCAATCGATTTTGTCGATGCGTAATTTCGGGGCTTGCACCCCAATGCGGCCCTTATTGCGCGGCTAGTGCCGAGCGGCGCCATAAAGACGGACGCACGTCTGTTCAAAGGCGAGCGCCCTGCGGGTCGGGGTGACTCCCTCCGGCCGGACCAGCATCACTTCGATCGGGGGAAAATCGTCGGTCAGGGTGAGCGCCACAACCCGTCCCCCGGAATACGTCAGGTCGCTGTGGAGTCGCTGGTTGAGCACCGCGTACCCGTGGCCTTTCGCCACAAATGACCGGACCGTTTCATAACCGGCGAATCGGTGCCGCACATTGGGTGTCACTCCGGCGATGTGGTAGAGCTGCTCGTAGTATTCGCGGCTGTGCGGCAGGTCCAGCACCACCGATGGTTCGCCGTCGAGATCCTTCAGCGCGATGCTCCGCTCGGGGCTGGACGCTGCGGGATGCTCGGCGTGGACCAGCACGTGCGGCGGCACTCGCTCCAGCACGGTGCTGGTAAACCCTCGGCCCAGACCGAGCCCGTACATCAGGGCCACATCGCACTGCCCTTCCAGCAGGGCGGTCTGCAGGCTCGCCAGGTCAGCTTCGAGGAACGAGACCTCGACTCCCGGATGTTGGCCTTCGAAGGTCTGAAGAATTGCCGGGAGCCTGAACGGTGCCAGCGGCGAAAAGACACCGACTTTCAGCTCGCCGACCAGGCTCGTCGCAAGCCCCCGGGCCGACTCGTACAGGGAATCGGCATGCTCCAGCAGCACCTTGATGTCCTGGGCCAACTGCCGGCCTGACGGCGTCAGCCGCAGGCCACGCGTCCGCAGACGAACAAACAGCTGCGTGGCCAGGCTGGCTTCAAGCTGAGCCATCGCGGTGGAGAGGGTGGACTGGGTAACGAGCAGCCGTTCGGCCGCGGCCGTCATATTTTCGAGCTCTGCCACCACCGCGAAATACCGAAGCTGGGTCAGGGTAAAGGGCTTCGCCATTCGTCAATGATCGCATTCTGGCTGGATCGGCATGGTCACAGGGTTCGCAGCCGGTACAGGAGGAGCGCGACGTGCAATGAGGTCCTGGATTCGGCGTCGTCGAGGTCGACGGCGAGAAGCTCCTCAAGCCGGCCCAGACGGGCGTAGAGAGTCGGCCGGCTGAGGTAGCCGTTGCGGGCGAGTGCGGCCTTATTGCCACCGGACTCAAGGTACTGTCCGAGCAGCTCAAGGTAGCCTTCCGCGCCCCGGACTTCGGCGTGCAGCACACCGGCCAGCTCGGACTCGACGAACTGCTGCACGCGGGGGTCCTTGCGCAGCAAGGCCAGCAGCCCCCGCAGGCGAACGTCGGTCGCCCGGTAGAACGGCTTGCGGTCCCCCGGCAGGGTCGCTGCGGTTTCGGCGACGTGGGAGGCCTCATCAATACCCGCCGCCGCCTCCAGCAGGGAACCGCGAAGGCGGCCGACGCCGATGCTCCACTCCACCTCAGCGTGGCCGGGGGGCCGGAGGCCAGCCAGGGAAGGGCCGGACGGAGTGTCCCCGGTAAGGGCGCCAGCGAGGCGCTGGAGCATCGGATCTTCGAGTTGCTTCGCCGGGACTGCCAGGATCATTCCGATCGAGCCTGAACGGATACTCGCTGTCAGCGCGGTGCCCGAGACGGACTTGAGGGCACGGGCGAGCTGCTCGAGCAGTGCGCGCTCCTCCTGCTGACCGGCGAGCGGATCTCCCCCGGGCGCCTGGTGGTCGGGTGAGGGACCGGAGCTTTCTCTGCCGCTCCTGAACACAACCGGCACATAGTATGGCGAGCGTCTGAGGCCAAGCGCGGCGGCACGCGCCTGCGCTTCGCCCTCGCTCAGCCCGCGGGGCTGCCGCAGGGCATTGAGGAGCCCTGCCTGCGCCTGGTGGCTCAGCTCGCGCCGGTCCCGCTCGGCCAGCCGGTTGATGGCAAGCGTCTGCGCCGCGCGTTCCAGCACCATGGCCGCCGCCTCGTCGTCGTCGAGCGGCACGGGAACAACGAGCCGCCCCCAGAGTTGCCGGCGCACGCCCACCGGTGTCTGCAACCACGCCTCGGGCCCGCTCCGCGTTGTCTCGGGCGCCGACGGTGTGGTCCGCGACCTCCGTTCCCAGTCATCGAGGAGCTCAGTGGTCTGGAGCCTGCGGGCTGAATATGCGATGACAAGATGCGAGAGGTCCTCCAGAACCACGGGAGCGCCGATCATGGCGGCCGCCCGTTCCACGACTTGCTCCGTCCCCGCGCTTTCCAGGCTCAGCACGGTAAAGGCTTCGTGGACGTCCCGCGCCCGTTCGACGCGCTCCAACTGCTCGGCCACGATCATCCGGTGCACGATCTCCGTAATCTGCACGAAGCGCACGCGCCGTTCGACGACGATCACGGGCAGCGCCGTGCCAAGCGCGGCTGCGCGCAGGGCGGCCATGCTGCGCATTCGGTTTCCGATGATTTCCACGATCAGGCCGGAGGCTCCCGCCTCCTCCAGAGAACGGATGAACGATGCCGTGAGACCTGGCGCCTTCTCCAGCTCAAGACCCGTGGTGAGCACCAACTCGCCGCCGGACAGCAATCCGGAAATGTCGAGCACTTCGCTGACATGGACCCAGCGGACAGGGTGATCCAGGGCTCCTTCGCCGCCGAGGATCTGCGGACCTGCTTCGCGCAGCACGGGAAGGCCAAGGATTGAGCGGACGGTGGGCAACATTTACAAAGCGTAAAGCACACCACGATTCTCCTTACACACCGGCTCTTATGGTGGAACTCCGTGCCGGACACACTGGACGAAAGACACCGCCCATCCCTCACTAGGAGAACTACTTGAACGTCATTGAGCACTGGATCAACGGCAGCTACGTTCCGGCCGGCAGCCGGTCTGCCCCCGTGACGAACCCGGCGACGGGTAAGGTCACCGGCCAGGTGTCCCTGGCCAGCCACGAAGAGAGCCGCGCCGCCGTCGCGGCGGCCCGGGCCGCGTTCCCCGCCTGGCGGGACACCTCCATTGCCCGCCGCACACAAATCCTCTTCTCCTTCCGCGAACTGCTCAATGCCCGCAAAGGCGAGCTGGCCGCCATCATCACCTCCGAGCATGGCAAGGTCCTCGATGACGCCCTCGGTGAAGTGACCCGGGGGCAGGAGGTCGTGGAGTTCGCCTGCGGCATCCCGCACCTGCTCAAAGGCAGCTACACGGAGAATGCCTCCACCAATGTGGATGTCCACTCCATCCGGCAAGCACTCGGACCGGTCGCAATCATCAGCCCGTTCAACTTCCCGGCCATGGTGCCCATGTGGTTCTTTCCGCTCGCCATCGCCGCCGGGAACACCGTCGTCATCAAGCCCAGCGAAAAGGACCCCACGGCCATCAACTGGATGGCCGAGCTCTGGAAGGAAGCCGGCCTTCCGGACGGCGTCTTCAACGTCCTGCACGGCGACAAAGTGGCTGTCGACGCCCTGCTCAGCGACCCCGACATCAAGGCCGTCTCCTTTGTCGGATCCACGCCGATCGCCAAATACGTCTACCAGACCGCGACCGCGAACGGGAAGCGCGTGCAGGCCCTCGGCGGCGCCAAAAACCACATGATTGTCCTGCCCGATGCCGACCTCGACCTCGCCGCCGATGCGGCTGTGAACGCCGGGTTCGGCTCGGCCGGAGAGCGGTGCATGGCCATCTCGGCGCTCCTCGCCGTAGGCGGCATAGCCGATGAGCTCGTGACGAAAATTGCTGAGCGTACACGGTCGCTCCGCACCGGCGACGGCCTTCGAGGATGCGACATGGGCCCGCTCGTCACGGCGGTCCACCGCGACAAGGTCGCAGGCTACGTCGACGCCGGGGAGGCCGCCGGGGCCACCCTCGTAGTTGACGGCCGCAAGGTGGCCCCCGATGCGGAAGGTGAGGGCTTCTTCGTCGGCCCCACCCTCTTTGACAACGTCACGCCGGACATGTCCATCTACCAGGACGAGATCTTCGGCCCCGTCCTGGCCGTGGTCCGGGTTGACAGCTACGAACAGGCCCTGGAGCTGATCAACACCAACCCCTATGGCAACGGCACCGCTATTTTCACCAACGACGGCGGCGCGGCCCGCCGCTTCGAGAACGAGGTGGAAGTGGGGATGGTCGGCATCAACGTCCCGGTGCCTGTTCCCATGGCCTACTACTCCTTCGGCGGCTGGAAGAACTCGCTGTTCGGCGATACCCACGCCCATGGCACGGAGGGCGTCGGGTTTTTCACCCGGGGCAAGGCTGTGACCTCCCGCTGGCTGGATCCCAGCCACGGCGGCCTCAACCTCGGTTTTCCGCAGAACGCCTGACCGGCGCCACAATAGAAAGGCACTTGACATGACTTCCACTCTGGACAGCGGCGTTCTGCCGCTGCAGCACGACCCCGAAGGCGCCCGCCGGGCGTACGAGCTGGACCGCAAACATGTCTTCCACTCCTGGTCCGCCCAGGATCTCTTGGACCCCATGGTTATCACCGCGGCCGAGGGATCCCATGTCTGGGACGGTGAGGGCAAGAAGTATCTGGATTTCTCCTCCCAACTGGTCAACACAAACATCGGCCACCAGCACCCCGCCGTCGTCTCCGCGATCGCCGCCCAGGCCGCGAAACTGTGCACCATCGCCCCGAGCTACGTCAACGACGCCCGGTCGGAGGCAGCCCGGCTGATCGCGGAGCGGACCCCCGGGGAGCTGGACAAGATCTTCTTCACCAACGGCGGGGCGGATGCCAATGAGCACGCCGTCCGCATGGCCCGGCTCCACACCGGCCGGCACAAGGTCCTCTCGGCCTACCGCTCCTACCATGGCGGCACCCAGCTCGCCGTGAACCTCACAGGGGATCCGCGCCGCTGGGCCAGTGACCACGCCAGCACCGGGACGATCCACTTCTTCCCGCCTTACCTGTACCGCACCGCGTTCCATGCCACGACGCAGGAAGAGGAAAGCCAGCGCGCCCTGGAACATTTGGAGCAACTGGTCAGTTTTGAAGGTCCGTCCACTATCGCGGCGCTGATCCTCGAATCGATTCCGGGGACCGCCGGAATCTACCTGCCCCCGCCCGGCTACCTTCAGGGCGTGCGGGATCTTTGCACCCGGCACGGCATCATTCTGATCGCCGACGAGGTCATGTCGGGCTTCGGCAGGACCGGCAAATGGTTCGCCACCGAGCACTTCGACGTCGTACCAGACCTGCTCACCTTCGCCAAAGGCGTGAATTCCGGCTATGTCCCGTTGGGTGGCGTTGCCATCAGCCCCGAAATCGCGGCCACTTTCGGACAGCGCGTCTACCCGGGCGGCCTGACCTACTCCGGCCATCCGCTGGCAACTGCGGCCGCTGTGGCCACCATCAACGCCATGGAGGATGAACAGATCGTGCAGCATGCAGCGACTCTCAGTGAGACCGTGATCGGGCCGGCCCTCGCCGGTTTCGCGGAAAATCACGCGTCCGTGGGCGAGGTGCGCGGAACAGGGGTCTTCTGGGCCATCGAGCTGGTCAAGAACCGTGAAACGCGCGAGCCAATGGCTCCCTACGGGAGTTCCAGCCCGGAAATGAACCAGCTCGTCGCCGCGTGCAAGTCCCGCGGGTTGCTCCCGTTCGCGAATTTCAACCGTATTCACGTGGTTCCTCCATGCAACATCAGCGCAACCGACGCCCAAACTGGCCTGGCCATCCTGGATGAAGTTCTTGATATTGCAGACAGCCTGGTCAGCTGAGCTTATTGACAGGCGGTGACTTGCTGTCCCGGTCTGGGACAGCATGTCAAGCGTCGGTCACCTCTCCTAGGCGCAGCTTGCTAGCCTGAGGGGGTGAAATACGAATCCCTGTGGATCGGCATGCTGATCGGCGCAGCCCTCGGCTTCGCCATCGGCGTCGCCACCGCCGACAAGCCGTTCACCGGCCTCCTGATCGGGATCGGCGTCGGTGCTCTCGTGGGCTTGGCGGCCCGCAAGGACCCCTCGAAAGGGTAGCGGCGGTGCCTGGGATGTATTCCGTGAACTGCTCCATCCTGTTGACCGAGTTGCCCCTGCTTGAGCGGCCCGCCGCGGCGAAGGCCGCCGGCTTTGACGCCGTGGAGTTCTGGTGGCCCTTCGCCGGCTCCGTTCCCGGTGACGCCGAGGTCACCGACTTCGAGCGGGCCATCACCGATGCAGGCGTCCGCCTAGCCGGCCTGAATTTCTACGCCGGCGACATGCCGGCCGGGGACCGGGGGCTGGTGTCCTGGCCGGGCCGTTCCGGCGAGTTCCGGGACAACGCCGACGCGGTGGCGGGCATCGGCGGGCGGCTCGGCTGCACCGCGTTCAACGCCCTCTACGGCAACCGCCAGGACGGGATTGCTCCGGAAGCCCAGGACGAGCTGGCCGTCCGGAATCTCGCCGCCGCAGCCGCAGCCGTGGCCAGCATCGGCGGTACGGTGCTGCTCGAACCGGTCAGCGGCGCCCCGCGCTACCCGCTGCTCCGGGCAGATGATGCCCTCCAGGTCATTTCTCGGGTCCGGCAGGAGACCGGTGCGGAGAACCTCCGGCTCCTCGCCGATTTTTATCATCTCTCGGTCAACGGTGACGACGTCGCCGCCGTCATCGAACAGCACGCCAAGGACTTCGGCCACCTCCAGATCGCCGACAGCCCTGGCCGCGGGGCTCCCGGTACCGGGGGGCTTCCCCTCGGCAGCTGGATCGCCCGCAGCCGCGAACTCGGCTACGACGGCTGCATCGCCCTCGAGTACAAGGAACCGGCTGCCACCGCGTTCAGCTGGGCCATCCGCCCGTCCGCCGCCGGCTGACAGGTCCCTTCCCGCGGCCGGAATAGCGGATCCGCACCCGCTGTTGTGCACCACAGAGCACGTCTCACCTGTCTCCCAGCGAAGGACCCCCATGAGCCAGAACCTCACCGTCAAGCTGCAGCCCGGAACCCCGGCCCCGGATTTCTCCCTTCCGGACGCCGCGGGACACCAGGTCTCGCTGGCCGATTACCGCGGCAAGAACGTCATTGTGTATTTCTACCCGCAGGCCGCCACCCCTGGCTGCACCACCGAGGCCTGCGACTTCCGGGACAACCTGGCGTCCCTGCAGGGATCCGGCTATGAAGTGCTGGGCATCTCCCCCGATGCGCCCGAGGCGCTGGCACACTTCACCGGCGACTTCGCCCTGACCTTTCCGCTCCTCGCCGACGAGGACCACGCGGTGGCGCTGGCCTACGGAGCCTGGGGCGAAAAGCTGGTCCGCGGTGAAGTCACCGAAGGAATCGTCCGCTCTACGGTGGTCCTGGACCCCGAAGGAAAGGTCACACTGGCCCAGTACCAGGTCAAGGCCCAGGGCCATGTTGCTGCGTTGAAGGAGCAACTGGGCGTCTAGGCACTCGCCCCAGCCCCGGCGCACTGGGTAGGATCGGTGCAACCAGCGCCGGAGACCGGCCCCGACCGAAGGCGGACACCACGTGGCAGCAGGAACCAGTCAGGACCCCTGGGTGCTCAAAACAGCCCCGGGAACTTCCGAGTACACAATGTACCGGGACGAGGTATCCGATCCTCCAGCCCTGGTATGCCAGGTTGGCTCCACCACCTTGAAATACCATCTCCGCGCCCTCGAAGACCTGCCGCTGTGGCTGATGGAGCGGGGCGAGTGGGTGCCTCTGGGCGCCGCCGATGAGAACAAGCCTGCCGCTGAGGGATCCGTCGAGGCGTGGGGACGGGATCCGGAAAACCCGGTCGGCGGATGGTACGGGCTGCGGAAGGGATACCGCGGCCGGTTCGGGATGTACCTTCCGCCCCTTCTGGAGGCGTTGGGCCTGGTGGAACTCACCCACGACAAGCGCAACAACTCCGTCCGGGCCATCATCGCCGACGCCTCGGGTCCGGCGATCCAGGCCTAAGCTCGGCGGCTGCCCGGCTTGGGGTCAGGCCCGCGTGCCCGCCACGATGGTGGCGGTGGAACGAAGCCGGATGGCGCCGCGGTGTTCGTAGCGGCCCAGCATTTGGAACACGTCCGCCCGGATCAGGTCCCGGGAATCCCGGTCCGCGCCGGCCAGGCCCACCCCGACGGTGGTCGCGATCTCCGTCATGAACTCCCAGTAGAGATCCGGTGAGCCCTGGACCAGGTCTGTGCTGATCTTCTGCTCGCTGACCTCGACCAGCCCTGCTTCCTGAAAGACCCGTGCCATGAATCCCGCTGCGGCGCACCGGAACAGCCCGGGTGCGCCCGTTGCCGGGACCGGCAGTTCGGTATGGCGCGCGATCGTCCCGAGGATGAGGGTGGCCCACGGGTTCTCGGCGGCCCGGCCCCAGACGGCGGCACTGATCCGCGAACCCGGCCTGGCGACGCGGGCCATTTCATCCACCGCGCCGGAAACACTGGGGAAGAACATCAAACCGAAGCGGCAGAGGACGGCATCGAAGGTGGCATCCTCAAACGGAAGAGCGGCGGCGTCGCCCACCCTGGTGGCCACGTTCGGCAGCCCGCGGGCCGCCGCCTTCTCGGCGGCGACCCGGAGCATGCCCGCCGAGAGGTCCAGCAGGACGACGCTGCCGCGCGGGGCAAGGGTTGCCGCGGTGAGACCCGGCTCGCCGGTTCCGGAGGCGACGTCGAGGACGGCGGAGTCCGGGCGGAGCCGTGCCTCCTGGAGGACGGTATCGCCGAACGGTGCGTGCCAGCTGAGCACTTCGGCATCCCATTTCCGCCAGCCGGCGGAGAACTCGTCCCAGGTGCTCCGCTGCTGATCCCGGATCCGCTCTGCTGAGGCTGTCATGGTTCTCCTTGGCCGGTCCGGGCCCTCCCCCACCACTCAGTGTCCTCCCACCGCCCGGCGGTAGCAATGCTTCCCGGGCAGTACGATTAACGGCATGTCTACCCCCGAAAACCCCGGCACCGCAGGCGAACAGCACGTCCCCGAACGGCGCCAGGTCACGGTGCGCCGCGCCCCGAAATACGTGCCGTTCCTGGTCCTCGGCGGGCTTTTGGGCATCGGCGTGGCCGCCGTCCTCGCGTACGGCGTCCCGGGCGATGAGAGTTACGACGCCGGCTCCGTGTTCGGTTTCTTCCTGACCCTCTGCGGTGTGGGCGGGGCCATTGTGGGTGGCATTGCCGCGCTGATCCTGGACCGCCTGAGCGTCCGCCGGGCGGAGCGCGCCGTCGTCGAGTCCGTTCCCGATTCGGTGCCCGCGCCGGAGGACCAGCAGGGGGCCTGAGCCGGCCCGAGGTCATAATCCGGCGCCCGGGAAAGTCCCGCCGCACAACGTGAGATAATCAACCAGTGGCACGCGGCGATGGAAAACTCTCTCATGATCTTCTCTCTGGCGAAAAAGGCCCCCAGGATGCTTGTGGCGTCTTCGGGGTCTGGGCTCCCGGCGAAGAGGTTGCAAAACTCACCTATTACGGGCTGTATGCACTGCAGCACCGCGGTCAGGAGTCCGCTGGCATAGCCACCAGCGACGGCACCCGGATCAACGTCTACAAGGACATGGGCCTCGTCTCCCAGGTCTTCGATGAGACCACGCTCAACACCCTGACCGGGCACCTGGCGGTCGGCCACTGCCGGTATTCCACCACCGGCGCGAGCCATTGGGCCAACGCGCAGCCCACCTTGGGCGCCACCGCCACCGGGACCGTGGCCCTCGCCCATAACGGCAACCTGACCAATACCGCCGAGCTCAAAGCCATGATCGTGGACCGCAACGGCGGACACCTCAGCGGTGAAATGAAGCAGGGCAACACCTCGGACACGGCCCTGGTCACAGCCCTGCTCGAGGGCGAGGAGGGCAAGACGCTGGAACAGACCGCCCTGGAGCTGCTGCCCAAAATCAAGGGCGGCTTCTGCTTCGTCTTCATGGATGAAGGCACCCTCTACGCGGCCCGCGACACGTACGGCATCCGCCCGCTGTGCCTGGGCCGGCTGGAGCGCGGCTGGGTGGTCGCCTCCGAGCAGTCCGCCCTCGCCACAGTCGGAGCAAGCTTCATCCGCGAAATCGAACCCGGCGAATTCATCGCGATCGACGAGGACGGCGTCCGGTCCCAGCGTTTCGCCGAGGCGACGCCGGCCGGCTGCGTCTTCGAGTACGTCTACCTCGCCCGCCCGGACGCCTCCATTGCCGGCCGGTCCGTGTACGAATCCCGCGTCGAAATGGGCCGCCAGCTGGCCCGGGAAAACACCCAGGAAGCGGACATCGTCATCCCGGTCCCGGAGTCCGGCACCCCCGCCGCCGTGGGCTACGCCGAGGAGTCCGGCATCCCTTTCGCGCACGGCTTCGTCAAGAACGCCTACGTGGGCCGGACGTTCATCCAGCCGTCCCAGACGCTCCGCCAGCTGGGGATCCGGCTCAAGCTCAACGCGCTGGAATCGGTGATCCGCGGCAAACGCGTGGTGGTGGTGGACGACTCGATCGTGCGCGGCAACACCCAGCGGGCCATCGTCCGGATGCTCCGCGAAGCCGGCGCCGCCTCCGTCCACGTCAAGATCTCCTCCCCGCCGGTGAAGTGGCCGTGTTTCTACGGCATCGACTTCGCGTCCCGCGCCGAGCTGATCGCCAACGGCGCCACCATCAACGAGATTTCCCAGGCCATCGGCGCGGACTCGCTGGCGTACATCTCCGAGGACGGCATGATCGGTGCCACCCGGCAGCCACGTGAGCGCCTCTGTACCGCCTGCTTCACCGGCAACTACCCGATCGAGCTTCCGGGCGCCGACAAGCTCGGCAAGAACCTGCTTGAGCGCACCGATCTCGGCGGTCTTCCGCCTGTCCCGGCCGCCGTGGAGCCCGGCACCTCGCTGACAGAGGACCCTGCCGCCAAGCCTGGCGCCACCGGGTGCGATCCCGGACCGGATGCCGAATTCGAAGCCCTGCTCACCGACGACGATCGCATTGATCGCTCCATTGCCGCCGACAAGAAAGAGCCCGTATGACTCCCGCCTCCCCGGCCGCTGACATGAATGCCGCCCAGAACGCCGTCGGCATCACCTACGCCTCCGCCGGCGTCGACGTCGAAGCGGGAGACCGCGCCGTCGAACTCATGAAGGACGCCATCAAGGCGACCCACAACTCCTCGGTGGTGGGCGGCGTCGGTGGCTTCGCGGGACTTTACGACGTCTCCAAACTGCTCACCTACAAGCGCCCGCTGCTGGCGACGTCCACCGACGGCGTCGGCACCAAAGTGGCCATCGCCCAGGCCATGGACATCCACGACACCATCGGTTTCGACCTTGTCGGCATGGTGGTCGATGACATCGTGGTGGTGGGCGCCGAGCCGCTGTACATGACCGATTACATCGCCTGCGGCAAAGTGGTTCCGGAGCGCATCGCCGACATTGTCCGCGGCATCGCAGCCGCCTGTTCCGTTGCGGGGACAGCCCTGGTGGGCGGCGAGACCGCCGAGCACCCGGGCCTGCTGGGCGAGCACGAGTACGACGTCGCCGGTGCCGCCACCGGTGTTGTCGAAGCCGACCAGCTCCTCGGCCCGGACCGCGTCCGCGCCGGTGACGTGGTGATCGGCATGGCCTCCTCCGGGCTGCACTCCAACGGCTACTCCCTGGTCCGCCGCGTCATCAACCACGCCGGCTGGGCACTGGACCGGCACGTCTCCGAATTCAGCCGCACGCTCGGTGAGGAACTCCTGGAACCGACCCGGGTCTACGCCGCCGACTGCCTGGACCTGGCCCGTACCTTCCCGGTCAACGGCTCCGCAGCCGGCCAGGCCGTGCACGGTTTCAGCCACGTCACAGGCGGCGGCCTCGCCGCCAACCTGGCCCGCGTCCTCCCGCAGGGCCTGCTGGCCACTGTGGACCGCGCCACCTGGGAACTGCCGGCCATCTTCCGGCTCGTCGCCGAGCTGGGCAACGTTCCGCTGGCCGACTTGGAACGCACGCTGAACCTGGGCGTAGGCATGGTGGCGATTGTGTCCCCCGAGGCCGCCGATGCCGCGGTGAACCGCCTCACCGAACGCGGGTTGCCGGCCTGGGTCATGGGTACCGTGGAGGCCAACTCTGATTCGGTCCTCAAGTCCGGCCCGGACTACGTGCAGGGCGCCAAGGGCGTGGACGGCGGCGCCGTCCGGCTGGTCAACGCCTACGCCTAACTTCCCGGCACAGCCGCGTCGGGGACTCCCCACCGGTTCCCCCGCCGGCAGGCTCGGCCAGGGAACCCTGCCGGCGTGGGCCCGCGTCCGTTTCGCAGCGTCAAATCGGCACCCGCGGGGCCCTCGACCCGGTTAAGGCTGCGGAACGCTACACCTCCAGGACGCTGAACACGCCGCCCTGAGGATCCGCCAGGGTGGCGATGGCGCCGGCTTCGTCCACCTCGTCCGGCTCAATCAGGAGCACGCCCCCGGCGGCCACGGCCGCTGCAACCGCGTCCCCGACGCTGGATACCCCGAAGTAGACCTGCCACCCCGGGCTGAGGGCGCCCTGCGCCTCCGCCGGAACAGCGGCGACCCCGGCCACCTCCGCTCCGTCCACCATGAGTGTGGAGTACCTGCCGCCGTCGTCCTGCGGGTATTCGGTGACCTCGTGCCCGAAGACCTCCTGGAAGAAGCCGACGGCGGGCTGCGGCTCGGGCGTCAGCAGCTCGGCCCACGCCAGCGAACCGGGCTCCCCGCTGCGGGCCGTGCCGAAATGGCTTCCGGCCTGCCAGGCACCGGTGGTGCCGCCTCCGGGCGGGGCGAAGAAGATCATGACGCCGGAACCGCCCACCGCCTCGGGGCCGAATTCGAGTGCTCCGCCGGCATCCACAACGGCGGCCGCGAGGTCCCCGGCGTCGGCGGAGGCAAGATACACGTTCCACTGCCCGGGCGCCCCGGCGGACTGCTGCTGCGGATTCTGCGGCGCAATCACCGTGACCAGGTCCCCGCCCAGATAGGCCTGCGCGTAGCTCCGCCCGTCCGGGGTGGGCAAGTCCTTGAAGCGCCAGCCAAAGACTGCGGAGTAGAATTCCTTGGCCGCCGCAACGTCTCTGGTCTGCAGATCCGTCCAGCAGACCTCGCCTTCGGTGAACCCTGTGCGAATGGTCATGGCAGTCCTTCCGGAACGTTCCTGATGCGGCGCCGGGGAAACCGGCAGCTTCAACCTAGCCCTGCAGGCCGGCCGGAACAACCGCGGCACCTGGCCGGCCGGAAACCCGGGGCAGCAGAAAACCCGCCGTCCTCCCCCCGTAAGGGGAGCGGCCGGCGGGCCTGAAATCATGTGGTCGGCATTCCGCTAGCGGAAGGGCATGCCGGGAAGAAGTGTCGACTAACCTATCCGACGGGTATGAACCTCGTCGTCGTCCTCTTCCACATCGTCCGCGTACTTATCAACATAGGCCGAATAATCCGGCTCTACAGGCTCACTCGAGAAACGACTCGGCGCACGGACCTCAGAACTCTTCAGCTCGCGCTGGAGGGCTGTGTAGTCAGTGTTCGGGGAGTAGTACTTGATGTCCCGAGCCTGCTTGGTAGCTTTTGCCTTTTGACGGCCGCGCCCCATGGCGTGACCCCCTTTTTGTACTCGGACCGGAGGTGGTCACCATTGGCATTAGTGAGGCCCCGGAATGTTTGGTCAGTTTGTCGTACACCTAGATTACATGCTTTCAGGGGTAACTGCTCCCCGCGGCGGCGGCCGTGGACGATGTAGCCTGCGCCCCCGCCCCGGACGGTCTCCCGCCGGCATGCAGGCCGCCCGGCATCTTGGATAGAGTTTCGTGGTGGGTTGCCGGAAACGGGCCCCCGGCCGGGCGTCCAGCCCCGGCTCAGAAGCACGGAAGTGGAGACGTCCCAGTGACCGAAGAGAACGACGGCCCCGGCGATGCCGGGACGCCTGGGATGCGCCCCGCAGCAGCAGACGGCGACCGGTCCGCCCCCGCCGTTCCGGCCGGCGCACCCATAGTTCCCCCGCAACCAGCGACGCCGCCGCACCCGTCGGCGCCGCCAACGCCGGCGGTCCCGGACGCTGCTCCTTCGAAGGTTACGGACCCCGGCGGCCGGGTCCGTCGTCAGACACCCGTGAGGACCGGCGCCGCCGTGGCCGCCGTGGCCGCCGTGGCCGCCGTGGCCGTCGTGGCTGGTCTGCTGGTCTGGTGGCTGGTCACCATGAATGGCGGCACCCAGCTGCCCGGCGCTGACACCTCCGCCGCAGCTCCGGCGTCGTCCGAGCCTGCAAGCCGGGGACCGCTTCCGCTGGAAAGTGTGGGCCCCCTCGACTTCCAGCTCGGCGACTGCTTCAAGGATTTCGACGCGGAAGCGCCCACGTCAACGGTGGTCGACTGCTCCACTGGCCACTCGGCCCAGCTGGTCGCGGCCGAGCACTACGGCGACGGCGACTCCTATCCGGGCCGGGACCCGCTCAAGCAGAAGGCCCTGGATGCGTGCAAGGCAGCGCCGCTGACGGAGAAGCAGGCCGCCTACGTGCTGAGCTACAAACTGGCCTACCCGAGCTCCACGAGCTGGGACAAGGGTGACCGCCGCGTGGATTGCTATGTCACCGCTGACACCGGAAACGTCATCATGGAATCGCTGATTCCCTAGGGATTTGCCGACGGAACTGCCAGCCGGGGCGTTGCCCGGCTGGCAGTTGTCCTGGTATGGGCCAGTCGCCCGGGGGCGTTATTCCTTGCGGCGGACGGAAAGTCCGCTGCCGGTGGACGCGCCGCCGTCGGGCCGGGCAGTGGCGTGCGTCCCGCCCATGGTGAGTTCGATGAGATCCGGGGCGGTGTCCACGAGAACGGTGTCGCCGTCGGTGATCTCCCCGGCCAGGATGGCCTTGGCCAGCCGGTCACCGATTTCCCGCTGCACCAGGCGGCGCAGCGGCCGCGCACCGTAGGCGGGGTCGAAGCCGGTCACTGCGAGCCACGCGCGGGCCCCTTCGGTCACGTCGAGGTTGAGGCGGCGGCCCTTGAGGCGTTCACCAAGTTCCTTGACCTGCAGCTCCACGATCCGGGACAGTTCCTCCACAGTCAGCGGGTCGAACAGCACCACTTCGTCGAGCCGGTTCAGGAACTCGGGCTTGAAGGAGGCATGCACGGTGGCCATGACGGCGTCCCGCTTGGCGTTCGCATCCAGGGTCGGGTCCACCAGGAACTGGCTGCCCAGGTTCGAGGTCAGGACCAGGATCACGTTGCGGAAGTCCACGGTGCGGCCCTGGCCGTCGGTGAGGCGGCCGTCGTCGAGCACCTGCAGCAGGATGTCGAACACCTCGGGGTGGGCTTTCTCCACCTCGTCGAGCAGGAGCACGGAGTACGGGCGGCGGCGGACCGCCTCGGTCAGCTGGCCGCCCTCCTCGTAGCCCACGTAGCCGGGGGGCGCCCCGACGAGGCGGGCGACGGAGTGCTTCTCCGAGTACTCGGACATGTCGATGCGCACCATGGCGCGTTCGTCGTCGAAGAGGAAGTCGGCCAGCGCCTTCGCCAACTCGGTCTTGCCGACGCCGGTGGGGCCCAGGAACAGGAAGGACCCGGTGGGCCGGTTGGGGTCGCTGATCCCCGCGCGGGCACGGCGGACGGCATCGGAGACGGCGGTGACCGCCTTGGATTGGCCGATGAGCCGCTCGCCCAGCACGTGTTCCATGTCCAGGAGCTTTTGGCTCTCCCCCTGCAGCATCCGCCCGGCCGGGATGCCGGTCCAGGCCGAAATCACCTCGGCGATGTCGTCTGCGGTGACTTCCTCGGCCACCATGAGGTCCTGTTTGGCGCCGCCGCCGGCAACCCGGGCCGACTCCGCCTCCGCGGCTTCGTTGAGTTCCCGTTCCAGGGCGGGAAGTTCGCCATACAGAATCCGGGACGCAGCCTCGAGATCGCCCTCACGCTGGAATTTTTCGGCGGCGGAGCGCAGTTCGTCAATCCTCGCCTTGAGGTCGCCGACCCGGTTCAGTCCTGCCTTCTCGGCCTCCCAGCGGGCGTTGAGACCGGCCAGCTCTTCCTTCTTATCGCCCATATCGGACCGGATGGCGGCGAGCCGTTCCACCGATGACGGGTCCGTCTCTTTGGCCAGAGCGAGTTCTTCCATGGTCAGACGGTCCACGGAGCGGCGCAGCTGGTCGATTTCCTCCGGCGCGGAATCGATCTCCATGCGCAGCCGGGAGGCGGCCTCGTCTACGAGGTCGATCGCCTTGTCCGGCAGCTGCCGGCCGGAGATGTATCGGTTGGAGAGGGTGGCGGCGGCCACCAGGGCGGAGTCGGCAATGGCCACCTTGTGGTGCGCCTCGTAGCGTTCCTTGAGCCCGCGCAGAATGCCGATGGTGTCCTCGACGCTGGGTTCGCCGACGAAGACCTGCTGGAACCGGCGTTCCAGGGCCGGGTCCTTCTCGATGTTTTCGCGGTACTCGTCCAGGGTGGTGGCGCCGATCAGCCGAAGCTCGCCGCGGGCCAGCATCGGCTTGAGCATGTTGCCGGCGTCCATGGAGCTGTCCCCGGACGCACCGGCGCCCACCACGGTGTGGATCTCGTCGATGAACGTGACGATCTGGCCGTCGGAGCCCTTGATTTCCTCCAGGACGGCCTTGAGGCGTTCCTCGAATTCACCGCGGTACTTGGCGCCGGCCACCATGGACGCAAGGTCCAGGGCGATCAGCGTCTTGCCGCGCAGGCTTTCGGGGACGTCGCCGGCGACGATGCGCTGGGCGAGGCCTTCGACGACGGCGGTCTTGCCGACGCCCGGTTCACCGATGATGACGGGGTTGTTCTTGGTCCGGCGGCTCAGCACCTGGATGATCCGGCGGATCTCGGCGTCGCGGCCGATCACCGGGTCCAGTTTGCCGGAACGGGCGATCGCGGTGAGGTCGGTGCCGTACTTCTCGAGCGCCTGGAAGCTGTTTTCGGGATCGGCGTTGTCCACCTTGCGGTCTCCGCGGACGCCGGGCAGGGCCGCGAGCATGGCCTCGTGGGAGGCGCCGGCGTCGCGCATCAGCTTGCCCACGGCGTCGCTTCCGGACGCGAGGCCCAGGAGGAGGTGCTCGGTGGAGACGAACGAGTCGCCGAGCCGGTCGGCCTCGTTCTGGGCATTCTTGATCGCCTGCAGGGCTGTGCGGGACAGCTGCGGCTGCTGTACCGAGCTACCGGAGGTTGACGGCAGGGCCTTGATGGCGGTGCTGGCCTGGACGCTGACGGAATCCGGGTCCGCGCCGGTGGCACGGAGGAGCGCGACGGCGACGCCCTCACGCTGGTCCATCAGCGCCTTGAGCAGATGGGCGTGTTCGAGCTGGGGGTTGCCGGCCGTCGAGGCATTCATGGCGGCTGCCGCAAGAGCCTCCTGGCTCTTGGTGGTGAATTTCGCGTCCAAAGAGAGCTCCTTTCGGGAACATGCGGATACTAGAGTTGAGTCTACTCCGCTCAACTCTACGTTCGGTTCCGTTGGTTCCATGTTTGCCCACGGCGAAACGGGTGTCTAGGGCCGGAGGCCCCGCGGCAGTTGCCCTGCCCTGCCGCGCCGGCGCGGACATGACCTGATGGACATGCCCGTTGCCCGCGCCGGCCACTGGACATAATCCCCATATGCCCATTCGTCGCACTCCAGGAGTGGACATGCCTCCCGGAAGTGGGCCCAGGGACGGTCGTGACCCACGCCGGACCCAGCGTCCCATTCGGCGCTGGCCAAAAAATTGCTTAACGTTGCTTAACGCTCCCACGTCTATCTAATGTAACTGAGGTCACAGGGGCCGACAACGACGCAAGGGAGGGCCGGATATGAGCAAGGACACCACCAGTGTCACCGTCGACCGGGCGGCGTCGCCGGTATCGGCCGCCGCCGTGGCCAGGGCGGCAGGTGTCTCCCCGGCTGCGGTGTCCTACGTGCTGAATGGCAAGGGCGGCGTCTCGCCGGAGACCCATCGCCACATCATCCGCGTAGCGAACGAACTGGGCTTTAGGCCCCGTAAGTCCTCGCAGTCCACCGACATGCAGCGAACCCGTGTGATTGGCCTGATCCTGCCCAACATCATTAACCCAATGTTCCCGCGCTGGGCCCAGGGCATCATTTCCGCCGCCGCCGAATCGGGCTACGAAGTGTTCGTCGCCACCACACAGGACGATCCGAAGGTGTTGGCTCAGGTCACCTCGACCTTGGCCAACCGCAATGTGGACGGAGTCATTCTGGCCGCGTCCCTTCGGGATGATGCCACAGCGATCCGCACCCTGCGGGCGGCACGGATCCCCTACGTCTGCCTCTCGCGTCGCGCGGACTTCCTTGACTCCGACTTCGTCGGGATCGACGACGACGCCGCCGCGACGACGCTGATGCAGCACATGCTGGGCCACGGCTTCACGGAGATCGCCACTGTAGTAGGGCCGCGGTTCTCCACGGCCTCGCTGGCCCGCGAACAGGCCTTTGTCCGAACTGCCGTCTCGGCCGGGGTCGGCATCAGCGGCGCTCACAGGATCAGCACGCGGGTGAATAATGAGGGCGGCCGGCTGGCCGCCGAGCGCCTCTTCTCCTCGGGAACACCTCCGCAGGCCGTGGTGTGCGGGAGCGACGAACTGGCCATCGGCGTCATGGAGTACGCCCTGGCCCGGGGACTTCGGATCCCGAATGATGTCGCCGTCGCCGGCTGCGATGGCCTTCCGCACAGCCGTTCCGGACTGATCAACCTCACCAGCGTTGTCCAGCCGCAGCAGGAAATGGCCGAGGAAGCCTTCACCATGCTGCTCAACCGCATCGAAGCCCCCTCCAGCACCTACAGCACCAAGATCTGCCGGCACCGCCTGCACATCGGGCGGACCTGCGGCTGCACGCCGGCCACCCGATAGCCCCCTCCCGAAACACTCTGCCCCGGACATCCACCCTGGCTGCCTTACGGCTGCCCGACCCCCGGGCTTCCTGCCGCCCGACCACCAATTGAAGGACGAGGACCCATGTCAGTTGTATCCGCACCAACGAAGATGCGCACACCACGGGAAATAAACGGCGTGATCCTCCGCAGGGTCATGCCGCTCCTGATCGGCGCCTACATCATGGCCTTCCTGGACCGCACCAACATCGGCATGGCCAAGGACCGGTTGCAGATCGATCTCGGCATCTCCGCCACGGCCTTCGGTATTGGCGCCGGGTTGTTCTTCCTCACGTATGCCCTGTCGGAGATCCCGTCCAACCTGATTATGCACAAGGTGGGCGCGCGCTTCTGGATCATGCGGATCATGATCACCTGGGGCATCATCTCCGCCGGCATGGCTTTTGTGCAGGGCGAATGGTCCTTCTACATCATGCGGATGCTGCTCGGCGTCGCAGAGGCCGGGCTGTTCCCCGGCGTCATGTACTTCCTGACGCAGTGGTTTGTGGTCAAGGACCGTGCCAAGGCCAATGGCATGTTCCTGCTGGGCGTTTCCATTGCCAACATCGTGGGCGCACCCCTCGGCGGTCTCCTGCTGACCATGGACGGGTTCGCCGGGCTGCACGGCTGGCAGTGGATGTTCATCATCGAGGGACTGCCTGCCTGCATCCTCGCTTACGTCGTTTGGAAGAAACTCCCGGACCGCCCGAGCAAGGCGACATTCCTTAGCGCCGAAGAAGCCCAAGACCTCGAAGCGCGCATCGCTGCCGAAGAAAAAGCCGGCGCCGAAGCATCCGGCAACCACCGCCTCCTCGACGTCCTGAAGGACAGGCAGATCATGCTCGTGGTGGGCATCTACTTCACCCACCAGATCGCCGTGTACGCGTTGTCCTACTTCCTTCCTTCCATCATCGGCACCTACGGCAAGCTCAACCCTGTGCAGATCGGCCTGCTCACAGCCATCCCGTGGATCTTTTCGGCGGCCGGCGCCCTCCTGGTCCCGCGGTTCGCGACCGACGGCCGGCGCTCCCGCCTGCTGGTCACCGGGACCATGATCGGCATCGTTGCCGGCTTCGCGCTCGGAGCCGTCGGCGGTCCTGTGCTCGGAATGATCGGCTTCTGCCTGGCCGCGTTCAACTTCTTCGCCCTGCAGCCGATCCTCTTCACCTACCCGGCCACCCGTCTCACCGGGGCCGCGCTCGCCGGCGGCATCGCCTTCGTCAACACCATCGGCCTGTGCGGCGGCTTCCTCGGCCCGTACGTCATGGGCCTGATGCAGGACGTCACCGGGTCCAAACTCTCCGGCCTGTGGTTCATCGTGGGCATGTGCATCGTGGGCGCCCTCCTGTCGCTGATGCTCAAACGGGGCGCAGAAAAGCCGCTGGGCGCACCGGCCTCACACTAACCGCATCGCCCGACGTACCGCCCTGCGCCTGTCCGCAGACACACCAACTCAAGGAATACTCATGGATTTCAGCTCAAAAAGAGTCCTCGTCACCGCCGGAGCCAACGGCATCGGCCTGGCCATAGCCACCAAATTCCAGGAACTCGGTGCCGCCGTATTCGTCACAGACATCGATCCCGACGCCGTCGAGAAGGCCCGCGCCGGCGGCCTCTCGGCGGCCGTCAGCGACGTCTCGGTCGAGGAGCAGGTCCGCGAACTCATGACCACCGTCGAGAAACAACTGGGCGGCCTGGACATCCTGGTCAACAACGCCGGGATCGCCGGGCCCACCGGCCCCCTTGAGACCCTCGACACGGCCGCTTGGAAGTCAACGTTCGACGTCAACATCCACGGCCAGTTCCTTTGCATCAAGTACGCGCTGCCCCTGCTGCGGTCCGGCCGGGAGGCGTCGATCGTCAACCTCTCCTCGGCCGCCGGGCGACTCGGAATGGCCGGTCGGAGCGCCTACTCGGCATCGAAGTGGGCCGTGATCGGACTGACCAAGACGCTCGCGATCGAACTCGGACCGGACAGGATCCGCGTCAACGCCATCTGCCCCGGAGCCGTCAACGGGCCGCGGATCGACTCGGTCATTGCGGCCAAGGCCCGGATGCTCGAGCTGCCGGAGGACGAGGTGTCCGCGCTGTACCACAACCAGTCCTCCTTAGGACGGCTGATCGAGGCCGAGGACATTGCCAACATGGCTGCCTTCGCCGCCAGCGACATGGCACGCAACGTCAACGGCCAGGCACTTGCAGTCGACGGCAACACCGAAAAGCTCTACTAGGCCGGCCCGCCCTGTCCGCCCAAGATTCCGTCAGCCCAAGGAGACCCCAATGCCCGCAGCACGCAAAGTCATCATCACGAGCGCCGTCACCGGCGCCATCCACACCCCGTCCATGTCCAAATATCTACCGGTGTCCCCGGATGAGATCGCGGACGCTGCCCTCGGCGCCGCCGAGGCAGGCGCTGCGATTGTGCACATGCACGCCCGCGATCCCCGGGACGGGCGGCCCTCCCAGAACCCGGAGCACTTCGCACCGATCCTGGACAAGCTCAAGCGCAACACGGACGCTGTCATCAACATCACCACCGGCGGCTCACCCCATATGACGGTTGAGGAGCGAATGCAGCCGGCTGCCTTATTCAAACCTGAGCTGGCGTCCCTCAACATGGGCTCGATGAACTTCGGTCTCTATCCGATGTTGGACCGCTTCAAGGAGTTCGACCACGAATGGGAGCGGGAAGGGCTTGAAAAGAGCCGCGACCTCGTCTTCAAGAACACTTTCCAGGACATCGAGACCATCCTGGGCATCGGAAACGACAACGGCACGCGTTTCGAATTCGAATGCTACGACATTTCGCACGTCAACAACCTGGCCCACTTCCACTCCCGCGGTCTGGCCCGGGGACCGCTGTTTGTCCAGTCCGTGTTCGGGCTGCTCGGCGGGATCGGCGCCCATCCGGAGGACCTGATGCACATGCGCCGCACCGCGGACCGGCTACTCGGGGACGCCTACGAATGGTCCATCCTGGGCGCCGGAAAAAACCAAATGCCGCTGGCCACCATTGGCGCCGCGATGGGCTCGCACGTAAGAGTTGGGCTGGAAGACTCACTGTGGATCGGCCCCGGCCAGCTCGCGAGGTCCAACGCCGAGCAGGTAAGTCGGATCCGCACCATCCTCGAGGCCCTCAACTTCGAAATCGCCACCCCGGACGAGGCTCGGGAAATGCTCCAGCTCAAGGGCCGCGACAAGGTCGGTTTCTGAACCGATGAGCATCCTCGTGGCCCCGGACAGCTTCAAGGGAACCTTTACGGCCCCCGAGGTGGCCGGGCACCTGGCCGCCGGCATCCGCTCGGCCGGCGGAACCGCGCTGGAGCTGCCGGTGGCCGACGGCGGCGAGGGAACCTTTGAGGTGCTGGTTCGGGGCCTGAACGCCCTGCCCGTCACCATCAGCACCGTCGGACCCTGGGGCGACGCCATCGACGCGGCCATCGGGCTTGCTCCCGGAGGAACAGCCGTCGTCGAGCTCGCGTCTGCAAGCGGACTCAACCTGCCCTCAATCCATAAGCGTGACCCGGTCGCGGCCAGCAGCTACGGCACCGGGGTACTCATGGCCGAAGCCGCGAGGCTCGGCGCCGGCCGGATCCTGGTCGCGGCCGGCGGTTCCGCCACGAGCGACGGCGGTGCGGGCGCCATCGCGGCGATCGAGGAACGCGGCGGCCTCCGTGGTGCGGAGGTGGTGATCCTCAGCGACGTCACCACCCATTTTTCTGATGCGGCACGGGTATTCGGACCGCAGAAGGGTGCTGATCCGGCAACCGTCGAGCTGCTCACGAGGCGCCTCGAGCAGCAGGGCCATGACTTCCTTCGCAACTATGGCCGGGACCCCCGGCTGCTGGCCCGGACCGGGGCGGCCGGCGGATTCTCCGGCGGCATTTGGGCCCGCTACGGGGCGGAGTTGGTCTCCGGGGCCGACTATGTCCTTGAGCTACTGGACTTCGATGAGCAGCTCGTTGCCAGCGCCGCTGTGGTTGTCGGCGAGGGCCGGCTGGATTCCCAGACCTGCCAGGGGAAAATCATCGCGGCAATCCTGGCCCGGTGCGGTTCGACGCCCGTGTACGCCGTCGTCGGATCCGTCGGCGATGACTTGGGCGGTTACGCCGACAACTTTGCCGGCATCATCCTCGCCAGCGATGCGCCCGCTCTGGTGACCGCCGGGGCCAGCCTTGTCCGGACCACACGGCATGCCCTCGGCTAGCCGGGGCCACTGGACATAATCCCCATATGCCCATCCGTCGCGCTCCAGAAGTGGACATGTCCCAAAAAGGTCAGGCCCGTTAAACCCCTTCGACGGTCGGTTCCCCCAAGGAGCCGACCGTCGAATGATGGGCCTGGTCCGATGTCGGCGGACCCGCCCTGCGGAGCGGCCGAGGAGGCGCCCCTGCGTGATTTTCACTGTAACGTCATTCTGTCACGGATATGACAACTCTGTCACGTACTTTTCTCGGCGTTTCGCATGGGTAGTCTTTTCCCATGGAAGAGACCGCGCCAGCGCACGACACCACGAAGACTGTGTTCCTGGACAAGGAGCACCCCGCCGTGTGGCGGGCCCTCAACGGGTTGGGGCTGAAAGCGAAAGAGGCCGCCGACGAGGCCGGCCTGGACCGGACGCTGATTGAACTGCTCAATGTCCGCATTTCACAGCTCAACGGCTGCGCCTATTGCCTGGACCTGCACGTGGGCGACGCCGTCAAGAACGGAGAATCAGCCCAGCGCCTTGCCGTTCTCCCGGCCTGGCGGGACACCGCCCTCTTCACCGAGAAGGAACGCGCCGCCCTGACCCTGGCCGAGGCAATCACCAACATTTCCGACGCCGGCGCCCGTGAGCACGAGGGTGCGGCGGCACGGAAACACCTCAGCGACGTGGAGTTCTCCGCCATCAGCTGGCTGGCGATCACCATGAACGCCTTTAACCGGGTCTCAATCGTCAGCCAGCACCCCGTCCGCAAGGACCGCGGGTAGCTTGCCCGGGGCCTGCGCCGCGGCGAGGCCCGGGCTTACGGCGAGCACTCCAGTGAGCGCCGCGCAGTTGTCCTGGTGGCGCGCATTCCCTGCCTGACGCCGTCACGCCGGCGACCGGCCAGGTGCCGTCCGGTCCTGACGCAGTCAGGCCGGATAGATGGACACGGCCGCCGCTTTGACCACAAAGTAGACCACCAGCCCCGGCGCCAGACCCAGATCCGCTGAGGCGGCCGGGGTAACGTCCGCGGACAGCTGGCCGGCTCGGACCCGGATTTGGTCGCCGTGCGGTTCCAGGTCCGTGACCGTGACGCGGAAGGAGTTCCGCGGGCTGCCGTGCGCCTCGGCCAGGAACACTGACACGGCCGACGGCGGGAACGCGGCCACGCCGGGCTGTCCGGCGGGCAGCGGCGCGTCGTGCTGGCCGGCGAATTCCAGGCCTGCAGCGGACCGGATTCCGGCGGGTGTCACCGTCCCAGCGATCAGATTCAGCCCCGCCAGACCCGCGGCGAAGCGGCTGCGCGGCCGCCGCAGGACGTCGCGGGTGGGGCCGTCCTCGGTAATCCGGCCCTCCTCCATCACAATGATCCGGTCCGCGAGCATATAGGCATCCAGCACGTCATGGGTGACGATGATGGCGCGGCGCCCGGCGAGCACCCGTTTGAGCAGCCGCCGCAGGAGCGGTGCGGCGTGGATGTCCAGGGCGGACAAGGGCTCGTCCAGCAGCAGTACATCCGGATCCACGGCCAGGGCACGGGCCGCCGCGACGCGTTGGGCCTGCCCGCCGGACAGCTCCCCCGGCCGCCGGTGGGCGAGGTCGGCGGCGTCGACCTCGGCCAGCCAGCGCCGGGCGGTTTCCCGGGCCTCCCGCTTGGGCACCCCCGCGCTGCGTGGCCCGAACGCCACATTCTCCAGCGCACTCAGGTGCGGAAACAGCAGCGGATCCTGGGACAGCAGGGCGGTTCCGCGGCGGTGCGGCGGAGTCCAGGTGTGCGCGCCCCCGCCGAGGTCGAACAGCACCCGGCCATTCACCTCGGACCGGCCGGCGTCCGGGCGGAGCAACCCGGCGATCACGGCCAGGAGCGTGGATTTGCCCGCCCCGTTTGGGCCCAGCACTGCCAGCGTCTCACCCGGCGCGAGGCTCAGCGAGACGTCAAAAGCGCGGGCGGCGACGGCGGCGTCCAGGGTGAACGTCATGCCGGCACCCGCCCCGGCGTGCCCGCGCCCGCGCCCGCAGTACTGCCCGACAAGGAAGGCCCGGAACCCCGGTAGGAGAGCCCGACGACGACGACCGCCACCACGACCAGCAGCAGCGACAGCGCGACGGCGGCGTCGGCGTCGGTCTCGCGCTGCAGGTAGATTTCCAGCGGAAGCGTGCGGGTGGTGCCCTGGAGACTTCCCGCGAAAGTCAGCGTGGCGCCAAACTCACCCAGACTCCTCGCGAAGGAAAGCACGGCCCCGGAAGCGAGGCCCGGCAGGACCAGCGGCAGAGTCACGCGGCGCAGCACGGTGGTAGGGCGCGCGCCGAGGGTTGCGGCCACGGCCTCATACCGGCTTCCGCCCGAGCGGAGCGAGCCCTCGAGGCTGACCACCAGGAACGGCAGGGCCACGAAGGTTTGGGCGAGGATGACCGCCGTCGTGGAAAACGCGATCTGGATGCCGGCGATTTCCAGGCTTCGGCCCAGCAGGCCCTGGCGGCCGAAGGCGTACAGCAGCGCGATGCCGCCCACCACCGGGGGCAGAACCAGCGGCAACAGAATGAAGGAACGCAGCAGCCGCTGGCCCGGGAAGTGGCCGCGGGCCAGGACCAGCGCCAGCGGCACGCCGAGCAGCACGCACAGGACCGTGCTGGTGCCCGCGGTGCGCAGGCTCAGCCCCAGTGCGGTGAGGGACGACTCGGAGGTGACCAGCGGGATGAAGTCCGGCCAGTTGACCCTGGCCACCATGGCCGCGAGCGGGAGCAGCACCAGCAGGGCCCCGACGGCGGCCATGGCGACGACCCAGCGCGGAATTCCGCTGTAGGCACTGTCATTTGGCCCCTTCATGCGGCCCTAAGGGGTTCCGAAGCCGGCGCCACGGAGCAGCTTCTGGCCCTCGGGGCCAGTGACCGAGGCAATGAAAGCCGCGGCCAGGTCCTTGTTCCTGCCGGTCCGCAGGGCCGCGATGGGGTAGGTGTTCTCGGCTTTGGCCGACTCGGCGAACGGGATTTCCTGCACCTTGTCCCCGGCGGTCTTGACGTCCGTGACGTAGACAAGTCCGGCGTCGGCCTCGCCGGAGATGACTTTGCCTAAAACGTCAGTGACGGACGATTCCTCACTCACCGGCGTCAACGTCACGCCGGTTTCCTTCTGCAGGTTCCCTGCGGCCGCGCCGCAGGGAACCTGGGCTGCACACACGACAACCTTTACCCCGGGCTTCGCGAGATCGGCGAACGAGGCAACCGACGCCGGGTTGGCCGGGGGCACGGCGATGGTCAGGACGTTGGTGGCAAAGTTCCGGGGGGACCCTTCCACCATCGAGGCGCCGGTGAGCTTGGCCATGTTTGTGATGTCAGCGGAGGCAAAGACGTCCGCCGGAGCGCCCTGGCTGATCTGGGTAGCGAGGTCGGCGGACCCGGCGAAGCTGAGAATCACCCTGGTGCCCGGGTTGCCGGCCTCGAACTGCTCGGCGAGGGCGGTGAAGGGCGCTTTGAGGGACGCCGCGGCAAAGACTGTGAGGCTCTTGCCGGCTCCCCCGGAAGCTGGCATGCCGCAGCCGGTCAGGGTTGCGGCCAGTAGTCCCGCCGCCAGCAGCGCGCCCGCCCTCAGGACAGCACTCATACGGCGCCCTTGCCTTTGGGGGTCTCGATGATCACGGTGGTGGCCTTGACGACGGCGGTCGCCACCGAGCCGAGTTCCAGCCCCAATTCCCGGACAGCCTCACTGCTCATCAGCGACACCACCCGGAACGGTCCGCACTGCAGCTCCACCTGGGCCATGACGGTGTCGGCAGTGATGGCCGTGACCAGGCCGACGAAGCGGTTGCGGGCGGAACTGCCCGCCCTGGCCGGGTCATCCGGGAGTTGGGCCTGCTCCCGGGCGAGCCGCGCGAGTTCCAGCCCGTCCACGGCGAGGCGCCCGGCGTCGTCCCTGTGCGGGGTCAGGCTCCCGTTCTCGGTCCAGCGCCGGATGGTGTCATCACTGACGCCCAGCAGCCGGGCGGCTTCGGAGACGCGGATATTAGGCATACGGACACTCTAGTCCGCATTTGCGGTGGCGGGCCGGCCTTTGGTCCGCACCCTCGGAAAGGGCCAGGACTTTTCCCGAGCTCACTTTGCGATTCTGCCCACGATCCGGCGGGCCACCAGCCGGTCGATTCCCGGCAGATGGGTGGCTTGGATGATCCACTGCCGCAGAAGGCGCTGGGTCCGGTTGGCGGGGAGGAACGATGACGCGGTGCGCCTCCCTGCCGCTTGGGCCTCCCCGACCACGGGGCGCCAGCTTCCCTCGAAGCCGGCGAGCGCCGTGCTGATCCCCGCAGGTGAGACCACGGGTCCCAGAATGTCCCCCAGCAGCGCAGCGCCGGCGATTGCGAGCGAACCGCCCTGGCCCGCGAGGAGCGACACGGCCCCGCAGGCGTCTCCCACCAGGACGGTACGTCCCCTCTGCCAGTCCGGCATGAGGATCTGTGCGACGACGTCGTCGTACGGATGCTCGGGGCACAGCTCCAGCAGCCGGTCGACCGCGCTGCCGAGTCCGGCGAACTCGCGCCGCAGCCGCCCCCTCGCACTTTCAGGTGGCGGACGGCTTGGCGCCCTTTCGGCGTGCCGGTAGACCATGAAGACGGCCACCTCGTCCGAATGGAGGCTGTAGAGCCCTGCCATCCGGCCGATGCTGTCGGTGAGGACGAATTTGTTCCGGAAGCGTGCATTGAGGATCGGTTCGGAGACGATGAAGGCGGCTGCCCGCATGCCCAGGGGGTGCAGATACTCTGCTTCGGGGCCGAAGACCTGGTCCCGAACGGCGGAATGGATACCGTCCGCACCCACGAGGACGTCCGCGGCCAGTGCGACGCCCGGCCAACCGTCGCAGCTGACCCGGACCCCGTCGTCCCCACCGCGAACTGTTGACACCTGCGCCCCGTAATGGACCCGGACCCGGCCGGCGGGCACGTCGTCGAGCGCAGCCAGAGCGGCGCGCTCCAGGTCGGGGCGCAGCAGGCTCAGGACCTTCCCTCCGGCGAGCCGGGCGAACCGGTCGTAGTCGAGGCTGGACGTCGTTCGCCCGTCCGCGTCGACATACTCGGCCGCCTCGACGCGATAGGCCACCGCTGCCAGCCGGGGGTAGAGGCCGATCCGCTCCGCGGCCTCCACCCCCGGACCAAAAAAATCCATCATGTAGCCATCGGGGCGCGGGCCGGCCGACTTCTCAAGGACCTCGACGTTCCAGCCGGCCAAACCGAGTTGGCGGGCCGCGACAAGGCCCGCAATGCCTGCTCCGACAACCACCGCCTTCATCGCGCCTCCTACGATCGGTCTGCTGGGCCGGCCGAGTCCGGACGACATCCTGCTGGCATTTTGGCCCTTTCTCCCGGTGGCGTCCAGAGCGGTGCTCCCGGCGACGGACCGGCCCCGCAAGAGGCAACCGGGCCACACCCCGGGCGCGGAACCCTCCGGCTGTGAGAACGTTAGTAAGCAGCATGACCAATCGAGCGTGGGAGACACAACAGCATGGGCAGTCCGGAACAGACAACACCCTGGAGCGACAGCCTGGGCCGCGCCAGCATCCGGACCGCGCAGGTCCTCCTGCTGCTGGTCCTGACCGTGGTGGTGGTCTATGCCCTGATCCAGGTCCGGCTCGTGGTGATTCCCGCGCTGCTGGCTCTGATCCTGGCCGCAGCGATCGCGCCTTTGGTCCAATGGCTTCGCCGCCGGGGCTGGCACAGCACCGCCGCCACCTCCGTGTCGTTTGTGGCACTTCTGCTCGCGTTCGGCGCCGTCATCACCGGCATCGTCTTCGCCATCCTGAACCAGGCGGACGAGCTGGCCAGCAAGGCCACCCAGGGCTTTGACCGTGTGTATGACTTCATCCGCACCGGCCCGATCCCCATCGATGACCAGCAGATCCAGCAGGCGCGCACCGCGGCCATTGACTTCGCCACCAGCAGCACCGTCGGCGCGGGCGCCATCTCCGGCCTCAGCGCCGCCGGAAACTTCGTCACCGGCGCCCTGCTCATGGCAGTGATTCTGTTCTTCTTCCTCAAGGACGGCGAACGGATCTGGGCCTTCGCCCTGCGGGCGTTCAAGGGCGAGAAGCTGGTCAAAGCACGCCGGGCCGGGGAACGGAGCCTGAATGTGCTCGGCGGTTACGTGCGCGGAACCTCGATCGTGGCGCTGGTGGACTCGTTCTTCATCGGCCTGGCCCTGGTGATTATGGGCGTCCCGCTCGCCCTGCCGCTCGCCGCGCTGACGTTCATCGGCGCCTTCATCCCGCTGATCGGCGCGACCCTGGCCGGCATCCTCGCGGCGCTCGTGGCGTTGGTGGCCAACGGTCCGCTCGCGGCCCTGATCGTCATCCTTGTCGTCATCGTCGTCAACCAGCTGGAAGGCAACTTCCTGCAGCCCGTGGTCATGGGCCAGGCGCTCAACGTCCACGCCCTCGTCATCCTGCTGGCGCTCACGGCCGGCACCATCCTCGCCGGCATTGTTGGCGCGATCCTCGCCGTTCCCCTCGTGGCAGTGGCCTGGGCCGCCATCAAGGCCTGGAACTCAGACAACGCTATTACTCCCGGCGTCATCGCGGCGGCCGAGCATGAAACCCAATTGAATGAAAAGGGCGAAGGTGTACGGTCCACGCCGCACCCGGCCCGGGCCCGGCAGGAAGAGCAGTCCGGCACCGCGGATGTGGACGCCCACCAGGGCTGATCAGCGGCCGGAATAGACTTCCTGCATGGCGATTTATGTTGACCCGCCGCTGTGGCCGGCGCACGGAACGCACTTCTCGCACCTCGTCTCGGACACCTCGCTGGAAGAACTGCACGCTTTCGCGGCGGCCTCCGGCATTCCGGAACGGGCCTTCGACGGCGACCACTACGACGTCGCTGAGGCCAGGTACCACGCCTTGATTGCGGCCGGCGCTGTCCCCGTGGAGGGCCGGATTCTGGTCCGGAAGCTCATTGCCAGCGGGCTGCGGATCCCGGCCCGACGGCGCAGCAGCTCCCTCAAGCTCCCGCTGCTGACCCGCTGGAACAACGTTCTGCCGGGCCACGACTCCCTCTTCCTGGACCTGCTGGACCGCTGGGGCGAGGAGCACCGGAAGTACCACGGCCGCACCCACCTTCTGGCGGTCCTTGAGGCCCTTGATCTTCTCGCCGGTCCGGCCGGACCGCCGCGGACGGTGCTGCTGGCCGCGTGGTTCCACGACGCCGTGTACCGCGGCATCGCGGGCCAGGACGAGGAAGAATCTGCCCGGCTCGCCGAGGAGGGGCTGTCCCGGGCCGGCCTTCCCCCGGCCGACGTCGACGACGTGGCCCGCCTCGTGCGGATGACGGCGGACCACCAGCCGGAATCCGGGGACCGCGACGCTGCCCTGCTCAGCGACGCCGACCTGTCCGTGCTGGGCGGGGAACCGGCGGCCTACGCAAGGTATCTGGCCGCCGTCCGGCAGGATTTCTGGCATATCGGCGATGGCGACTTCGCCGCCGGACGCGCCGCCGTCGTCCGCCAGCTCCTGGAACTGGACCCGCTGTTCCACACCCAGCGGGGCCGGGAACTGTGGCTGGAGGCGGCGCGGCGGAACCTGCAGTCCGAGCTCGGATGAGCGGAGTGCTCCGCCTAAGTGCTCAGTCGCTCCGGCGCAGGTGTTCGGCAAGCCGGTCGAAGGACTCACGCCAGCCGACGCCGTGACTGTCGCGGCTATCGATCGTGTCGAAGGGACCCTGGAAGAAAGTCATCCGGGTGCCGTCGTCGATCTCCTCCAGCTCGAAGGTGACCTCGGTCTCGAAGCCGCGGGTCCCGTCCGGTTTGTCCCAGGCGTGGGTGAAGACCAAGAGGTGGGGCGGTTCGATGTCCGTGTGGACTCCGCCCCACCACAGCTCCTCGCCGGTGCGGTCCTGGACCATGCAGGCGCGGTAGAGGCCGCCGATCTCCGGATCCGCATCGATGCTTCCGCGGGGAGTGTGGAATCCGCGCGGCCCCCACCAGGCCGGGGCCTGGTCCGGGTCCGTGAGGGCGGACCACACCCGGGCGATGGGGGCCTGGAATTCACGCGTGACCACCAGTATGAGGTCCTCCGGCGGAGCGGGCAATTTCCCCGGTCCGGCCTGGGCTGGATTTTCCGTGACGGGCTCAGACATGGCTGGATTCCTCCTCTAAGAAGGGTTAGCGGTAGGCCTTGCTGTAGGTAGTGATAAACGGCCTGTCGCTCGGGACGATCTGTTTGCCGAGCGGCATGAGCGAGACCGGAATGAGCTTGAGGTTGGCGATGGCCAACGGGATACCCACAATGGTGATTGCCATCGCGAAGGCGGTGACCACGTGGCCGATCGCGATCCAGATGCCGGCCACAAGCAGCCAGATGACGTTCCCCAGCAGGGAGAACACCCCCGTGCTGCCCGGACGGTCCACCACGGTGCGGCCGAAGGGCCACAGGGCGTAGTTGGCAATCCGGAACGATGCCAGTCCCCACGGGATGGTGACGATGAGCAAGCAGCAGATGATGCCAGCTGCGAAATACCCGATCGCCAACCAAAGGCCGCCAAAGAGCAGCCAGATGAGGTTAAGCAGTGTCTTCATGGCTCCATTGTCCCCCGCCGGAGACCGATCCGGCCTAGGGGTTCACCCTGAAGAATTCCTGAAAAATGTCCTGTGACGCGGACCGGCGGCGGAGAGCTTTGCGAACACGGGCGCGGGCATGATACTTGGACCATGCCCGCTCTCCCGAAGCTCGCCCTGATGATCGTCCGCGTCCCCGTGGGCGCCGTCACCGCGTTCCCCCTGCGCCGCCCGCGCGTCAGCCACTGACGCCGCGGCCCGCACACGCAGATGGCATCCGTCGGGGACCTGCTCGGCCCCATTCTCGAAGTCATGACGTGGGTGGGTTTCGTCCTCGGCCTGCCGCTGCTGGCGTGGGGCTGGATCGCCCGGCGGCGCCGGTGCGAGTGGACCCGGACCACCGGCACAGTGATCAGCGCCGGCGGGTTCACCGGTTACAGCTGGACTGACCACCACGACGCCGACCACCGGTCGCTGCTGCCGGCCGCCGAGTCGGGCGGGCTGGTGGTAGGGACCGACGTCGACCTCTTCTACGACGTATGCCATCCGTCCCGCTGGGGGCGGACCCGGCCCAAGCACGACAACGCCGCCTGGACCCTGGGGTGGGTCCTCGCCGGTGTGGGCATCCTGTCCACGGTAGGCGGGTTCGTGCTGCTGCTTTTCTAGGATCGCCCGGGCCTGCGGCGTCAGGCCCGCGCTGAAGCCGGCGCCCAGCCGACCGCGGGAGCGATGTCCCGGACGACCGTGCCCATCAGCTTGTCGTTGAAGTCCACACCGAGTTGGTTGGGGACGGTGAGCAGCAAAAGTGTCGGCGGACCGGACGGCGGCGTCGGCAGCCAGTTCCCGGCTATGGCATCAGCTTCGCCAACATGGCTCCAGCCAAACCGGGCCACCATCCCGTCGATCACGCAGACCTGGTCGCGTTTCTCGCGCAGGGCGCTGAGGCCGAAATACCGCCGGTCCCCGTCGTCGACCGTTGGCAGGACGCTGCGGCCGACAGAAACGCGCGGCTGGTGCTGATGCCCGGCGTCCGTCCCAAGGCGTCGGTCCTGTCTCAATGCCATCATCGGCGTCGTCATGGCTACTTCTGCTGAGGCTGCGGCCGAGTGCCTCCACGCCGCCCGGAGTTGCTCAAAGTTCCGGTGGCTGAGCATTCACGGGCGTCACCCGAACCCGTGTAGTGCGCAGACCGTCCATCGCGACCACAGTCAACAGGTGCCCCGGCACCTCCACCCGGTCCCCCGTATGGGGCAGGCGGCCGAGGCGGTCCATGACAAATCCGGCGACTGTCTCATAATGTCCCTCCGGCAGCACGATTCCGGTCGCTGACTCAAACTCCTGCAGAATCAGGCCGCCGTCGACGTCGGTAGATCCATTGACCACGCTGACGCGATCCTCGTGGTCGGCCCCGGTGTCGTACTCATCGTAGATTTCGCCCACCAGTTCCTCGACCAGATCTTCCAAGGTGACGATGCCATCCGTGCCCCCATATTCATCAACCACCAGCGCTATGTGATGACCCTCTCGGCGCATTCTCGCCAGCGAAGGCAGCACCCTGTTCGTTCCCGGCAGCGGGAGAATCTCACGAACAATTTCCTTCACCGTTCCTTCGTGATGCTCCTCGCCCTGGGGCATCAGATCACGAATGTGGATATAACCGAGGACGTCATCCGCGGTCCGGCCAATCACGGGATAGCGCGAGAACGGACCGTCCCTGACCATGCTGCGTGCAGTCGCAATACTCACGTCGCCACTGATGAAAATAACCTCCGGGCGAGGACGCATGACTTCCTGCAGGGAACGGTCCGCGGCCCCGAACACATCAGTCAGGATGCTTCGACTATCTTCTTCCAGCATGTCGCTCTCCGCTATCATGTCCCAAAGTTCCTCAGAGCTGACACTGTCCTGGCTGGCGTGGGGATCCCCGCCCAAGAGCTTCACCAACGCATCGGTTGAAGCAGACAACATCCAGATGACCGGCCGCATAACTTGCGAAAAGATGATCAGCGGAGGGGCCAGAACCTTTGTGAAGCCAACCGCACTCTGCATCGCCAACCTTTTCGGGACCAGCTCACCCAGCACCAGGGACAGGTATGCCACCAGCAACGTCATCCCTATAAAGGACACCGGCTCTGCCGCGACGCCCAACCCCAACCTTTCCAGGAGCGGTTCTATATCGGGTGCAATCGTGGAAGCACCGTAGGCGGCCGAGAAAAAGCCAGAAAGCGTCACCCCAATCTGGACAGCCGAGAGGAATCGATTGGGGCTCCGGGCCAAAGCGGCAGTCCTTGCACCGCCCTTCCCACCCTTCTCTATCTGACGCACCTGGCTCTCGCGAAGGGACACCAACGCCATCTCCGTGCCAGCGAATACCCCGCCCAACAACACAAAAAAGAGAACCAACAAAAAATTGACCAAGGTGCCGCTGTCCATGAACTGACCATACCGACACCACGTTTAGCTGGCAGCCAGACTGGCGTGGCGGAGCCGGCGGACTTCAACGCCACGCTAAAAAGTCCTACTCACAGCCTCCACCGCTTCATGGGCCAAATGCATCCGCGGTATTTCCCTAACAGTCCCGACGCCGGGCGAGTCCGGTCGCTGGGGTGACCAGCGGCCATTGTCGGAACGGGTGAAATGTGTTGCACTTGTACTGGAGGGGAGTATCCCCTAAATGTTCCGTCGTCAGTACGGCCGACCCTGAGCGGCCCGGCGGGACAGGTCCCCCGGGACCGGGAAAGACCTCCAGTTGGGTTGAACTGACTGGAAGCGGATTCCTGATGAATGTTCCTTTTTGGGCCTGGTTGGCCGTTGTTGCTTTTATTGTTTTGATGCTGGCCGTGGACCTGTTCGCGCACCGTAGGGCGCACGTGATCCGTGTCCGTGAGGCGGCCTTATGGTCAGCTGTCTGGGTTGCCTTCGGAGTAGGTTTCGGGGCCCTGATCTGGCAGATCTACGGCGCGGAGTTTGGCCAGCAATACTTCGCCGGATACCTGATCGAGAAATCCCTGGCCGTGGACAACGTGTTCATCTGGGCGATCATCTTCACGTACTTCGCAGTGCCCCGCGAATACCAGCACCGGGTGTTGTTCTTCGGCGTCCTGGGCGCCCTGGTCTTCCGTGGCGTCTTCATCGCGGCGGGCGCCGTCATCATCGCCAGCGCCGAGTGGGTGCTGTACATCTTCGCGGCGTTCCTGCTTCTCACCGGCTACCGGATGATCCGCCACCGCAACGACATGCTTGACCCGGAAAAGTCCCGGGCCCTGAAACTCTTCCGCCGGCACGTGCCCATGACGGATGACTTCCACGGCCAGCGTTTCCTGATCCGCAGGAACGGCGTCCTGCTGGCCACCCCGCTGCTTGCGGTGCTGGTCCTCATCGAGGTCACCGACATCATCTTCGCCGTGGACTCCATCCCCGCGATCTTCGCCGTCACCGACGAAGTGTTCCTGGTCTTCACCGCCAACGCCTTCGCCATCCTGGGCCTCCGTGCCATGTACTTCCTGCTCGCTGACATGATCCACCGCTTCATCTACCTCAAGATCGGACTCGCGCTCGTCCTGATCTGGGTCGGCATCAAAATGCTCCTCAAAATCGACATCTACTACATCCCCACACCGATCTCCCTGGGAGTCATCGCCGCCATACTCGGTGTGTCAATCGGCGTAAGTCTTTGGGCCACCCGCGGCCAGGAACGCAGGGCGCCCGGGGCGCCGGTCAGCCCTCCGTTCGGAACCGCAACACCCGCGGAAATCGCGGCCCTGGAACCACTATGGGGCCAACCCCGCGGCACGAAAGCCTCGTCAACACGCGAACCGGGCGACGCCGGGAAATCCGGTGCGGACCCGCACTCACCTGCAAAGGGTGACGCACGTGAAAAATGAACCATTCCGCCGGTGGCGGCACTGATACTTGACGGGGCAGGGGCCCCTGCAACTGCGCGGCGCGGCGCAAAAACCAAGGCGCACCATGTAAGGGCCGGCACCGGACGGTGCGACCCATTCCCGCGGCCGGGTCAGGGCCGGGGAGCGGTGGATTTTGCTGCGTGTACAAAGTCCCGAACCCTGGCCAGGTCCTTCACGCCCCGGGAGGACTCGACACCGGAGGAGACATCCACACCCCACGCGCCGGCCTGCGCGGCGGCGCCGGAAACGTTGGCGGGATCCAGGCCGCCGGCCAGCAGCCACTTGCGTCCGGTGAGTCCCTTTGCGCGGACCGAGGCGTAGTCCCAGGCCTCGCCGGAGCCGGGGACGGCGGCATCGATCAGGAGCAGGTCCTCGCCCCAGTCGGTGAACGCCGCGGGGGCGGCGGACATGGTGACGGCGCGGATCAGCTTGAGCCCGGCGTCGTGCACGGCCCGCACGTCCTCCGGGGTGCGGACGCCGTGGAGCTGGACCCAGTCCAGCCCGGCGTCGCGGGCCAGCGCGACGGCGTCGGCCGCGGCTTCGTGCCGGAAGACGCCGACCGCCAGGAGTCCGGCCGGGACGTGCGCCCGCAATGCCCGGGCCCGCGCTGGGGTCACCTCGCGGGCGCTGCCGGTCAGGACGAAGCCGACGGCGTCCGCCCCCGCCTCCGCGGCGGCCAGGACCGACTCGGGGGTGCTGAGCCCGCATACTTTGACGAACATTCGGCTCCTTCTGCTGTGATGCCTGACTCCGACGTTAGCAAGCCCGTGACCTCCTGGCGCACCCGGCTCCGGTATGACGTTTCCGGCAGATGAGACCGCCCGGAATCTGCCGGCGGCCTGGCCGATAGGGTTGAGCCATGGACATCATCCGCTATGCCGAGCTGAAAGCCCACCCCTGGCGCAAAGGCGGCGGGGTGACCCGAGAAGTGGCCCGCCATTCCTCGGCCACCCAGGACCGCGGGGACAGCCAGGACGGCGCCGGATCATCGGACGGCTGGGACTGGCGGGTGAGCATCGCCGACGTGTCCAAGGCCGGTGAATTCTCGGCATTCCCCGGCATGGACCGCGTCCTCACTGTGGTGGAGGGCGAGCTGCTGCTGTTGAGCGTTGACGGCGCCGAGCACCCACTCGAGAAGTACCGGCCGTTCCGGTTCTCCGGCGATGCCGCCGCGGCCGGGGCGCTGCCCACGGGCGACATCCGCGACCTGAACGTCATCACCCGCCGCGGCACCTTCAAGGGCTACACCTCCATCATCGAGCTCTCGAAAAAGCGGGCGCATCCGGTGTTCGCGGGCCAGCTCGGCATCCTGCTGCAGGGCCAGGCCGCGGTGGCGCCCGGGCGAACGGCCGGTGCCGCACCAACGACCCTGGAACGCTACGACGCCGTCATCGGTTCGGACACGGCCTCCCCCGAAATCCTGGGCCGCGGCTTCCTGGCAGTCGTATCGATCGACGCCGTCGCGAACTAAGGTCCCCGAAGTTCACCTGTCCGCAGTGGCGTTGCTAGGCTAGAATGAAGGCCGCCTTCTCCGCGGCCTCCGGACGACGGATCAGTACCCGGCACGCGACAAGACTGGCCACAGGAGCATTCATGTCGTGGTTGATTCTCATCTTGTCCGGCTCACTCGAAGCCGTGTGGGCCGCAGCCCTGCACCGGACTTCCCAGGTCAGCGGCCGACGCCGGATCAAACCGGCCGCTATTTTCCTCGTGTCCGTTCTGGCGAGTACCGGCGGCCTCGCCATTGCCATGCAGTCCATCCCCACCGGCACCGCCTATGCCGTCTGGGTGGGCGTCGGCGTGGTGCTCACCTCCGCGTACGCGATGGCCACCAAAGTTGAGCCCGCGACCGCCGGCCGGATCCTGCTGCTCGGCGGAATCGTGGCCTGCGTGGCCGGCCTGAAGCTGGTGGCATGATGGCTGCCCGAGGTGCCCCCGCGAACACTCTGGCCTGGCTTATTCTGCTCGCCTCCGCCGTCTTGGAAGCAGTCTGGGCCACGGCGCTGGGCCTCTCCGACGGCTTCACTCAACCCGTGCCCACGCTCGTGTTCGCGGTGACCGCGTCGCTGAGCATGGCGGGTCTGGGCCTGGCCGTGAAGAGCATTCCCCTCGGCACCGCCTACGCCGTCTGGGTGGGAATCGGTGCGGCATTGACTGTCGGCTGGGCGATGGCGACCGGCGTCGAGCCTGCTAGCCCGCTGAAATTGTTGTTTATCGCCGGAGTTGTGGGCTGCGCGGCCGGACTGAAGCTGCTGCCGGCGACGCCGAAGGCGCCGGAGGCGCCCTTCCCGGGGGGATCTCCCCACGTTTGAGCCCGTACGACGGCGTGTGACGGCGGCGCACCGTGGGACCGGCTGCGCAACCATCCAAAGTTGAGGAAAAGCCGGCGCCGATGCCGGAATAGCCGCCGGCCCGCCGGGGTTCTTGGCTAGGACGGCACTTCCGGCAGCAACTAGGAGACCCAGGATGACGGCAGCATCAGTCCAGCTCGGCGACGGCCTCAGCGTCAGCCCCCTGGGGTTCGGCGGCATGGCCCTGACCCCGGTATACGGCGACGTGGATCCGGTGGAAGCCCTGGCCACCCTGCACCACGCGGTGGATGCCGGGGTCAGCTTCATCGACACGGCGGACATTTACGGCGGCGGCAGCAACGAGGAGCTGATCGCCAAGCTGCTGAAGGAACGCCGCGGCGAGGTACAGCTCGCCAGCAAGTTTGGCCTGGTGGGCAACCCTGCCGCCGGCTACTCCGATATCCGCGGTGACGCGGCCTATGTCCGGGAGGCCGTGGACCGCAGCCTGACGCGCCTGGGGACCGACACCCTCGACCTGTATTACATGCACCGCCGCGACCTCCGCGTTCCGATTGTGGAAACCGTGGAGGCCATGGCGGGGCTGGTGCGGGCCGGCAAGGTGCGGCACCTCGGCTTGTCCGAGGTGACGGCCGAGGAGCTCCGGGAAGCCAACAGCGTCCACCCAATCGCCGCTGTCCAGAGCGAGTGGTCCATCTGGAGCCGCGATGTGGAACGCAACGTGGTTCCTGCCGCGGCTGAACTGGGGGTGGGGTTTGTGCCCTACTCGCCGCTGGGCCGGGGATTCCTCACCGGTACCGTGGACGTTGCAAAGCTTGGCAGCAACGATTTCCGCCGCAACATCCCCCGCTTCGCCGACGACGCAGTGGACGCCAACCAGGCCGTAGTGGCCGCAGTCCGGGGCGTCGCTGCTGAACTGACCGACGCCGGGCAAACTGCCACACCGGCCCAGGTGGCCTTGGCGTGGCTCCTGGCGCAGGGCCGAAAGCTGGGGCTGCCCGTGGTTCCAATCCCCGGCACCCGCAGAGCAAACCGGATCGACGAGAACCTGGGAGCCCTGACGCTGGACATCACCCCGGCGCAACTGGCGACGCTCGACGCCGCCGCGGACGCCGTCGTCGGCTCCCGCTCCGCGAACCCCAGCTGGGTGTCACAGGGCCGCGAATAGCCTCTTTCGTAGACTGAAGCCCATGGACTCGCTAATTCATTCGTTAAGGGACATCACCATCCGCCGGATTTCGGTCAGCGAGATGGATAACAACGTGTATCTGCTCACCGGCAAGGAATCCGGTGCGCAGCTCCTGATCGACGCGGCCGATGATTTGACCGCCATCCAGGGGCTGCTGGCCGACGCGGCCGCAGATACCTCCGCGGCACCGAAGCTGGCGCTGATTGCCACCACCCACCAACACTGGGACCACGTCCGCGCGCTGCCGGGCCTGGTGGAGGCAACCGGCGTCAAAACGGCGGCCGGGGCGGATGACGCCCCCGAGCTGCCGGTGCCGGTAGATGTGCTGCTGGGTCACGGGGACGTCGGCAACTTCGACGGCTTCGACGTGACAGCAGTGCACCTGCGCGGCCATACCCCGGGGTCGATCGCACTGGTGTACCAGGACCCGGCGGGCCCGGCGCACGTCTTCTCCGGAGATTCGCTGTTCCCCGGCGGAGTGGGCAACACTCAACAGGATCCTCAGCGGTTCGCCCAGCTGATCAGCGATGTCAGTGAGCGGCTCTTCGAGGTGTACCCGGATGACACCGTGGTGCACCCCGGCCATGGCAAGCCGACCACCCTCGGTGCGGAACGCCCGCACCTGGAAGAGTGGCGCGCCCGCGGCTGGTGACCGGCGGTTTTTCGCGGCAGGTCCGGACAGCCGCCGCGCTTTCGGACAGCCGCCGCGCTTTCGGACAGCCGCTACGCTTTCGGACGGCCGCTGCGGGGATCCCCGTAGCGGCCGTCCGTTTGCGTAGCGCGAGCTACTTTGCGTAGCGGGAAACCGAAACCTTAGCGGCTGCGGCGTTCGTTCGAAGCCGGTGCGGACGCGCGGCGGGGGCCGCCGCTGCGTGCCGGACGGCCTTCGCTGGAGCGGCCGTTGCCGCCGCCTGCGTAGGATCCGCCCGAAGTGCCGCCGGTGTTGGAGGACCAAACCGCGGCGTTGGTGCCGGTCTTGCTGCCGCCGGTCTTGGCGCCGGCTGCTGCACGCTGGCCTGTTGCCGGACGACCGCCGCGGGCGCCCCCGGTGGCGCCGCCCGTACGGGGAGCACCGCCTGTGCGCGGTGCGCCGCTGCGGGGTGCGCCGCTGCGGGGAGCCGAGGCGCCCCGGGCGTCACTGCGCCCTTCGGCAGCGCGTCCGTCAGAGCCGCGGCCGGCCGCCGCACGGCCACCCGCAGCCGGAACATCGTTGCGGTGGGCGCCGTAAGAGGTCGAGCGGGCCCGGGTGCTGCGGCGCTCGGCACGCTCGGCATCCATCCGGTCCTCGTTGCGCTCAATGACGCGGTCCGCGGCGTTGCGCGCGGCGGCCTGGCCTTCGTAGGCCACGGCACGGCGCTCGGCACGCGGAAGATCGGTGCGGGGAGCCTCGGCTCCGACGCGTCCGCGTCCACCACGGCCACCCCGGCCACCCGCAGTGGGTGCCGCCTGGGTGGTGCGGCGGGCGCGCTTGCGCTCGGCGTTGGCGCCGGTGGAGTTGCCGCCGCCCTGGTTGGACTTGGCGGCCAGCAATGCTGCGCGGGTGCGGGGATCGATCTTGTCGGCCATTTCGCCCACCAGCTCGGCGACCAGCGGCGAGTTGGCGGTGACACGCTCGAAGTTGACGTCGACGCCGGCAGCTTTCATGAGCTTTTTGACGTCCGACTGCTGCTCCGGCAGGGTCAGCGTGACCACGGTGCCGTCGGAACCGGCGCGGGCGGTACGGCCCGAGCGGTGCAGGTAAGCCTTGTGCTCTGTGGGCGGATCCACGTGGATGACCAGCTCGACGTCGTCGACGTGGACGCCGCGGGCTGCGACGTCGGTGGCGACCAGGACGCGGACCTCGCCGGAGGAGAACTCGGCCAGGTTACGGTCACGGGCGTTCTGCGAGAGGTTGCCGTGCAGATCGACGGCGGGGATCCCGGCGTCGGTCAGGGTCTTGGCAAGCTTGCGGGCGTGGTGCTTGGTGCGCAGGAAGAGCACCCGGCGGCCGGAGCCCGAGGCGAGCTCAACGATCAGCTGCTTCTTGACGGTCTGGTCGTTAACCACGAGCACGTGGTGCTCCATGGTGGTGACCGCGGCCTGTGATTCATCCACGGCGTGGGTCAGCGGGTTGGACAGGTAACGCTGGACGATCTTGTCCACGCCGTTATCCAGGGTGGCGGAGAACAGCATGCGCTGGCCCTGGCTGGGAGTCATGTCCATGAGCTTCTTCACCACCGGGAGGAAGCCGAGGTCGGCCATGTGGTCGGCCTCGTCAAGAACAGTGATCTCGACGCCCTCGAGGGTCAGGATGCGCTGGCGGATCAGGTCCTCCAGGCGGCCCGGGCAGGCGATGACGATGTCGACGCCGGCGCGCAGTGCCTTTTCCTGGCGGGCCTGGGAGATGCCGCCGTAAATCACGGTGGTGTTCAGGCCCATGGCTTTGGCCATCGGCTCGATCGTGGCGTTCAGCTGGGTGGCCAGTTCACGGGTCGGCGCAAGGACCAGACCCATCGGGCGGCCCGGCTTCCGGAAATGCTTCGCTTCCCGCTCAGCGAGTCGTGCTACAAGCGGGATGGCGAAAGCAATGGTCTTGCCGGAGCCGGTGCGGCCGCGGCCCAGGACGTCGCGTCCGGCCAGGGTGTCCGGAAGGGTCTTGACCTGAATGGGGAACGGTTCAACGATTCCCTGGGCGGTGAGGGTGTCGGCGAGAGCCTTAGGCGTGCCGAGGGCAGCAAAAGTAGTCATAAGTTTCAAGGTCTTTCAGGCGGTATCCATACGGATATCGGCCCCCGGCGCCGGTTGGGTCAGGGGTTCGCCGAAGAAAAGTCAGGTGATCAACCGGCCAGCTGCTGAAAAAGCCGGCGGCCAGGACCAAATAGAACGCGTTCATCGACGCAGGATGTGCCTCTCACATGAAAAAGTCCCACTCCTGAACGGACTCCGATAGGAATCCAGCAGGGGAACCGGTTGATGAACCGGACTGGTCATTGAAGACCAAAAGTGGGCATCACTGCACATCAAGTTAGACCAGTCTATCATCTAGCCGGGCCGGGGGCACTTTCGGGTCAGGACGCGAAGCCGGGCTCCTGGAACAGCGGGACGTTCGATCCCGAAGTCCCGGTAGCAGAATAGGCGGTGGTTGAAGGTGCGGTGGGCGACGGCGCACCGGCCAGTTGCGTGGCCGCCCGATCGCCGGGACCCTCGGCCCGCAGGATGACCAGCGCCTCCGCGTCGATCAGACGCCGCATGCCGGTCCGTGCATCCACAATCCAAAACAGGTCCGTGGCCCTCACCGTCCGGATGACTTTTCCCCGGTGGAACAATTTGCCGTTGTGCCAGGCTTCGATCTCATCCCCCGCCGACAACTCCCCGCTCGAGTAAACCTGCCGTGCGTCCTCCCCAGGCATGGGCTGCTCCTTCCCCGATCCGGATCCACCTCGATGTCATTCCGCTCTCCAGCTCCAGACTCCACCGTCGAAGTTTCGACCGCATTTCCGGGCGGTGATGTTCGCGTGTCGATTTTGCGGCACCTCCTACGTGGCGGTGTCGCCGGCGGCATTCCCCTGCCATGATGTGGAAGGGGACCGCCCAACTGGTGAGGACAACGATGACCGAGCACGAACACTCCGAACAGGACAGCAACGCCAGCGCCGCCCAGGTGTGGGACGAGAAATACCGCAGCCGGGCCCGAATTTGGAGCGGTGAGCCGAACGCGCAACTCATAGCGGAGGCCGCGGCCCTTCCCGCTGGCGCAGCCCTGGATCTGGGATGCGGCGAAGGCGCCGACGCCATCTGGCTCGCGAGCCGCGGATGGACAGTCACCGCCGTCGACGTCTCCGCCGTCGCCCTGGAACGCGCCGAAGCCCACGCGCGCGACCGCGGCCAGAGCGGGAACATCACCTGGGTCCTGCAGGATCTCGCCACCTGGGTACCGGATGAGCTCTTCGACCTGGTGACGGCACAGTTCCTGCATTCCACCGTGATGCCCTGGCAGCAGGCCCTGCAGCTGGCTGCCGCCGCCGTGCGGACCGGGGGAGCATTGTTGATTGTGGGCCACCACCCGGACGGGCTCCCGCCGTGGACCGAGCATCACGACCACGCCCCGGACCGGTTCTACACAGCCGAAACCCTTGCCCGTGAGCTGGGAATTGAGGCGCCCGAATGGCGGCTCGACGTCGTCGACACCAGGCACCGCAGCGTCACCGGGCCCGACGGCGAGGCCGCTGACCTGACAGACGCCGTGCTGCGCGCCACCCGCCTCGCCGCGCACTGAGCAGAGCGTCCCCGGCGGGCGACGGCTGCTGAACCATGGGAGCAGCGGCCCGACATGACGCCGGACATGGGGCGACAGCTGAGTGCGGGTTTCTCGACAAATGTCGAGCCGCGCCAAGCGCCGCCAACCGCGGCGACGCCGCCGGAAACCGGGATCAGCAGGCGGGGCCGGCGTCGGAAAAACCGGCCGTCACACCGAAGAAGACCACTTCCCGCCCAGCCGGGGACCCCTCCTGCACCCCGGCCCGGCCCGCGGCCTGCCCGTCCGGCCACCGTCGGGCAGAACCCAGATGCCGCCGTCGACCCCGGGCCCGGCCCTCTACGCTTAATGCACACACCACCGTGTTACCCCCATCACACAGCTGATGGATCCGCGCGGCCCGGCGGGACGTCCTCCGCCCCGGCCCGCCCGTAACGAGGAAGAAGCTCCATGTCTGAACGCACCTTCACAGCTGCACCGGCCGTCGCGCCGCAGTCCCCCAGCAGCCACGGCCAGGAACCGCACCTCGCCCGCGCCCTGGGCAACCGCCATATCCAATTGCTCGCCATCGGCGGCGCGATTGGCACCGGGCTGTTCATGGGCTCCGGCAAGACCATCTCGCTGGCCGGGCCGTCCGTCATCTTCGTCTACATGATCATCGGCTTCATGCTGTTTTTCGTCATGCGCGCGATGGGCGAGATTCTGCTCTCCAACCTGGAGTACAAGTCCTTCAGCGACTTCGCGGGCGACCTCCTGGGCCCTTGGGCCGGCTTCGTCACCGGCTGGTCCTACTGGTTCTTCTGGGTGGTGACCGGCGTGGCCGACATCGTGGCGATCGCCGGATACGTCGACAAGCTCGCACCGGGTACGCCGCTGTGGATCCCCGCCCTCATCACACCGGTCGTACTGATCCTGCTGAATCTGCCCAGTGTCAAGGCGTTCGGTGAAGCGGAGTTCTGGTTCGCCATTATCAAGGTGGTGGCCATCCTCGCCCTCATCGCCACCGGCATCGTCATGATCGCCAGCCACTTCACCTCCCCCAACGGCGCCGTCGCCAGCCTGTCCAACCTGTGGAACGACGGCGGCATGTTCCCGCACGGGGTGTTCGGTTTTGTCCTGGGCTTCCAGATCGCCATCTTCGCCTTCGCCGGCATCGAGCTCGTGGGCACGGCAGCAGCGGAAACGAAGGATCCCGAGAAGAACCTGCCGCGCGCCATCAACTCCATCCCCATCCGGGTCCTCTTGTTCTACGTCGGCGCCCTGGTGGTCATCATGGCAGTCAACCCCTGGCGCAGCATCGACCCCGCCAGCAGCCCGTTTATTGGCATGTTCACGCTCGCCGGGCTGGGCATTGCCGCGGTGGTCATCAACCTGGTGGTGCTGACCTCCGCCGCGTCGAGTGCCAACTCCGGCATCTACTCCACCTCCCGCATGGTCTACGGCCTCGCCCAGGACGGCAACGCCCCCAATGCCTTTGGCAAGCTGAGCCCGCGCAAGGTCCCGCAGAACGCCCTGCTGTTCTCCTGCATCTTCCTGCTGGCCGGCCTGATCCTGCTTTATGCCGGCGACTCCGTGATCGGCGCCTTCACCATCGTCACGTCGGTGGCTTCCGTGCTGACCATGTTCGTCTGGTCGATGATCCTGATCAGCTACATCGTGTTCCGCCGCCGCCGGCCCGCGCTGCACGCAGCATCGACGTTCAAGATGCCGGGCTCAGGGTTCATGCCCTACGTCGTGCTCGCCTTCTTCGGCTTCATGCTGGTGGCACTCGGCCAGGCCGACGACACCCGTCTGGCCCTGCTGATCACCCCGGTCTGGTTCCTGCTCCTGGGCGGCGCCTGGTACTTCAACCGCCGGACCCCGCTCCAGCAGGCCCGGATCGCGGAATGGCAGGCCCTCCGCAGCTCCGAAAAAGTACCGGCAGCACGCTAAAAACCACCAGTGCGGGCCAGTCGCTGCACAAAGGCGCCGGAGTCCTCCGGCGCCTTTGTGCGCCGCTCCCCGATCACTTCCTTCGTCCACGCGAGTCGCAGCAGGGTCCTCGCGGGCACGTGGACCGTATCGTCCCGGGTGCTGTTCGTTAACGGCGGTCCATCACCCGCGGGGCGACCACCACTGTGGCCACGCCGATCACCGCAGTCAGGGCAAACACGCCGCCGAAGGATCCCGCCGCCGTCGAAAACGCGGCGAAGATCAGGCCCGTGGTGGCGAGGGAGAGCGCCCCGCCCAGGGAATCGGAAATGGACATCGCTGAACTGTTGAAGCCCTCGTTGTGCTTGCTGGACAGCGCCAGCGTCATCACGCTCAACCGCGCGTACATCACTCCCATGCCGCCGCCGGCGAACACCCAGGCGGCGATGGCGACGGCGGCGGGCCAGCCAAGGACAGTGGTTGCCAGAACCAGGATGACGCCGAAGAGCACCAGGGCCGCGCCGATCCGGACCGCGCGGCGGTTATCCAGGCGGGCCCCGAGACGGCCCTGGATGGCTGAGCCGGCGGCCCATGCCACAGCGCCGCCCGTGAGCGTCAGCCCGGCGAACGTCGGGGAGAATTCGTAGCGCTCCACCAGCAGATACGGCAGGTAAACCTCTGCGCCGAAGAACGCCGCCGCGGCCAGGCCACGGGTGAGGATGACACTGGGCAGGCCGCGGCGGGCGGTCAATGTTCCCGGCGGAACCAGCGGCCGGACAGCGATGAACGCCACCGCGACGGCCGCCACGGCCGCGACTCCGCCCGCCACCGGAAGCCGGGACGACAAGTTCAGGGCGAGCACGGCGAGCGCCGCGAGGACGGCCCAAGCCAGCCTGCCCAGGCCCGAGGCCCGGCGCACGGTTGGGGGCGCCGGGGTGGAACTGTCCCGGGTTCCGCCGTTGGGCGCGCCGCGCAGCCCGCGCAGTGCAGGGACGATCATCAGCAGGGCGGGCACCACCAGGCCCACCACGCCCAGGAACACCCAGTGCCAGCTGAACAGCTGGGCGACCAGCCCGGCGGCAAAAGGGCCCACCATTGAGGGAATCACCCACGCCGCGGAAAACGCGGCAAAAATCTTCGGGTACAGGACGGGGGAATACACCCGGGCGATCACCACGTACAGCGCCACGGTCAAGGCGCCGCCACCCAGGCCCTGGACCAGCCGCCCGGCGACCAAGGCAGGCATAGTCCCTGCCGTACCCGCGACCAGCAGGCCGAGCACGAACATGGCCACGGCAGCGTACAACGGCCCCACCGGGCCGCGCCGGTCCGACCAGTTGCCCGCCGCCACCATACCGATGACGCCGGTGGCAAACGGGCCGGCGAACGCCAGGGCGTAGAGAGCGGCCCCGTTCAGCTCCCGGCTGACCAGCGGCATGATGGTGGTCACCGCCAGCGATTCGAAAGCGGCCAGGAAGACCAAGGCACAGGCACCAAGCGTCACCAGCAGATAGTCGCGGTGGAAGATGCCGGCTGATTCCAGCGTCGGAGCGGAGGCGTTACGGGGCAAGGTGGTGGCCTGATCGGTAGACGGGAGCGGGACTGCAGGGGTGCGGCCGCAACCGCGGCCGCACGGAATCGGGCAGCGCAGCCGGACGTTGGCCTAAGGGGAAGCATGCCACAGCGGTCCAGCAGCGGAAGACCCCACCTTCGGTCATCAGTGCGGTGGAGCCGACTTTCGCTGAGATCACCGCCGAGTGCAGCGGAGGATCACCGCACAGGGCGGCAGGAAGCACGGCCACACCTCTCTGGCGTTTCCGGCGGACAGCATCGACGTCGCCCTGCAGGCCCGCCTCCGGCCGCGGCAGTCCCACCACCTCAGCCGCCGATGTAGCGGTTCCGCCCGGCGCGGTAGCCGAACACTGCGGCCAGCGAACCGACCACGAGGAAGAGCACCCCTGCCGCCGCGAAGGATCCGGTGGTCTGGTGCAATTGGCCCACCAACAGAGTGCCGGTGGAACCAATGCCGTAGCCGACGCCCTGCATCATGCCGGACAGGTGCGCGGCCGTGTGTCCGTCCCGGGTGCGCACCATGATCAGGGTCAGCGCTGCGGCCGTCAGGCTGCCCTGGCCCAGGCCCAGCAGTCCCGTCCACAGCCAGATCAGCTGCAGCGGGCCGAAGATGCTCAATGCGAAACCGGCGCCGGTCATCAGCGCCACCACGGTGTTGATTCCCCGCTGGTCCCGGAACCTGGTGGCGAGCGCCGGCGCAAACAAGGACCCCAGCATCTGCAGCACGATCGAGGCGGAGACAATCAGCCCGGCCGTGCCGCCGTCGACTCCGCGTTCGCGCAGGATGGGGGCCAGCCAGGCGAAGACACTGAAGGACATCATCGCCTGCAGCACCATGAAGATGGTCACCTGCCAGGCGACCGCCGAGCGCCACACATTGACGCCGCCGTGCGCGCTCTGGTGCCGTCCGTGGCGCTGCCTGATGGCCAGCGGCAGAAACAACAACAACACAACACCGGCCGGCAGCGCCCAGAACTGCAGCGCCGTGGTCCACTGCCCGGTCGCGCTGAAGACCGGGTAGGTGAACCCGGCGCCCAGGGCCGCCGAAGCGCAGATCGCGGTGGTGTAGAGGCCGCCCATGAGGCCCAGCCGGTGCGGGAAGTCACGCTTCACCAGGCCGGGCAACAGCACGTTGCATAGCGAAATGGCGGCACCGCAGGCCGCCGTTCCGGCCAGCAGCGCGGGAAGGTGCCCGGCACCCCCAATTTCCAGCGGCCGCAGCACCAGCCCGGCCGTGAGAACCGCCATGGCACCCAGCAGGACCCGTTCGGCCCCGAACCGGCGGGCCAGCACGGGGGCCAGCGGAGCGAACACGCCAAGCAGCGTCACCGGCACGGTGGTCAGGACCACGACCGTCCAGCCCGGCAGGCCGGCGTCGGCGGTCACCTCCGGCAGGACCGCGGAGAAACTGGAGAAGACCGTGCGAAGGTTCAGTCCGATCAGCACCAGGCATACAGCCAGGTACGCCAGGGCGCGGCGGCTGCCCACCCGGGTTGGCTCCGCCGCGGGAACGTCGTCGATTTCGGCGTCCACCAGCACGGCGCGGCGGTCACCGGCCCCGACGGGGGCAGGGTCCGGGGAGCTTTTCGGTATGGTCACGAACCCCATTCTGGCAGGCTCCGCACCAACGGCCGCGTCACACGCCCACCGCCGGGGCGGCCGTTGCCGGCCCGGCCGGACGCCGGAACTCCACTATTCTGGAAGGGATGAGTGAATCCCCAGAGTCCCCCGAAACACCGCAGCCCGCGCGGCCCGTAACGCCCGGCAGCCAGGCCTCCTTCGGCACATATGGCGGCCGGCCGGTCAGTTTTGTGCGCCGCGGAACCCGTCTGCAGGGCCGCCGGCAGGCCGCCTGGGAGGAGCACTCTGACCGGTGGGCCATCGAAGTCCCCCGGCACATCGCCAACACCTCCGTGCACCCGGACTACATCTTCGACGCCGAAACCGAGTTTGGGCGCCTGGCCCCGCTGATCGTGGAGATCGGCTCCGGGCTGGGCGACGCCGTCTGCCACGCGGCCGAGGAGAACCCGGATAGGGACTTCCTCGCCGTCGAGGTCTATACCCCCGGATTGGCGAACACGTTGATCAAGATCAACAGCCGGGGCCTGAGCAATGTCCGTGTTGTGGAGGCAAATGCTCCCGAAGTGCTGGCCACCATGCTGCCGCCCGCGTCCGTCACGGAGCTGTGGGTCTTCTTCCCGGACCCGTGGCACAAATCCCGGCACCACAAGCGCCGACTGATCCAGCCGGCCTTCGCCGAGCTCGCTGCACGGGCGCTTAAGCCGGGCGGCCTCTGGCGGATCGCGACGGACTGGTCCAACTATGCCGTCCACGTCCGCGAGGTCCTTGCCGACTCCCCTGACTTCGAGAACCAGCACGACGGCGAGCGCAGCGGCGCGGAGAGCCCGCTCACCCAGGTGTGGGAATCCGGCGTCGAGTCCCTCGTGGGAGGCGCCCCCGTCAAGGAGGGCCGGGCCCCCGTGAGCACCGAGCACACCGGCCCCAACGAGGGCGTCGATGAGGCAGGCGGCTGGGCCCCGCGGTTCGACGGCCGGATCCTGACGAGTTTCGAGAACAAGGCGCATGAGGCGGGCCGGCTGATTTTCGACCTCAGCTACCGGCGCCGGTAAGGGCGCCGCCGGGGCCGCACGCCGCCACAGGGTACTGATCCGCGGCAGTGCTGTTCCCCGCGGGTTCCGCGTGGCACGATTACCGAAGATGCACCAACCGGACGGAACTCACGTCCGGCGGAAATAGCGAGCCAGTTGAGGGACTGCCATCAAACGAGAACTGAAGGACGCCGCGGACGCGGCGGAAGACATCACCAATTCCCCGGCATTGGAAGTGCTGGCCCGTGCCGGTTTTGCCGTGAGCGGCATCCTCCATCTGCTGATCGGACTGGTTGCGATCCGGCTTGCCATGGGCGGGGAAGGCGAGGCCGACGTCAGCGGAGCCGTTGAACAGCTCGCCGGCCAGCCGGCGGGACCGCTGCTGTTGTGGACCTGCTTCGCCGCCTGCGTCGCCCTGGCGATCTGGCAGACCAGCGATGCCATCTTTGACTTCGGGCACCTGCCGGCCAAGAAGAAGCTCGCGAACAAGCTCAAAGCAGCCCTCCAGGCCGTGGTCTATGCCGGGCTGGCCGTCACGCTGCTGTCCTTCGCCAGCGGCGCCGGCACAGACCACACCTCCTCGACCAGCGATCTCTCTGTGTCCGTGATGAAGGCGCCCGGCGGCTTCGCTCTGCTAATCGCCGTCGGCGCGGGAATCGCCGTTGCCGGCATCATCTACGCCATCCGCGGTTTTCGGCAGTCGTTCGCCAAACATATCCGGCCTCCCGCCGCGAAGGAGGCCCGGACGGCGGTGACCGTCCTCGGCGTCGTGGGCTACGCCGCGAAAGGAATCGCCTTGCTGCTGATGGGGATGTTGGTCATCATTGCCACCATCACGGCTCATCCCGAGGAGTCCACCGGGCTCGACGGCGGCCTGAAAGGCCTCCGCGACCAGCCGTTCGGCATGTACATGCTGGCTGCCATCGGCGCCGGCCTCATTTGCTACGGCATCTTCATGATGGTGCGCGCCAAACTGGCCAAGATGTGATCTCCGGCTAACCCCGGGGCACAGCGATAACCGCCATGGTCTGTTGCTGCCCGTTCCGCATCTGAACACTGGCGATGTCCGCGAGCTGCAGGGGCGTGGCGCCGGTGATCCTGACCCGCCCGCTGGGTGTCGCGGTCCACGCGCAGGCGCGCTCCTCGCCGCCGTCGCTGGCCGTAACCCACAGCGACAAAGTTCCGTCCACCGGCAGGCTACGGCCCTCCACGGCGAGCTCGGTGCCCCAGGTCTTCTTGACCATCCCGACCGTGATTTGCAGCCCGTCGCCGGCCTGGACGGAGTAGCTGGCGTCCGGTTTGGGCGGCTGATTGAACAACGGCGCGGCCAGGATGCCGAGCGCCAGGCATGCCGCTGCCGCCGCCGCGAGCGCCGCGGTCCACCGGCGTCGTACCTTCCGGCGCCGCGCGGACAGTTGGTCGAGGAGCCGCGGCGGCACGGCGGTCCGCGCGGGACCGGGAGTCTCCGGTTCCCGCCCGGCCGCGGTGGCCACGGCAGCGGCGCCAAGGGCAACGGCGTCCGGCACCGGGAGCGCGTCCAGCAGCGCCGGGATGCTGGCGAGTTCGTCCAGTTCCTGCCGGCACGCTGCGCAGCCGCCCAGATGCTGCTCGAAGGCGGCAGCCTCGTCGGGCTCCAGCCCGCCGAGCAGGTAAGCGCCCAGCAGCTGGTGGAATTCCGTGGCGCTCACCGCTGCACCCCCATTTCATCGAGGATTCGCCGGAGCGCCCGCACTGCGTAGAACGCACGGGACTTCACTGTTCCGCTCGGGATGTTCAAACTCACTGATGCCTCCTGGACGGTGTAGCGGCGGTAGTGGAGGGCCACCAGGACGTCCCGGTGTTCCGCGCTGAGCCGCAGCAGCGCCTCCTCCATCAGAACCCGGTTAAGGAGTTCGTCCACGCGTTCCTCGCCGCCAGCCGGGTCGGCCAGGTCCCGGCCCGTCGCCTCGCGGGGCCGCCGCTGAGCCTTGCGGTAGTTGTCGATCATGATGTTGCGGGCCGTCCGGAACAGGTAGCTGCGCAGGCTTCCGGTGATGGTGGGTGCCTGCTGCCAGACCCGCAGCACGGTCTCCTGCACGATGTCATCGGCCAGTTGCGGATCCCGGCATGCGCTCAGCACAAAGCGCCGAAGGGCCGGGCCGTGGTCGCGGTAAATTTGCCGCCACCACGTCTTCGTCCAGTGGCATGTCCGCCCTTCCTGGCTTCATCATTCCCTGTGCCTGTGCCCCTAAGACGTCCGGACCGGCGGACCGGTTCACGCGCGGATTCCGGGGGCCCAGTCCAGTGCCTGCTGTGAACCATTCTTCCCCCGGGGCCGTCGTATCGGGTAGCGCCGGCCCCGCCAGGTGGCCGGTCCGAGTCAAGGAGCAGCAAATGAAAAGGCACCTCAGCATTGGCTTGTCCGCTTTCACGCTCACAGCGATACTCTCCGGCTGCGCCGGAACCGCGGGTACAGGTGGCGCCGGTACCACGGCTCCGGCAGCCGCCTCCACGCCGACCGGCAGCTCCGCGGCGGGTTCGGCGCCCGGGTCCACGCCGGCAGCCCCGGACCTCAAGGTTTCCGATTCCCCCGCCGGCAGGATCGTGGTCGACGGCCGGGGCATGAGTGTTTACTTCTATACAAAGGACGTCAAAGACTCCGGCGCGAGCGCATGCACGGGCGGCTGCGTGGCGGCGTGGCCGGCAGTCCTCGCTGCGTCCGGCACCCCGACGGTCGACGGCGTCACCGGTACCGTGGGCACCATCGCCACCCCTGACGGGAAGAAGCAGCTGACCCTTAACGGGCTGCCCGTGTACTACTACGCCAAGGATCTGGCTGCCGGTGACATCCTGGGCCAGGGCGTAGGCAGCGTCTGGTACCTCGCGACCCCGTCAGGTGACATGGCCACCGCTGCCGCCGGGTACTGACTGCCGGCGGCAGCGGAACCCGGCGGGATATCCACATGGCCGCCTGCACAGTTCAGGGAGTGCCTCCACGCTCGCTAAGATGGACCAGATGACCAACTGCTGAAAGTAGTGCGCACATGCCATCCCATCCGGACGAGAGTGCGGCACTGGCCATACAGACTCCCGCGATCAACGACCGCTCCCTCGCGGCCGGACTCGCTTATGCCATGGGGAGCCGCGTTTCCGGTATCTCCTTCGACGCTGCCACCGGGCTGATGCTCGGCAAGGTGCGCGGCGGGTCCGATGTCCCGTACTCGACGACAGCGAAACTGGTCCGGAAGGCGGGCAGCTGGAGCTGCACCGTGGGCGTGTGCAGCTGCCCGGTCCGCAAGGACTGCAAACACGTGGCCGCGCTGCTGTTTGCCGCCGAGGACAATCCCGCGATCCGCGTCCAGTTGCTGGCCCCCGCCGACGTCAGCCGGCTCTCGCGGCAGGCCCCGGTCCTGGAGGTGCCGGACTGGGAACAGGCGCTCAGCCCCCTGATCGCCCAGCCGGGAATCACGCAGTCCACCAACGGGATCCCGCTGGCCCTCCAGTTTGAGCTCGAAGAGCCCGCCCCGCACTTTTCTTATACCGGGCGCCGGGACCCGCTGCGCAGTGTCCGGCAACTGAAGGCCCGTCCCGTGATCATGGGCGCCAAGGGCAAGTGGATCCGCGGCGACGTCTCCTGGAACACCCTGAGCTACCTCAGTTACCGGCGTGAATGCAACGAATCCCACGTCGAGTGGATGCAGGAATTCCTCGCCGCGCACACCGCCCAGGCCAACCGCCAGCATGCCGGTACCGGCCTGTGGCTGGGCCTGAACACCTACGCCGGCAAGAACCTGTGGAGTCTGCTTGCCCAGGCCCGGAAGATCGGCGTCGCCCTCGTCCACAGCCGGGGCACGGAGCCGGTGCGGCTCGTGGAGCAGCCGGCCGCCGTCGGGCTCAACCTGGCCCGGTTCGGTGCTGCGCCGGTCCCGGCGGACGGGGACGACGCCGTCATACCCGCTGCGTCCGGGGCCAACGACGCAGGGCTGTCGCTGGCCCCCGTGATCACCGTGGAAGGCGAGGTGGTCGACGCGGCATCGGTCGGGACCATCGGACGCCCAGCCCACGGTATCTTCCTGACCTCCGGGCCCGACGCGCTGCCCGGAGCCGGACCGGCGGACACCATCATTACGCTCGCGCCGCTGGAAGCGGGACTCAGCGAGGAACTGCTCACGTTCGTCACCGCCGGGACCACCCTGCACATCCCGTCCCGGGATGAGAGCCGTTTCCTGACCGGCTTCTACCCCAAGCTCAAGCAGAGCACCCGGGTCACCGCCTCCGACGAGTCCGTGGAGCTGCCCCAGCTCGCCGTTCCCACGCTGTCGCTGCTGGCCAATTACGGCGCGGACCACCGGGTCCGGCTGCACTGGGAATGGCACTACAAGTCCGGCACGCTCGTCACGTCCCAGCCGCTCTGGCGCCACCCCGGCGACCACGGTTACCGGGACGACCCCGCCGAGGCCCGCATCCTGGAAGCTCTTGGGCAACCGTGGGACGTGGTCCCGGCCCTCGGCGAGTCAGCTGCGGGCGGCTGGGGAACACCGCGGCTCGCGGCCTCCGCGGCGCTCAGCGGCCTGGACACCCTCGCATTCACCGAGGAGCTGCTCCCCCGCCTCCGGGAGGTCCCCGGCGTCAGCGTGGACACGGCCGGCGAGATCGCCGACTACCGGGAAGCCGAAGAGGCCCCGGTGGTGTCCATCTCCACCAAGGCCACCGAGCAACGGGACTGGTTTGACCTCGGCATCCAGATTTCCCTTGAGGGCCAGCCGGTGTCCTTTGCCGCGGTGTTCTCCGCCCTGGCGTCCGGCCAGACCAAGATGCTGCTTCCCAGCGGCGCCTACTTCTCCCTGGATCTCCCCGAACTGCACCAATTGCGGGCCCTGATCGAGGAGGCCCGGGAACTGCAGGACAACAAGGACGCGCCGCTGCAGATCAGCCGTTTCCAGGCCGGGCTCTGGGACGAGCTCGCGCAACTGGGCCTCGTGGACGAGCAGGCCGCGGCCTGGCGCGACGCCGTCGGCGGGCTGCTGGAAGGCGGCGTGAAGGGTCTGCCGTTGCCGGCGAGCCTCAACGCGGAGCTGCGCCCGTACCAGCTGGAGGGCTTCAACTGGCTGAGCTTCCTGTACCGGCACGGACTCGGCGGGGTGCTCGCCGATGACATGGGCCTGGGCAAAACCGTGCAGGCGCTGGCCCTGATCTGCGCTGCCAAGGACGCGGCAGCTGTGCCCGCCGCAGCGTCCGACGGCGGCGGTGCCGCTGTGGCTTCCCCCGGCTCAGCGCCCTTCCTGGTGGTGGCACCCACCAGTGTGGTGGGCAACTGGGAGGCTGAGACTGCGCGGTTCGCTCCCGGCCTAACTGTGCGCGCGGTCAGCGAGACCTTCGCAAAGAGCGGTTCAAACCCTGGCGAGGCGATGGCCGGTGCGGATATCATCATCACTTCCTACGCCTTATTCCGGATCGACTTCGAGGCCTACGCTTCCAAAGAATGGGCCGGGCTGGTACTGGACGAGGCCCAGTTCGTTAAGAACCACCAGTCCAAGGCGTACCAGTGCGCCCGGAAGCTCCCGGCGGTCTTCAAGCTCGTGATCACTGGCACCCCGCTGGAGAACAACCTCATGGAGTTCTGGGCTCTCACCTCGATTGTGGCGCCCGGCCTCTTCTCCAGCCCCAAGCGGTTCGCCGAGTATTACCAGAAACCGGTCGAAAAGAACGGTGACAAGGCGCAGCTGGACAAGCTCCGGCGTCGGGTCCGGCCGCTGATGATGCGGCGGACCAAGGAACAGGTCATCCATGACCTGCCGCCGAAGCAGGAACAGATTCTTGAAGTGGTGCTGAATCCGCGGCACCAGAAGGTTTACCAGACGCACCTGCAGCGCGAGCGCCAGAAGATCCTCGGACTGATCGACGACGTCAACAAGAACCGCTTCACCATTTTCCAGTCCCTGACGCTGCTGCGGCAGCTCAGCCTGGATCCCTCGCTGATCGACCCCTCGCTCTCCGGAGTGCGGTCCAGCAAGCTCGACGTGCTGTTCGAGCAGCTGGAGGACCTGGTAGCCGAAGGGCACCGGGCCCTGATCTTCAGCCAGTTCACCGGCTTCCTGGGCAAGGTCCGCGAGCGCCTTGTCGAGGAGAACATTGAGTTCTGCTACCTCGACGGCAGCACCCGCAACCGCACCGACGTCGTCAATGAGTTCAAAAACGGGGCTGCGCCGGTGTTCCTGATCAGCCTGAAGGCCGGCGGTTTCGGTTTGAACCTGACGGAGGCGGATTATGTGTTCCTGCTGGACCCGTGGTGGAACCCCGCCTCGGAGGCACAGGCCGTGGACCGCACGCACCGGATCGGGCAGGCCCGGAACGTCATGGTGTACCGGCTGGTCGCCAAAGACACCATTGAGGAGAAGGTCATGGCGCTCAAGGCCCGGAAATCCCAACTCTTCGCCGACGTCATGGAAGGCGATGCGCTCACGGGCGGTGCGCTCACAGCCGAGGACCTGGCCGGGCTGTTCACTGACTGAGTCCCCGGCTGGCACGGTGGACGTCTGGCGCCCGGCCGGGAGGTTGCTGTAAACCGATCTCATGTTCTTCCGTCAACTTGAGTACGTCGTCGCCTTGGCCCGCGAACAGCACTTCGTCCGCGCGGCCCAGTCCTGTTCGGTCTCCCAGCCGGCGCTGTCGGAGGGGATCCGGAAGCTGGAAGAGGAGCTGGACGTTTCCATAATCCGTCGTGGGAACAAGTTTGAAGGGCTCACGGCCGAAGGGCTGGCGATTGTGGTCTGGGCCCGAAGGATCCTCGCGGACCGTGACGGGCTGAAAGAGGAGATCGGTGCGATGCGCGCCGGGCTCAGCGGCCGGCTGCGCTTCGGCTCCGTTCCCACGGCCTCGATCGCGGTCTCCCTGCTTACAGCCCCATTTTGCGCGATGCACCCTCTGGCGCGGGTGCAGGCAGTGTCTGACCTGAGATCCGAGGACGTTCTTCGCAAGCTGCAAAATTACGAAATCGATGCCGGCATCACTTACGTCCAGGACCCCCTCCCGGACGAGTTTCAGGTAGCCCGGCTTTATTTGGAGAAGTACGTCCTGCTGACGGCCGGAGGTGCGGGAACCGGGACCCGGCCGGCAACCTGGGCGGCCGCTGCCGCCCTCCCGCTCTGCCTGCTGGATCCGGTGATGCAGGGCAGGCAACGCCTCGATGACATTTTTGCCGAAGTGGGCGTGATGCCGTCTCCCAGGGTAGAAACGGACTCGGTGTCCTCACTCTTCGCCCTGGTAAGTACGGGGTCGTGGGCGACCGTTCTGCCGTCCGCCTGGCTTCACGTCTTCGGAGTCCCAGCAGGGATGACCGCAGCGCCCCTGACGGAACCGGAGCGCGCCATACCCGTTGGGCTTGTCACCCTGGCGCGGAAGCCGGGCTCCGTCATGGCCCGCGCCCTAACCGCCATGAGCTGGGAGACGGATCTCACCTTCCTCGAGCATCTCCCCCGTGAGCAGGCACCATAGCCGCCGCCTATGGGGTAATCACTACTCCTTCTTTGATACCTATGAGGCTGGGGGCGGAAAGTGGATCTCAGAAGGCCGGCATCCCGGCCCGCCAACGCATTCCTAGCATCGGAGATCCCATGATCACCCAGGACCGAATTCGCACCAGCGCAGGGACCCAGTCCGCCACCCGCTCGCCTGCTGGAACTCCTCTGGCGGGCCGCTCCGCCCGCGGCCGGTACACCGACGTTGATACGCTCATCCGGCGAGATGCCGGGCGGACGGTCCGTCCGGGCAGCTACACCGGAGTGGACACCCTGGCCCATCCAGCGTCCGGAAGCGTCCGTCCGGGCAGCTACACCGGAGTGGATATTCTGAGCAGGGCCGCCAGCTTCGGGCGTCCCGGAAGCTACACGGACACGACCCGCAGCGCACGCTAGAACGCCAGTATCGCCCCGGCCTTAGCGCGATGGGCCCGGATGCCGCCGCTCCTTCCCAGTTACCGCGTCCCCGGACTTAGCAGCCGCCGCGGAAACCACGAACATCCGGGCGGGGGACGAGCGGCAAACCAACGCAACTGGGCGGGAGCGTCAGGAACCGCGCTGAAGTCGGCGTCCTGGCACGTCCGCTGGTGCATACCTGTCGCTAAGCCCAGCCTGTCCGCCGGGTTCCTGGCTGGTGCGCGTCAGCACGGGGACTGCGCCCGGAGCCGGGCCAGGAGCGTCGCGGCCATCAGCGCCGTCACCATTTCCAGTGCAATGACCGCCAGAAGCGCCACAGCGCCCGAGGCCGTCCCGGCCGCGGCGCCCGCGGGCGCCGCGGCATGGTGGGCATGGGTGGAGGACCCGGCACCGGTGCCCAGGAGCAATACCGCGTGCACCCCCGCCATCATCAGGGCCGAGGCCATGATCTTGCGGACGGCGCCCGCCCGTTCCCGGCGCCAAATGTGCGCGGCGCACGGCAGGCACATTGCCACCATGGCGAGCATGAGCAGGTTCAACCACGTCCCGTGCTGGTTCCCGGCAACCAGCCACAAGTGCGCAAGGCATGACAGCGCCGTTACTGCCGCGCAGATCCGGGAGTGGAAGATCAAACCGGCGATGCCCGGACGGCCGTCCGCCAGCGCGCTTGCGGTCACGGACATAATCTAGCTGTGGCAGTGGCCGCCGGCCGGCTGTGCGCTCGCGGGCACATCCAGCACGGGGCTGCGGTCAAAGAATCCCTCCGGCCGCAGCTTGAAGCCGGCCGTGTCCACGGGCATGATGGGCCAGTCCTCGGGGCGCGGAAAGTGCGTGAGCCCGAAGGTGTGCCAGAGCACGATGTCCTGGCCGTCCAGGTCCCGGTCCTGGGCAACGTAGGCCGGCAGCCCGGCCCCGCCGGAATGCTGATTTACAAAGTCGCCCGTCGGGTAGCGCTCGGCTTCGGCATGCCGGGTGATCCACAGGTCCTTGGTGGCGAAGGCGGCGCGGCGGGCGATCGAAGACCCCGGGTCCGCCAGCAAAGTGGGCTGGCTCTCGGCATGGAGCTTGTAGGCCACGGGGTCGCCAAGCCGGTTCAGTGACCGGGGGTTGGAGATGACCCAGGTCCGGCCGTTGCGGGCATCAGCCTCGCGCACGCCCTCAGATTCACGCGCAATCAGCGTGCGCTTCCGGGAAAAGGCGTTGCCGCGCTCGTTGCCTTCGCCCATTGCTTGCCGGACAACGTCTTCTTCCTCCACCCGGTTGGTGAGCCCGTCAATGGCCATGTCGAGGCGGGCGCTGAAGAGGTGCTGGTGGAAGGGGGCGCCCAGGCCCGGGGCGAGCTGGGAGATGTTGGCCGAGCCGCCCTCGGGGAACGCGGAGGTGAAGACGACGCCGGTGGCCTTGGCTTCGAATTCGATGGTGCCGTCGAGGTAGAGGTACCAGTAGAAGCCGTAGTCGTAGTTGCCGATCGTGGTGAAAAAGGAGATCACCAGGCGCCGGTTGCGGCGGGTGTAGTTGATGCCGGTCCAGAGGTCGCTGTGCTTGGCCAGGATCCCCCAGTCCTCCTCGTGCATGCAGATGCCGTTGCGGATTTCGCGGGGACTGCCAAAGGCGTCGCTGATGACCGGGCTGAGATAGGTGATCTCGCCGAGGCAGTCACATCCCAGTTCCAGGGAGTTGGCGTACTGGCCCACAAGGTATTCGCCGGTATCGAAGTAGTTCTGCCAGGACCGGATCGGCGACGGATCTCCGTACGGGACGACCATTTCCGCGATCGAAGCCCGGTTGATGACCGGGCGCAGCCGGTCGCCGTCCTGGAACGCGAGGTTGTGCAGAACAACCCCTTCACGGACGTCGAAACCGACGTCGACGCTCCACTTTTCCCACTCGACGTGGTTGCCTCCGGTGACCGTGAAACTGGGCCCGTCAGGCTGGGTGATGCTGATGGGTTTCTGCGTGGTGCGCAGCGGTCCAGTGAGTTCCGGATCGGTGTAGTTGCCGTGCTCTGCGGGAATCGGCACGGCGCCGGTGTCCAGGACCTGCGTGACCACCTTGCTGACGACATCGACGTACGCCACCAGCCCGTCCACGGGGTGCGCCCAGGCGCTGTCTTCGGGGAAATCCTGCACGAAAGCCAGGCCGCGCAAAATCCGGCGGCCCTTTTCCTCGGGATACTCGAAAACGCCGGCGGACAGCGGAGCGACGCGGACGGTGTTCACCTCCAGACCCCGGCTGGCCAAAGCCTCAAGCCACCGTTCGTCCGTGGCCAGTAGCTGCTCGACCACCTCGAATTCCTCCTCGAGGACGGGAAGCTCGCCGGCCACTGCCGTATCGAGTTCGACGACGGAGATCACCTCACCGGTGGACACGGAGACGGTCACATCAGCCGGACGCCCTCCGGAGACGTCAAGGATGAACACCCGGAACCGCCGGTCCTGGGCCTCCGCGGCCGCGCTCCGCGCCGGGTCCACGAGACCCAGATAGGCGATGCGTTGGGCCTCACCCAGCAGTCCCGCAGTACGCAGAATGCCTTGGACAGCCGTAATTTCGGCAGCCGAGGTCAAGCGGTAGGGGGCGCGGAGGTCAGTTTGTACGGTCATGATGGCGGCTTTCAGTCGGAGATCCTGGCGGGTCAGAAGTTTATTTTCTATAGTTGTAGAGAATACGGAAATGTAAGCTGTGCCACAAGAGTCCGACGTGAAGTATTTTGGGGAGCTACCCGGTGCCAAAGATTGTTGACCACGACCAGCGGCGGATTGAGCTCGTCGACGCGACGTGGCGGATCATCGCCCGGCTCGGCATCGAGAGTGCAACCATGCGGGAGATTGCCCTGGAGGCAGGTTTTGCAAACGGTGCCCTGAAGCCGTATTTTCCCACCAAGGATGACCTGCTGGCCTTCGCATTCGGGCACGTCTTCAGCCGCACCAACGAACGCATCGCCGGAGTCACCGCCGGGCGGGAGGGGCTTGCGGCCCTCAGGGCTTTCTGCATCGAGGTCCTGCCCCTGGATGAGGAACGGATCAACGAGGCCCGGATTGTGATCCCGTTCTGGCAAAAGGCCATCAACGATCCCGGGAAGGCCCGCATCCACCGCGACTCGATGCAACAGTGGCTTGCGGCCATCCGGCAGCACCTTGCCGAGGCGCGGCAAACCGGCGCCGTCACCACCCCTGTCGACGACGCCGCCCTGGCCGGCCAATTACTCAACCTTCTCCTGGGTGCGCAGATTGCCGCAGCACTGGCGCCGGAGGGCCAGGTGGACCTCGGGCTGAACGAACAACTGGAGGGATTCCTCACCCTGCTGGCCTGCTAGCCAGACGTATTTTTATTCGCCCGCTGTGGAAAAAAGATGACAGCGAGCGGCGTCGGCGCTACCCTGAAATGACTGTGTCCCATGACACATCTTCTCCAGATTCGACGGCGCCAGGACCTCCCATGACCGCAGTTGCAGCCCGCCCATCGCACGTTTCCGCCGGACAGGACGTCCACACCAGCACCGCTGTGTCTTTCGACCACTGGCGGCACCTGGTCGCGGAATCCTTCGTTCCCCTGGCGACTTCGAGCAACAATGCGGACGGTTTCCGGGGCCGCATGCGGTCCCGGAAACTGGACCGGGTGGCCCTCGTGGAGGTATCCGCCACGAGCCATGAGGTCCACCGCACGCCGGCACTCATTGCGCAGTCCAACCAGCGCTACTTCAAGCTCAATCTCCAATTGCAGGGAACGGGGCTTCTGATCCAGGACAACCGCGAGGCCGTACTGCACCCGGGGGACCTGTCCATCTATGACACCAGCCGCCCATACACGCTCGCCTTCGAGGACGATGCCCGGCTCATGGTGGTGATGTTTCCCTGGGACGCATTGCCGCTGCCGCCGGACTGCATCGCGCAACTGTCGGCCGTGCGGATGGCTGCCGACGGCGGCCTCGCCGCCATCGTCGGGCCGTTTATTGCCCATCTCGCGGAGAACCTGGATGTCCTGGGCGGCCCCAGCGGGTCCCGCCTCGCCGCAAATGCCCTCGATCTCGTGTCCACCATGCTGCATTCGGAACTGGACGTGGTCCCGGACCGGATGAAACCCCAGGCCCTGCTGGCGGCAGCTGTCCGCGAGTACATCGACGCCCACCTGGCCGATCCCTTACTGTCCCCGGCGTCCATCGCGGCAGCCCACTTCATTTCGACCCGGCATCTGCACAACGTCTTCCATGAGTCGGGCAGTACCGTGGCGAGCTGGATCCGGACCCAGCGGCTGGAAGGGGCGCGCCGTGAACTGCGGGATCCGCTCCTGGCCGGGATGCCCGTCGGAACCGTGGCCGCACGGTGGGGCTTCATTGATGCGGCGCATTTCAGCCGCTCCTTCCGCGATGCGTTCGGTGCGTCACCGAGCGACTGGCGTCGCGGCGCGTAAGGCGGATCGAGCGGATCGAGCACGTCGCGATTCCTATATGGAAGGGGCGGCGCCGGATCTGCCCGGCACCGTCCCTTCCCCGTTCGGGGCTCCGCTAAGCGCGGACGGCCTCCCGGGCAGCCCTGCGTTCGACCCTGACCTCCACTGCCACGCCGACCGCAAACACAACGGGCACAGCGATCAGCAGGCCCACCGCCGTCTCGGCACTGCCGCCGATCAGGGCTGTGAAGTTACTGACAACGAGGGACAGTACCCAGCCAAGGAGCACAGTGGCGAGGACCGGCGCCACCGTGGTTTGCCAAAGCTGCCCTGCAGTCTTGTGGCGCCGGAAGTACGCGACGACAGCAAGGGAGCACAGGATGTACAGGACCAGGAGCGCCCCGACGGCCAGCCCGCTGAACCAGGAGAAAAGAGTCAGAACCGGGTCCAAGGACAACAGGGCGAATGGTGCCACGAGGAGCAATGCAATGACGGTCTGGATCCGCGCCGCGGCAGCCGGAGCCCGGTGGCGGTTGGTTCGGGCCACGGCTCCCGGCAGTGACCCGCGCAGCGCCAGCGAATGGAGGTAGCGGTTGATGCCGTTGTGGAAGGCAATGATGCCGGCCAGCAGGGACGTCACGAGCAGGATGCCGGTGGCAATTCCGGCCCACGGACCGAACAGCTCCACCATTGGTGTCAGCACAAAGGAGGTGGAATCACCCGATTCGAGGGCCGCCCCCGCCGCGTCAGCGACGTGCGAGGGGCCGTAGTAACTGACCAGCATCCACGAAATGAAGGAGAAGAAGACGGAGATGACCCCCACCGAAAGATACGTGGCGCGGGCCACCGTGCGGTGGGCATCCTTGGCCTCAGCCGAGTAGATGGCCGTTGACTCGAACCCAAACATCGAGGCAACAGCAAACATGATGGCCACGCCCGGGGCGCCGGTGGCGATCGCCGCGGGCGAGAAGGACGCCGCCAGCGACAGCCCCTCCGGTCCACCGCCGCGCACCAGCACGGTGACGCCGAACAGGATCAGGATGGCGACCTCAAGGCCCACCAGCAGCGCCAGGACCCTGGCCCCCAGTTCGATGTTGAGCGATCCCAGCACCTGAACACCGGCCATGGTGACCATGGCCAGTAACCACCAGGGAACCGCAATGCCGGCGGATCCGAGGAGCCCCGAGAACGCGGCGCCGTACAGCCCGTACATTGCGGCCTGGACCGTGCTGTACGCGAGGAGGGCCAGCCACGCTGCCCCCGCTCCGGTTTTGCGGCCAAAGGCGGCCGTGACGTACGCGTAAAAGGCGCCGTTTGCCTGGATCTTGCGGCTCATCGCCACGAACCCGACGGCGAAGATCACAATGACGATGCCCACCACCAGGTACGCCCCGGGCGCGCCGGGGCCGTTGCCGAGGGCCGCGGCCAGCGGTGATGCCCCGACGATTCCGGTCAACGGCGCCTGGGCCGACAAAACGAAGAAGAGAATGCCCATAACGCCGACACTGCCGGCGCGCAACGCTGTGGAGTGCTCGTCGCGGGGTCCGGCTGTCGCGGTCCGGGACTCGGAATTTGAAATACTCATCGCATCCTTCTTAACGGTCATGAGTCTGAAATGACGGTTCACAAAAGTAGACCGTCCGGGAATTGGGAGTGCTGGCATCGCTCAAATCCAGCATGGCAGGTGACGGCCGTCACCCTTTTGTCGCTCAGCGACCGGTTGTTGTTCCTCAGCGCAACGGCGTTACGGGCCGGCACGATCCTTCGCAGTGGGTCAACTGCAGTTCGCGCAAAGACAAGACTGGGCCCCCGCACCGGAGGACACTCGGACGTATCGGTACGGCCCCACCCGGATTCCCCGGCGTCTTACCGCCCCGCACTACCGGCGCCTCATTGATCCCGCGCACCACCTACTCGAAGTGGAGTACCCCTTGGAAACCTACGATGCCCTCCTGGCCTCAATCACCCCCGCCGCCGGCGAAACCCGGACCATCTTTGACCCCGCCACTGGCGCCGTCGTCGGCAAGGCGCCGGTGCACTCCCTGGCGGACCTGGAACGCGCCATCGCCGCCGCCGCCGCCGCCCAGCCCGCGTGGGCGGCGCTGGGCCATGACGGCCGGAGCGCGGCGCTGCTCAAGGCGGCCGACGCCGTCGAACGCTCCGCTGAAGAACTTGCCCGCCTGCTCTCCCGCGAGCAGGGCAAACCCCTGAACGGCCCTAACGCGCGGTTCGAGGTCGGCGCCTGCGCCGCGTGGCTCCGTGCCGCGGCGGGCACCGCACTGGACCCGGAAACCGTGGTGGACGACGGGGAAACCCGGGCCGAACTGCACTACCGGCCCATTGGCGTCGTCGGGGCGATCGGGCCTTGGAACTGGCCCATGATGATCACCATCTGGCAGATAGCGCCAGCACTCCGGATGGGCAATGCCGTGGTGGTCAAGCCCTCCGAGTACACCCCGCTCAGCGTCCTGGCCTTGGCGGAGGTCCTCAACCAGGAGTTGCCCGAAGGTCTCCTCACCGTCGTCTCCGGCGGCCGCGACGTCGGGGCGCGGCTGGCCGAACACCCTGCAATCGGCAAGGTCATGTTCACCGGTTCCACCGCCACTGGCAAGGCCATCATCAGGTCCTCTGCAGACACCGTTAAACGGCTCACCCTGGAACTCGGCGGCAATGACGCCGGCATTGTCCTGCCCGATGCCGATCCGAAGGCGATCGCCGAGGGCCTCTTCTGGGGCGCCTTCATCAACACCGGCCAGACCTGCGCCGCCCTCAAGCGCCTCTATGTGCACAGCGACATCTACGATGCCGTCTGCGAAGAACTGACCACCGTTGCCGCTGCCATGCCGATGGGCGTCGGACTGGACGAGGCCAATGTGCTCGGCCCACTGCAGAACAAGCAGCAGTTCGACATCGTCGCCGGGCTCGTTGAGGCCGCCCGCGGTTCCGGGGCCAGGATCCTTCTCGGCGGAAACCCGGACACGGACCAGCCCGGTTACTTCTATCCCACCACCCTGGTGGCCGATATCGAGAACACCAATCCCCTGGTGTCCGAGGAGCAGTTCGGTCCGGCCCTGCCAATCGTCCGCTACAACACCGTGGATGAGGCCGTGACCATGGCCAACGGCCTCGACGTCGGACTCGGCGCCTCGGTCTGGTCCGCCGATCCGGCCGCTGCCCGCGCAGTGGCAGCCCGGATCGAGGCCGGAACCGTCTGGATCAACAAGCATGGCGCCGTTGACCCGAGGGTCCCCTTCGGCGGTGCCAAGCAGTCCGGCTACGGCCTGGAGTTCGGCGTCGAAGGGCTCAAGGCGCTGGGTGTCCCCCAGGTCATCAACGGCTGACCGGCTGCATTTCGCTGCGGAACCTGCCGGGCGACGCGCAAGAGGCTAAGCGCTGCGGGTACACCGCAGCGCGTGGCCTTTCGCGCGTCATCTGCCGCCTGCCGGCCGGCGGCCGGTCAAACATTTGTGGGCCGCAGCACTTCCGCACCCATCTATTTCCAGTACTGCTCCGAAGTACCACTGGCCCCTTCCGGGGCGCGAACATCACACGCGCGTGTATGAGGAGATTTATTCAATGAAGAAGACCCTTCGCCTTTTGGCGGTCCCCACCCTGGCCCTGGCCGCCCTGGCGGTTTCCGGTTCCCCGGCAATGGCAGCAGACCACTCCTACCAGTCCACGCTGGGCCAGGTTAACGGCAGCACAGGCGCCGGCACCATCACAGTCGATGTCACGGGCAACCAGGCCCACGTCGTCCTGAAGGTATCGGGCATGCCCGCGACGTTCATGGACGCCCCGTACCCGCACGTCCAGCACATCCACGGCGGAGCCCAGGGCACCTGCCCGGCACCCACCGCGGATAAGGACGGCGACAAGGTCATCTCCACCACCGAAGGCGCCCCGTTCTACGGCGGAATCGTCACCACCCTCTCCACCAGCGGCGACACCAGCCCCGCGGCCGGCCTTGACCTGAAAGTCGGCGGCCAGGGCGCGTCCTACACCGTTGACCGGACGTTCGAACTGAACGCCGAAACCAAGACGGCCCTGGAAGCCGGCACCGCCGTGGTCGTTGTCCACGGCCTTGATCCGGCCACCCTGAGCGCGGCAGGGCAGGCCGCCAAGTCCGACCTCGCCCCCACGCTTCCGCTGGCCGCCACGTCCCCCGCACTGTGCGGGACCCTGACCGCGGGCCAGATGAAGATGCCGGCCGGCGGCGCTGACACCGGCGTCACCCCGGAAACCGGAACCGACACCGGCGCCCTCGCCGTCGGTGGCGGCCTCGCCCTGGTCGCCCTCGCCGGCGGAGCCTACGTGGTCCGCCGCCGCACCGCCGGTGCAGCGGCCTAAGCACCGGCCGTTCGGATCACTACTGTGAGAACCAAGAATCCCGGCCGCCATGAAGGCCTCCGTGCCGCCACGGCGGCCGGGGTTCTGCTCCTGCTGACCCTGGCCGGCTGCGGTACAGGAACCAGCGGAACGCTCGACGCCGGCCCCCCACCCCCGGCGTCCGCCACACCCTCGGCTGCCATCTCATCTCCCGCCGCCCCCGGTTCCACCCCGCCGGCCCCTGCCCCACCGAGTCCGGCTGCTGTGGCAGGTCCCGCGGTGCTGCCCCGATCCGAACCGGTGACCCTGGACATCCCGGCGATCGGTCTACGGACCGAGCCCCTGAAACTCGGGCTCCGTGAGAACGGCTCCCTCCAGGTCCCGGAGGATTCCGGCAACGGCGCACCCGCCGGCTGGTACAACGGCTCCCCCACCCCCGGAGAACGCGGCCCCTCCGTCATGCTGGGCCACGTCAACGCACTCGGTGGAGCCACCGGAGTCTTCGCAGACCTGCGCAAACTCACCCCGGGCACCGAGATCAACGTTGCACGGGCCGACGGCACCACGGCGGTGTTCACGGTCGATCACGGTGCCCAGTACAGCAAAAACAACTTCCCCACCCTCGAGGTCTACGGCAACACCCCCGGAGCCGAGCTCCGGCTCATCACGTGCGACGGCTACGACCCCGGCACCCAGCTCTTCGATGACAACTACGTCATCTACGCAAAACTCAAAGTCTGACCCACGGAACTCCCGCTCCTACCGGAAGCGGCAAATGGCGCGAATGGACTGGACATGAAAAACCACAAGCACACCCTGGCCGCCCTGGCCATCAGCTCGTTGCTGCTCTCCGGCTGCGCGGCGGCCGCCGGATCCGTCGGCCAGGTTAACCCGGCTGTCGTTCCCTCCTCGTCCCCCTCCGCACCCGCCGCCTCCGTCGCCGCCGAGGCAGGACACGCCGGGGGCCACAACCACGGCTCCTCCCCCTCTCCGGCTGCGGCCCAAGCCCAGGGCCCCAGTGAGGCAGCCCTGATGGTCTGCGGGGACCAGCCGATGGACAGGCTCACCTCCATCCTTAATTTGGACGCAAAACCGCACACCGTAAAGAACTGGGCCGACAGCACCTTCACCTGCACCTATCACCTCACCGAGGGAGCCCTGAAGATCTCCGTCCAGGAAGCCACCGACCAGGCATCAGCACGCACCTACTTCGATGCCATGCAGGCCCTGGCGAAGGACGCCAAACCCATCCAGGGCCTGGCGAACCTCGGCTTCCCCGCCTACGAAACCGCCGACGGGTCAGCCGTGTTCCAAAAGGACAGCTTCGTTCTCCACGTGGATGCCTCCGGCCTCCCGGCGACATTAGGGCCCGAGAGCATCACCCGGAACGCCCTGGCCTACCAGCTCTCCACCACCATCCTGGCCTGCTGGGTCGAGCACCACTGACACACGCCTCTGGCCACCGTTGTCCGCTACGGATCCTGGCGGGCGACACGCAAAAAGCCACGCGCTGCGGGGATTCCCGCAGCGTGTGGCTTTTCACGCGTCGTGTGGCCTCTTCCGTAGCGCCGCGGCTTAGCCTGCGTGGTCCTGGAGTTCGGGAACGCGGGAGCCCGCCTGAAGGAGAGGGGCGAAAAACGCACCGAGCTCAGCGGTCGCCGTCAGCGGCAGGACATTGGCCACGTACTGGTCAGGGCGCACCACCACCACCACGCCGCTGCGGTGAAGGCCGCGTAATTCGAAGATGTCCGCGGCCGGATCGGTGGCGTAGACCTTCTCGTAATCGGTGAGCTGGAAGGGCCCCACCTGCGGCTTGAACGCGGGAGGCACCGCGCCGATGTCGACGCTTGTGTGCTCCTGCTGGTAAATGACCTTTACGTCGAACCACGCGTCCCGGTCGGCACCTTCGGGGGTGGCAGCGAGGGGCGAGTCCGGCGCGTTCGCGATCCAGTCGGCGAACGCGGCAACGGGCGACGCGCCCCCCAGCTCTGCCGCTTGAGGCGCGGCGGCGTCGGCGAAGACGTAGATGCGCCACCGGCCGTCCGCCGTTGCGTGGTGGCCCAGGTGCATCGGGTTGGTGTCGCAGACCCGCACCACGGATGCGGACTTGAAACGCTTGCCGATGGGGAAGCCGGCGGCGAGGTCTTGATGTACGGGCGCGGCGATGAGCATGGAGGGTGAGTACTGGGTCATGAAACCGGCGGGGAACTCTGCCGTGCTCACGTAAAAGTCCTCAAGCTCCGAGGGGCTCTTAAACTCCTCCGGCTTTTTCGCCATGAGCGTGGACCACTCCTTGTCGAAGTCGATGAGGTTCTTCGCAATGACCTGGCGCTCCGCGGAGTAGGTGGAGAGCAGGCTTTCCGGACTGCGGCCCTCCAGCACGTGCCCGAGTTTCCAGCCCAGATTGAAGCCATCCTGCATGGAGACGTTCATGCCCTGGCCTGCTTTGGCGCTGTGCGTGTGGCACGCATCGCCGGTAATGAACACCCGCGGCGTACGGGTGCCGCGCTGGTCCGGAAGGACGTCGTCGAACCGGTCGGTGAGGCGGTGTCCAACCTCGTAGACGCTGTGCCAGGCCACGTTACGCACGTCGAGGGTGTACGGATGGAGGATCTCGTTCGCTTGGGCGATGATCTGCTCAATGGTGGTGCTGCGCACGGCTCCGTTGTCGTTCGGATCGACTTCCCCGAGGTCGACGTACATGCGGAACAGGTAGCCGCCCTCGCGCGGAATCAGGAGGATGCTGCCGCCGGTGCCGGACTGGATGGCGCACTTCGTCCGGATGTCCGGGAAATCCGTGACGGCGAGGACATCCATGACACCCCAGGCATGGTTGGCCTGATCGCCTGCGAGGGTGCAACCGATCGCATCCCGCACCCGGCTCCTGGCACCGTCCGCACCGATGACGTATTTGGCCCGGACGGTGCGCTCCTGGCCAAGTTCGGGGCCGGCCGTGTGGGCGAGGGTGACGGTGACGGGGTACTCCCCTTCGTCGGCGACGGTCAGGCTCCGGAACTCATAGCCGTAGTCAGCGCTCATGCGGGTGGGAGCGTTCGCCATGAATTCGCTGAAGTAGTCGAGCACGCGGGCCTGGTTGACGATCAGGTGTGGGAACTCGCTGATGCCGGTCGTGTCATCCTTGGCCCGGGCGGACCGGACAATCCGGGACGGATCGGCGGGGTCCGGCTTCCAGAACGCCATCTCAGTGATGCGGTACGCCTCGGAAATGATCCGCTCGGCGAAGCCGAAGGCCTGGAAGGTCTCGACGCTGCGGGCCTGGATGCCATCGGCCTGGCCGATGGGGAGCCGCCCGCCGCGGCGCTCGACAATCCGGGTGGTGATGCCCGGGAACTGCGACAGCTGAGCCGCTGCGACCGCCCCCGCAGGGCCGGAGCCGACAATGAGCACGTCGACCTCGTCCGGAAGTTGCGTGGGCCGATCGATCCCGACGCCGGCGGCCGGCTGGATTCGCGGGTCACCGGATACGTAACCGTGATGGTGGAACTGCACGGGCTTTCCTCACTTCGTTGTGTGGCGGACCGACGCCGTCGCTTCGCTCGAACCTGGATCCATTGTGTGTTCGATAATAGAACGCAACGTTCTATTATCGAACTTCATGTCCCAGCAGAACTGTACGCAGTTATGACCTGCGTTACAAGAGCAGCCATCCGTCCCGCTGCCACGGGGGTTGACGATCGCCCCCTCCTGGGTCATAGTTTTCGTATACGATTTCGTACTCGATGAGGAGTAATTCTTGGAACAGGTCACCGACCGAATCCTGGCCGCGGCCCGCAAAGTCATTGCGGTCCACATCAACTACCCCAGCCGGGCAGCCCAGCGAGGCCGCACTCCAGTGCAGCCGTCGTACTTCCTGAAGCCATCTTCCTCCCTGGCTTTGAGCGGTTCAACGGTGGAGCGTCCGCTGGGCTGTGAGCTCCTCGGTTTCGAGGGCGAGATCGCCTTGATCATCGGCAAACCGGCCCGCCGCGTAAGCGTCCAGGACGCCTGGAGCCACGTCGAGTGGGTCACGGCCAGCAACGATCTCGGTGTCTACGATCTCCGCTACGCCGACAAGGGCTCCAACCTCCGGTCCAAGGGCGGTGACGGCTTCACCCCGGTCGGCCCGGGCCTGATCGCCGCGGACGCTGTGGACCCCGAAAAACTGCGGATCCGCACCTGGCACAACGGCGCCCTGATCCAGGACGACACCACCGCGGACCTGTTATTCCCGTTCGCCCGGCTGGTCGCCGACCTTTCGCAGCTGGTGACCCTCGAAGAGGGGGACATCATCCTGACCGGAACCCCCGCCGGGGCAACGGTGGCCACGCCGGGCGACGAAGTCGAGGTCGAAGTCAGCACCCAGGGCGCCGACAGCCCGGCGGCGGGCGGCGCAGCATTTCCCGCCCTCTCCACCGGCCGCTTGGTCACCCGGGTGGTGGACGGCACGACGCCGTTCGCGGATTTTGGCGCGCAGCCTAAAACCGACGACCTCCAGCGGGAGGAAGCGTACGGCTCGCGGGAAGCCGCCGGGCTCCCCGCCACCGGCGCCGACGCGGAACCCGGCGTGTTGGCCGCCGCCGTCGGACCTGTCCTGAGCCCGGAGTTGAAGGCAAAACTGGAAAGCGTTTGCACCGCCACCCTGTCCTCCCAGCTGCGCAAGCGCGGCCTGAACAACGTCAGCATCGACGGCCTCACCTCCACCCGCCCGGAGAAGCGCATCGTGGGCCTGGCCCGGACCCTGCGCTACGTGCCTAACCGCGAAGACCTCTTCAAAACCCACGGCGGCGGCTTCAATGCCCAGAAAAAGGCAATCGACTCCGTCAATAAGGGCGAGATCCTCGTCATGGAAGCCCGCGGCGAAAAGGGCACCGGAACCATCGGCGACATCCTGGCGCTCCGCGCCCAGGTCCGCGGCGCCGCCGCCGTCATCACCGACGGCGGTGTCCGCGACTTCTCCGCGGTGGCTGCCCTGGACATGCCAACCTACTACGCCAACCCGCACCCGGCCGTCCTGGGCCGCCGGCATATTCCGTGGGACACCGACATCACCATTGCCTGCGGCGGAGCCACAGTGCAGCCCGGGGACATCATCGTGGCGGACGCAGACGGCATCCTGGTGATCCCGCCGGCACTGGCCGAAGAACTTGCCGACGATTCCCTCGCCCAGGAACGCGAGGAGACCTTCATCGCCGAAATGGTGCAGCAAGGCCACAGCGTGGACGGCCTCTACCCCCTGAACACTCAATGGCGGACCCGCTATGAGGAGTGGGAAGCCGGCACAGCCCATGACTGACACACTCCGCGCCTCGGGTACATCCGCCGGCAGCAAGTCCGAGCAGGCCTACGCAGCGGTCAAGGCGCGGATCGTGGACGGCACTTACTCCCCGGGATACCGGCTGGTGCTGGCCAAGATCGCCGAGGACCTGGGCGTCAGCGTGGTGCCGGTCCGGGAAGCCATCCGGCGGCTTGAGGCCGAGGGCCTGGTGACCTTCGAGCGGAACGTCGGGGCCACCGTCTCCGGGATCGACCCCACCGAATACCTCTACACGATGCAGACCCTCAGCATCGTTGAAGGCGCCGCGACGGCGCTGTCCGCTCCGTTGATCGGGGAGGCCGACGTGGCCCGGGCCCGGGCCGTGAACACCGAGCTGCGCGAGTGCCTCACGCATTTCGACCCCGTCAGGTTCACAAAGCTGAACCAGGACTTCCACAGCATCCTGTTCGAGCACTGCCCCAATCCGCACATCCTGGACCTGGTCCACCGGGGCTGGAACCGGCTGGCCTCGCTCCGGTCCTCCACGTTCCGCTTCGTTCCCCGCCGCGCCCCTGAATCGGTGGACGAACACGAGGCGCTCCTGCAGCTCATTGAATCCGGTGCCAGCGCCGACCACATCGAAAAGGCCGCCCGCCTCCACCGCTCCGCCACCCTGGACGCCTACCTCGCCCAAAGCAATTCGTTGCAAGACCAGTAAGGAAAAACAATGACGTTCACCGCCGAAGAAGCCACCGCCCATCATGTTCCGCAGGACCTGACCACCCACATCCAGCACTACATCAACGGCGTATTCGTTGACTCCGTCAGCGGCAAGACCTTCGATGTCCTGGATCCGGTGTCCAACACCACCTACGCCACGGCCGCCGCCGGGCAGAAAGAGGACATCGACCTCGCCGTCGCTGCTGCCCGGGAAGCGTTCGTCAACGGCCCGTGGCCGAAGATGAAGCCGCGCGAGCGGGCCCGCGTCCTGAACAGGATCGCCGATGCCGTCGAAGCCCAGGAGGCCCGGCTCGCCGAGCTGGAAACGTTCGACACCGGCCTGCCCATCACCCAGGCCAAGGGCCAGGCCCTGCGCGCCGCGGAGAACTTCCGTTTCTTCGCGGACCTGATCGTGGCGCAGTTCGATGACGCCATGAAGGTCCCCGGCGCCCAGATCAACTACGTCAACCGCAAGCCAATCGGCGTCGCCGGGCTCATCACCCCCTGGAACACGCCCTTCATGCTCGAGTCCTGGAAACTGGCGCCGGCGCTGGCCACCGGCAACACCGTGGTCCTGAAGCCGGCCGAATTCACGCCGCTGTCCGCCTCATTGTGGGCGCAGATCTTCAAGGACGCAGGCCTGCCCGACGGCGTGTTCAACCTGGTCAACGGCCTCGGCGAGGAAGCCGGCGACGCCCTGGTCAAGCACCCCGATGTCCCCTTGATCTCCTTCACCGGGGAAACCACCACCGGCCAGACCATCTTCCGCAACGCCGCGGAGAACCTCAAGGGCCTCTCCATGGAGCTCGGCGGCAAGTCCCCGTGCGTCGTGTTCGCGGACGCGGACCTGGACGCTGCAATTGATTCGGCCTTGTTCGGGGTCTTCTCGCTCAACGGCGAACGCTGCACGGCCGGCTCCCGGATCCTGGTGGAACGCGCGGTCTACGAGGAGTTCTGCGACAAATACGCGGCCCGAGCGAAGAACATCGTTGTCGGCGACCCGCACGACCCCAAAACCGAGGTCGGCGCCCTGGTCCACCCGGAGCATTATGCCAAGGTGGCCCGGTACGTGGAGATCGGCAAGTCCGAGGGCCGTTTGCTGGCCGGCGGCGGCCGCCCGGACCACCTCCCGGAAGGCAACTACATTGCGCCCACGGTGTTCGCCGACGTCGCCCCGGAGGCACGGATCTTCCAGGAGGAGATCTTCGGCCCCGTCGTCGCCATCACCCCGTTCGATTCCGACGAGGAAGCCCTCGCCCTCGCGAACAACACCAGATACGGGCTGGCCGCATACATCTGGACCCAGAACCTTACCCGGGCGCACAACTTCTCCCAGAACGTCGAAGCCGGAATGGTCTGGCTCAACAGCCACAACGTCCGCGACCTGCGCACCCCGTTCGGCGGGGTCAAAGCCTCCGGCCTCGGCCACGAGGGCGGCTACCGCTCCATCGACTTCTACACCGACCAGCAGGCCGTCCACATCACCCTCGGTACCGTCCATACCCCCAAATTCGGCGCCTGACCCGCGCCTCCGTCCTCAACGAAGAGAGCCCACCATGACCAACCTTGTCCCCACCCCCACTGTCCCGGCCCCCGACATCGTCCGCTGCGCCTACATGGAGATCGTCGTCACCGACCTCGCGAAATCCCGCGAGTTCTACGTTGATCTCCTGGGCCTGCACGTCACCGAAGAGGATGAAAACAACATCTACCTGCGGTCCCTGGAAGAGTTCATCCACCACAACCTTGTGCTGCGCAAAGGCCCCGTTGCCGCCGTTGCCGCCTTCGCCTACCGGGTGAAATCCCCCGCCGAAGTGGATGCCGCAGAGGCCTACTACAAGGAACTCGGCTGCCGCACCGAACGCCGCAAGGAGGGCTTCACCAGGGGCGTCGGCGACTCTGTCCGGGTGGAGGATCCGCTGGGTTTCCCCTACGAATTCTTCTACGACGTGGAGCACGTCGAAAGGCTCACCCAACGGTATGACCTCTACAGCGCCGGCGAGCTGGTCCGGCTGGACCACTTTAACCAGGTGACCCCGGACGTGCCGCGCGGCCGCGCCTACCTGGAGGACCTCGGCTTCCGGGTCTCCGAGGACATCCAGGACTCCGACGGCGTCACCTACGCTGCCTGGATGCACCGCAAGCAGACCGTCCACGACACCGCCCTGACCGGCGGCAACGGCCCGCGCATGCACCACGTCGCCTTCGCAACGCACGAGAAGCACAACATCATCCAGATCTGCGACAAGATGGGCGCCCTGCGCATCAGCGACCGGATCGAACGGGGACCGGGCCGGCACGGCGTGTCCAACGCCTTTTACCTCTACATCCTCGACCCGGACGGCCACCGCATCGAGATCTACACCCAGGACTACTACACCGGCGACCCGGACAACCCCACCATCACCTGGGACGTCCACGACAACCAGCGCCGCGACTGGTGGGGCAACGCTGTGGTGCCCAGCTGGTACACCGAGGCCTCCCTGGTCCTGGACCTGGACGGCAACCCGCAGCCGGTGATCGTCCGTGCGGAAAAGAGCGAAATGGCCGTAACGGTCGGCGCCGACGGCTTCTCCTACACCCGCAAGGACGAGGACGGCCATCCCGGCGAAAAGACCGGCTTCAAGCTCGGGGCGCAGCTGTAACCATGCTGGATACCAGGACAATTGAGGCGATCGCCGACGAGCTGGTCGAAGCCGGCCGCAGCCGCACGCCGGTCCCGCGCCTGACGGCCCGCTACCCGGACATGACGGTGGAGGACTCCTACGCCGTACAGCAGCTGTGGCGCCGGCGCAACGAGGACGCCGGACGGACCCTGGTGGGCCGCAAGATCGGCCTGACCTCCCGGGCCATGCAGGCGGCCACCGGCATCACCGAACCGGATTACGGTGCCATCTTCGATGACATGGTGCTGGAAACGGGCTGCTCCGTGGAATGGGAGAAATACACCCATCCCCGTGTGGAGGTGGAACTGGCCTTCGTGCTGAAGAAAGACCTCGCCGGGCCCGGCTGCACCATCTTCGATGTGTTGAACGCCACGGACTACGTCGTTCCGGCCTTGGAGATCCTGGATTCCCGGATCGAGATGGAAGGCCGGACCATCGTGGACACCATCTCGGACAATGCGGCCATGGGCGCGATGGTGATCGGCGGCAACCCCGTCCGTCCCGACGCCGTCGACCTGCGCTGGGTGTCAGCCATCCTGTACAAGAACCAGACCGTGGAGGAGACCGGGGTCGCCGCGGGGGTCCTGGACCATCCAGCAAACGGGGTGCACTGGCTGGCCAACAAAATCGCCCCCCATGGGGACAGTCTGAAGGCCGGGGACATCATCCTCGCCGGCTCCTTCACCCGCCCCCTCTGGGTCTACAAGGGCGACACCATCCATGCCGATTACGGACCGCTGGGAGCCGTCACATGCCGCTTCGAATAAACGCCACGTTCCGGGACGCCCTGCGCAACCAATCCGGCGCTGCCGGCCGCCCGCTGGCGGGCATGTGGGTGTGTTCCGGCAGCCCCCTGGTAGCCGAACTCTGCGCCGGCTCCGGCCTCGACTGGCTGCTGGTGGATGCCGAACACAGCCCCAACGGGCTGGAATCCATCCTGGCCCAACTGCAGGCCATCAACGGCTACCCGGTCCACACCCTGGTCCGCCCCCCCGTCAACGACACCGTGGTGATTAAGCAGTACCTCGACTTGGGCGTCCAGAACCTGCTGATCCCCATGGTGAATTCCGCTGCCGAGGCGGAGGCGGCCGTGGCAGCCACTCGCTACCCGCCCCACGGAGTGCGCGGTGTCGGGTCCGCGCTGGCCCGGGCGGCCCGCTGGAACCGCGTTCCCGGCTATCTGGCCACGGCCAGTGAAACCATCAGCGTCACGGTACAGATCGAATCGGGAACAGCCGTTGACTCGGTGGAGGACATCCTGCGGGTGGACGGCGTCGACGCGATCTTCCTGGGGCCTTCCGACCTCGCCGCGTCCCTGGGGCTGCTGGGGCAGCAGGAGCATCCCCGGGTGCGCGCCGCCGTCGAGCATTGCCTTGCTGCCGCCACGGCGGCCGGGAAACCGGCCGGGGTGAACGCGTTCACCCCGGCCACTGCGCGCGGCTACCTGGCCGCCGGCGCGTCGTTCGTGCTGGTCGGAGCGGACGTGGCGTTGCTGGCCCGCGGCTCGGAAGCTCTTGCCGCCGAATACATCAGGCCCGACGGCGGAGGCACGGCCAGCTACTGAGGAGCATGCACCGCCCTGAAACTCCTTGCGGGTTACCGGCAGCCTGCGCTACGGTCGGCGCATCGATTGCAGACTGCGTGCGGTTGAGGCCGGCCGTTCCGCGCGTCGCCTCCCGCACCCGACCACGAGCAAGGGAGCCCCATGTCACTCGTCCGCGTTCACAACTTCTCCGTCTCGGTCGACGGTTTCGGCACTGGTGAGGGACAACAGCTGGACGCGCCCTTCGGGCACGCCGGGACTCGTCTGCTCGAATGGGCTCTGCCGACCCGCACCTTCGGGCAGTTGGGCTTCCATGGCGAGGAGGAGGGCTCCAAGGGCATCGACGAAGTCTTCGCAAGCCGATGGGCCACCGGCATCGGTGTGGAGATCATGGGCCGCAACAAGTTCGGGCCTCAGCGCGGCCCATGGGCCGATGAGCAGTGGCAGGGCTGGTGGGGCGACAACCCGCCCTTCCACACCCCCGTGGTCGTCCTGACCCACCACCCCCGCCCGGCGCTGACCATGAACGGCGGCACCACGTTCCACTTTGTGGACGCCGAACCCGCCGATGCGCTTGAGCAGGCACGCGCCCTCGCCGGGGACCTGGACGTGCGAATCGGCGGCGGCGTCACCACTATCCGCCGGTTCCTCGAGGCCGACCTGATCGACGAGATGCACATCGTTCTTGTACCGCTCCTGCTCGGCCGGGGCGAACGGCTCTGGGACGGCCTCGAAGGACTCGAGCAACGCTTCCACATCGAGGCGGCGCCCTCACCCAGCGGTGTCATCCACCTGACCTTCGCCCGGCGCGGCCCAACCGTCTAGGTCCTTAGGTGCGCGGCCGCCAGACGACCACGGCCTGGGAGCGGGCGCGGGGGCGCTTGCCGCGGACGAGGCTGACGACGTCTCCCGCCGTTCCGGCAGCGAAGATGCGGGAGTCCAGAGCGCGCGGGCGGCGTTCGATTTCCTCGCTCAGCTCGGCGACGCGCCGCTGAAGGGCCGCCACCTGGTTCTCCAACTGGAGAATCCGTTTGATGCCTTCAAGGGAAACGCCTTCCTGCGAGAGGCGCTGCACCTCGCGGAGCATGTTGACGTCCCGCTGGGAATACCGGCGGGACTTGCCCGGGGCCCGGCTGGGCGAGACGATGCCCAGCCGGTCGTACTGCCGCAGCGTTTGGGGGTGCATGTCCGCCAGCTCCGCCGCGACGGAGATGACGAAGATCGGCTGCTCGTAGTCGATGGCCATGGCAGGCATCCGTCCCTAGAGCCGGGCCTTGGCTGCCAGCTCAGCGCGGACGTCCTCACCGGTGGTCGCCGCGGCGAACGCCTTGACGGCCTCCTCGGCTTCCTTGTTCAGCTTCCGCGGAACGGCGACGTCGATCGTCACCAGGAGGTCCCCGGTGGCTTTGGCATGCTTCACGCCGCGGCCCTTGACCCGAAGGGTCCGGCCCGACGCCGTTCCGGCCGGAACGCGCACCCGGACTTTGTCACCGTCTAGGGTCGGAACATCGATGTCCGAGCCCAGGGCTGCCTCCGGAAAGGTCACCGGAACATGGATGCGCAGGTTGTCGCCGTCACGGACGTAAAAATCATGCGGCTTGACCGAGACGGTGACCATGAGGTCACCGTACCCGGCCGGACCGTGCTGGCCCTTGCCGCGGACACGGACTTTCTGTCCGTCCTTGATGCCGGCCGGCACGCGGACATCGATCACTTCGCCGTCCGGTTCACGCAGGCCGATGGTGGTGCCACGGATGGACCCGGCAAAGGAAATGGTGGTGGACGCGGTACGGTCCGCACCTTTCTGGGGTGCGCGCTGGAAGGACTGTCCACCGCCGAAGCCGCCGCCGCCAAAGAGGTCGGCGAATTCGGGCGGAATACCGCCGGAGGTGTTGTACCCACCGGGCTGGCGTCCCCCGCCGCCGCCGCCGCCGGTGAAGAGGCCGCCGAAGAGGTCCTCGAATCCGGCTCCGCCGGCACTTCCGCCGCCTCCGCCGGGGGCGAAGCGGGCGCCGCCGCCCATGGCCCGGATGGCGTCGTACTGCTGACGCTCATCGGCATCGGACAGCACAGAGTACGCCTCGGAGATGTCTTTGAACTTCTTCTCCGAAGCGGCGTTCCCCGCGTTCGTGTCCGGATGGTGCTGCCGCGCGAGCTTCCGGTAAGCCTTCTTGATGTCGGCGTCGGAAGCGTCCTTGGCGATTCCAAGGATCTTATAAAAGTCCTTGTCCACCCAGTCCTGGCTAGCCAATGGCGTTTCCTTTCAAATACAAAACAATTAAGGCGAGACTACCGGTGAACGCCGAAGCGAAGGAGGGGGTCCATTCACATGAGGCGAGCAACGAGCCGGCGCGGAGGCCGGATAGGGGGCGGCGGTGTGGCTACCGCGATGGGCCCACGGCTGCGAGGGCCCCGACGCGAGCTTGCGAGCGTCGGGAGCAGCCGGGGACGGGCACCGCCCCCTATCCGGCGTAGCGCAGGAGGTAGCTACGCCGGGACAGCCACGATGACCTGGGCTGCCCGCAGGACCCGGTCCCCGCTCTTGTAGCCGGAGCGCAGGACCTGGCTGACGGTGTCGATCTCGACGTCCGTGCCGGGCTGCTGGATGAGGGCCTCATGGATTGTGGGGTCGAACTCCACGTTGGTCTCATCAATGCGCACCAGGCCGTACGTCTTCAGCGCGTTCTCCAGCTTGGCGGCGATCGCGGCAAACGGTCCGTCCGTGAGATCACCGTGCTGGCGGGCGGCGTCGACGTCGTCCAGTACCGGGAGCAGGGAGTTCAGGACGCCGATGACGGCCATTTCCCCTGCCACGGCACGGTCGCGTTCGACGCGCTTGCGGTAGTTGACGTACTCGGCCTGCAGGCGGCGCAGGTCATTCCTGAGCTCCTCCGCCTCCGCGCCGTCAGCGCCCTGGGCCACGGAATCCGCGGCCGGAACCTCCACGCTGTTGAGGATGTCCTCGGCCTGGGACAGCGCGTCCCCGGATTTGGACTCCCCCGCGGCGGGGTGCTCCTGGTCGGGGTGGCGGGCCTGGCCGGTCTCCGGGTCAACCTTGCGGTTGTCGTGGATGATCGGTTTCTGCGGCTCGTTCTCCCGCTGTTCAGCCTCGCGACGGCTCTCGGAAGAACCGTGCTCTTCTTCGTTACCGTGGTGCGGCATGATTACTTCTTCTCGTCTTCGTCAACGATCTCAGCGTCGACGATGTCCTCGTCGGCTCCCGCTGCGGACTCGCCGGCGGGGGCACCTGTGGAGCCGTCGGAGCCGGTGGCGCCGTCCGGGGAACCGGCCTGGGCGTAGATGGCCTCGCCGAGCTTGGTCTGGGAAGCCTGCAGCTTCTCAAACGCGGTCTTCACCGCGGCGTCGTCGGTGCCCTCAAGGGCTGCCTTCAGGGCGTCGACGTCGGCCTGGACCTCGGTCTTGACCTCGTCCGGCAGCTTGTCGGCGTTGTCGGCGATCAGCTTGTCCACGGAGTAGGCGAGCTGCTCGGCGGTGTTGCGGGTATCGGCTGCCTCGCGGCGGGCCTTGTCCTCCGCTGCGTGCTCCTCGGCATCCCTGACCATGCGGTCAATGTCTTCCTTGGAGAGGCTGGAACCGCCCGTGATGGTCATGGACTGTTCCTTGCCGGTGCCCTTGTCCTTGGCCGAAACGTGAACGATGCCGTTGGCATCGATGTCGAAGGTGACCTCGACCTGCGGGACGCCGCGCGGAGCCGGTGCGATCCCGGTCAGCTCGAACGTGCCCAGCGGCTTGTTGTCCCGGGTGAATTCACGCTCACCCTGGAAGACCTGGATGGCCACGGACGGCTGGTTGTCATCAGCCGTGGTGAAGGTCTCGGAACGCTTGGTGGGGATGGCCGTGTTGCGCTCGATCAGGTGCGTCATGATGCCGCCCTTGGTCTCGATGCCGAGAGAAAGCGGAGTGACGTCGATCAGGAGAACGTCCTTACGCTCGCCCTTGAGGACACCAGCCTGGAGCGCGGCGCCGACAGCTACAACCTCATCGGGGTTGACGCCCTTGTTCGGTTCCTTGCCACCGGCGAGATCCTTGACCAGGTCGTAGACCGCGGGCATGCGGGTGGACCCGCCGACCAGAACGATGTGGTCGATCTGGGACAGCTGGATGCCGGCTTCCTTGATGACGTCGTGGAACGGCTTCTTGGTGCGCTCGAGCAGGTCCTTGGTGAGGTCCTGGAACTTGGCGCGGGTCAGCTGCTCATCCAGGTGCACCGGACCGTCGGGGGTGACGGAGAGGTACTGGAGGGAGACATTGGTGCTGGTGGAGGAGGACAGTTCCTTCTTGGCCTGCTCTGCTGCCTCACGAAGGCGCTGCAGGGCGATCTTGTCCTTGGACAGGTCGATGCCCTTGACCTTGAGCTGGTTCAGCAGGTAATCAACGACGCGCTGGTCCCAGTCGTCGCCGCCGAGGCGGTTGTCGCCTGCGGTGGAGCGGACCTGGATGGTGGAGAAGTTGTCTTCGTCCTTGCCGACCTCGAGGAGGGAGACGTCGAAGGTTCCGCCGCCGAGGTCGAAGACGAGGATGAGTTCGTCTTCCTTGCCCTTGTCCAGGCCGTAGGCCAAGGCCGCCGCGGTGGGCTCGTTGACGATGCGCAGGACCTTGAGGCCGGCGATTTCGCCAGCTTCCTTGGTGGCCTGGCGCTCGGCGTCGTTGAAGTACGCAGGAACGGTGATCACGGCGTCCGTAACCTTTTCACCCAGGTAGGACTCGGCGTCGTTCTTGAGCTTCATGAGAATACGGGCGGAGATTTCCTGCGCCGTGTACTTCTTGTCGTCAATGGCGACGCTCCAGTCGGTACCCATGTGGCGCTTGACGGAAGCGATGGTGCGGTCAATGTTGTTGACGGCCTGACGCTTGGCGATCTCGCCAACCAGGACTTCGCCGGACTTGGAGAATGCAACGACCGACGGCGTGGTGCGTCCACCCTCGGCGTTGGCAATGACGGTGGGCTCGCCACCTTCGAGAACGGAGACGACGGAGTTAGTTGTTCCGAGGTCAATACCTACTGCACGTGACATATGTTGCGTCCTTCTTTCCTTGGAAACTCGCCTGAGTGGCTGCGGACCGCAGGGGCCCGAGGGTTATTGAGCGATCTGCACTCAACTTTACTCGGACCCCGCGCTAAGTCAATTCAAGTTGAGCGACCTACGCTCAACTTTGAATTATCGAGCCGATAGAAAGAGCCTTCAGGCGGCGATCATCCCGGAATTCCTGGGTTGATTCTGGAAGCAACCGCCTGTTGCGCGGCATTTCGCTCTTGGCGAAGCCCGTCCGTCAATGGTCTCCCCGGTGAGCCTCGCGGTCTGATTTGTCCGCCGCCTCACGCCCCGCGGGTCCACTGTCGGCGGCCCGGCCGGTCCGGGAGTCACCGGCTGCGCCGTAGTCACCCTCGGGGTAGTCGCCCTCTTCCGAGCCGACGGCAGTGGCCGCGCTGTCGCCTGCATCCCCGTAGTCGCCCTCGGGGTAGTCGCCCTCGGGCGCGCCGACGGCGGCTGGGCTGCTGACGCCCGCATCCCCATAGTCACCGGTGGGGTATTCTCCTTCCTCGGCTCCGGCCGGGTTCTCCCCGGTGGCACCGGCCGCGCCGTAGTCGCCCGCGACGTACTGGCCCTCTGCTGCCGGCTCTTCTTCCGGTTCTGCTGCGGTGTGATCAAACTCGGTGTTTTCAGACATGTTTGGATCCTTCCTGGAAGCCTCGGCGCGCCCAGGCAGGCGCAGTGGCAGTCTATCGAGCGCTGCGGGGAGACAACAGGGGCCGACGCCGACGGGACCGCGCCAGGAGTCCGAAGCACGGCGGGGCCGCCCCGGGCACTGCCAAAATGCTCGCGGCGAGGCGCAGAATGTCCTCGATGGTCCGGGTTCGGAATGTTCGCGGGCAATGCCGGCGCAGCCGTGCAATAACGGCAAAGTGAGACCGCCATGTCCCAGCCTTGATCCCCCGGAGCCCCTGCCTTGTTCATCGTCACCGGTCCCGTCGGCTGGGCGGTAGTCGAACAGCTCGCTGCGGCGGGCCAACGGGTCCGCGTGCTTACCCGGTCCGGCATCGGGCCCGATGAACCGCTGCTCGAAAAGAAGGCTGTGGACGTGTCCGGCGCGGCGCAGCTCGCCGGGCTGCTCAGGGGCGCCCAAGCCGTCTTTCACTGCGCCCACGGCTCGCAGTACCGCGCGAAAACGTGGGGTGTTAACAGTGGGCGAAGGAACTTCCCGGCGCCAAGTTAACGGTACTTGTCGCGGCGGGCGAAGCCGGCGCCGTCGTCGTGTTTCCGGAAAGCTTGTACCCGTACGGCCAGCCAGAACAACCGATGACCGAACAAGGCCCGCGGGAGGCTCGCGGGCCAAGCGCGGAATCCGCACCCAGAGCGAGATCGCGGGAGCATTCGCCGGTGGGGCAGCATGATCGATACCAAGTGACTGCTGTTTGTCTCGGCAAGCGATCCCTTCACGGGCGCCCCATCTATCTTGGCCTTGGCTGGCCCGCTCCACTACCTGAGAGTTGGGGAAGACCGTGCTTTGACAAGTGGCCAGGCGCATATGCAAGCGTCAAGTGCAGTGCCATGCTGAAGCCGAGGACGGTCAGGCTTAATGTGAACGGGGGCAAGTGTGGCTCGGGTGTGGCAGCAGATATCAATGGCCCGATCGCACTTGACGATCAGTTTGATTGTCGTGCTCTCGGCGGCTGCCGTAGCAGGCTGCAGCTCCTCTTCCCAGGGCGAGCCGCCATGCTTTCCCCCTAAGTTCTCGGCCAACCCATCCAGTATTAGGACTGGCGAGGAGGTTACGGTGTCAGCCTCCGACGCGCAGTGCAATCCGCGCTACGGGGAGAACGCCCGCATCAAGATCACCGTGACAGACTTCAGCGGTGGCAAAGTCATCGATACCACGGCCCCAATGAACGATGCCGGCGGATTCACCTACACCTTCAGAATGCCGCCCGAAGCCGCGGCAGGAGAGGGCTCTATTGCCGCTTACCCATATGACATCGACTGGTGCGACGACACGGGCCGGAACAACCGAGCGGATGCAGAAGCCCCTGCCTTCACACTCGTTTCCTGCGCAATGCCGCAGGAGCCCATCACGATACTTCCCTAGAACGGGGACTCAAATTGGCCAGCCAAGGCCAAGATAGATGGGGCGCCCGGTGAAGGATCCCTGACCGGACGCAAAAGTTCGCTGCCATCGTTCAGCGACACCGGAGCGACGACTACGCCCCCTAGAAAGTGGCCTGCGGGGGCGCTGCCCTCGGGGTCTGGGTGGAAATGCGTCTTGGCTGCCCCCACGACCTCGCCTACGGTGACGGCCACGAAAACGACTCAATCGTTGCTCGGCGCGATCATCTCTTTGGTCCAGCGTATTGGGCGGCAGGAGCCGCTCCCTGGTCCGTGGCCGTTGGTCGAACCTTCACCGGACAGTTGAAACCATGTCGGGACGGATGACTTTTGGGGAAGTGAAATCAGAGTTATCTACGACGAACGTGGCAAGTTCCCAGGGGCGTGCAGCGTCGAAGTAGAGGCGCTGTCCACCGACGTACCGGCGCATCGTTGGGTGCTCAGGGTCGGGGTTGCTCCCGTTCCGAACTGCCATTCGTGCCGCGGTTTCAGTGAACGGAACGTCCAGAAACACCGAAGCATCCCAGTAGGAGACGAGTTCATCCCGGTGCAGGAACATGCCTTCGACAACGACCAGTGCATCTGATGGAGCGCGAACGACTTCCACTAGTGCCATTCGGTCGGTCACTGAGTCATAGGAAGCCGGCGAGTACCAGCCGTCCCCCTTTGGGCCCAGTGGCGTAAGCAACTGATCCTGCAGGGCAGCGTAGTTGTAGGTATCCTGCCAGAACCCTTCGGGTGAGGCACGTCCCTTGGCATGCCTGACAGGCGAGGGGTTCAGAAAGTCATCGGCGTGGACGACAATCACGGGTCGATTCTGGATCTCGAAGGCCAGGTTTGCGGCGAACGATGTCTTGCCACTGCCATCCACGCCATCGATTGCAACGAACCGGCGCCCTGGACCGATGGCGCTGAGAATGTCGGTTGCCAGTGATCGCATGAACTTCTTCATTTCGCCATATTCCCAGAAGCGGCCCCTAACCAGCGTCCGCAAGAAGATCCCCCTACGGGCACTCATGCGCACCGAGCTCACAAGCCCCGCCACGCAGCGAATTCACACATTATGGGAGACAGCGCAAACGTCTACTGCCTCTGCCCGGGAGCAGAAGCGGCTGTTACGCCATCGCCGGGTCCATGCTCGACGAGCGGGCCTGACGCGCCGCTGATGCGGGTACCCTGCTCAGTCGTAGCGGCCATTACCAGCACACCAAACTCGAAGCCTGAGTACCGCGCCCGCTTGAATAGGCCGGCTTTCGGTTCAGCGTGCGCGCCGGGCCCGACTGCCGATACGAAGACATCGCTGTTCTCGTCACCACTGGCGATGAAGGTCACCCGGCGGTCGAATATCTCCGAGTCGAAGCGGGCGCGTAGCTCAATGACGAATTCGCCACCGACTTCCACATCAGGATGCATAACACCCAAGTCGCCCAGGGTAACTTCGCCAGCGGGCTTCAGAGTCCCGTCAGCCTGGCGGACCAATATCGTGGCGCGACCATCCCGAACCTTGCCATCTTTTACCCAGGAGACGTCATCACGCGGATAACATCCCAAGGTCACCTCGTCTACCTGCACGACACCCGCTCCTTTTCCAAAGCCATAAGGCACAACGTTACGACGATATTGGAGGGGACTGTCTCGGGTCGGGTTGACTCGTGCAGCAGAGTCGCTCTGTGACCGAAGCGCCCGTAGACGGATCCTTCACCGGACGCCTCGAAAACTAGCTTTAGCGCTCAAGGGCGCCGGAACCTTTATGAGTGCCTGCCGGTTCTGTGAGTCTTGCAAGCGCGTGCGAGGTTCTCGCTATGTGCCGACGCTGGCGTATTCCCCGTTCAGATCCTTCGTCAGTCGTTCGGTGTTCCACGTTGGGGGTTGTCCGCTTGCCATGCGGCTGAAGTCGACAACCATCCAATTCTTGCCGTATACGAGATGGATCTTGCCCTGACTCGAGTCAGACAAGAGTTGGTAGCTTTCCTTAAGAGCGTTTTGATCCGGGTAAAGATCTAACTGGACATTTTGAAAGCACAGTTTCTGTGCTGACGTCAGCGGAACACCATCACCCATAGGAACGATCGGTTCCCCAGCAGGATCGGATTCACAGCCCAGGATCCCATCGACGGCAGCGTAGGCCTCGTCGATCGAGCTGAACGTTCGTAAGTTTTCGCCTCGCGGTTGGTCCTGGGGCGCGCACCCCGTGAGCGGGACCGCAACCAAAAACGTTGCTACGGCAACTGCTAGCAAACGCCCACGTTTCGTCATTTCTACCCCCAAGCAGAATTGTTGTGTTGCCCCAGCCTAAAGCTGCATGTCAATGGCCAATAGTTTGCGCCCATGGACGGCCAGGGTAGTGCCCATTAGCGTGGTGTAACAGCCCGGCCCTGGGCGTGTTGTTCTCGACGATCGGACACTCGAGCATGGATTGGTCCTTCAATATCGGTGATCCAGACGCGATGTTCCAACAGCCGCCTAAGGAAGTCGCAGCCCCGGTCAAAGCTGCCGCTGAAGCGTTCGCGCAGGCATCGAGGACAGCCAGGCAGGCCGCTGATGACCTTGCCGAGTCGGTACGCACCGCAGCCGCTGCGGGATATGGGCACGCATGGATTGGCGAGCACTCGGGCCTGGCTGCCTCAGATGTTCAGCGACTCATTGGCGGAGAGAACCTCTACTAACGTTTGGCACTGCCACCTCCAGTTAGATCTTGAGGCATGGTCCTGACGACAGGACGTACAGTTTCCGCGCCCGTAAGCCGATCCTTTACCGGACGCCGAGGAGGCTTCCCCGGCCTGGGCTAGACAATGGCTCCGTCGTTCAGCTGTTGGCGCCTGGAGCGGCGGGGGAGCCCTCGGGCCCAGAATGCGATCATGAGCCCGGCCGTCGCGGCCCCGCCAGCGTGAATCCAGGACGACGACCAAGATCCTTCAGGGGTGGGAACCCCAAAGACAACCACCACCACCGCAAGCCCCAGCAGGACCTCCCCGGCGGCCTGTAACGGCCGGGCGCGGTACCCGGGGTAGGCCAGCCGGACCAAGGGGATGATCGGCAGCAGGAATAGTCCCGGGCTGAAGACCACGAAGACCACGTTGAATGTGAAGATGAGCAGGCCTAACACCAGCATGCCCAAGAACTTCAGGACCTGCAGCACGGGGATACGGTTCTCCGCCGTCCACCGGCTCAGCAGCAGACCCCAAGCCGGAAGGCCGAGCAGCCATCCACCGGCCCAGAAGCCCAGGTTCAGCAGCGCCAGGACCACGACAAGGGCACCGGGCAACAGGAACGCCGCGCCCTGTCGCAGCGACGGGAGCCTCCCGGCCGGGACGAAGATGCACGCCCCAATCAGGAGATAAGCGACCACATACCAGGGCAGGAGCTGGATCACCGGCACCTGGGCTAGCCCAAACACCAGCAGCGTCAGCGAGGCGGTCATCACGCATACCGCAGCGAACGCCCACGGCCGGCGAGCAAGGCTTGGTGCGGCATCCCCCAATGTCATGAACCGCACTCTACCGGCTTCAACACGCCCGGAAGCCTTGCCATACATGACAGCTGGGCTGCAATGATGAAGCGCCCGGTAAAGGATCCTTGGGTTCTTGCGGTGATTGCAACACTTAGCGGATGGGTGTTGTTATGGCGGGGTATTCAATTCATTTGAGGCCTGATCTCTTGCAGGTTTTTTGGGCCGGGATGCAGGCGGGTGAGTTCATCACCGATGCCGTGGTTCCGATCAATACGAGCCGGCGTACCGGGCGTAGGGTCTTGGCCGAGGCCGGTGGTGTCAGGCCCCGGCGGGGCCGTGATCTGAAGGGCCGGTGTCTGACCTTCGCTCAGCGCGAGGAGATCGCAATACTGCGTGCCCAGGGACAATCTCTGCGGCAGATCGGAGCGGTGGTCGGCAGAGCGGCCTCCACGGTTTCCAGGGAGTTGCGGCGCAACTCGGTGGCAGGAATGCCCTACCGGGCGAGCTCAGCGCACGCACTGGCCTATGAGCGGGCCTCGCGTCCGAAACCAGCGAAACTGCACACGAACACCGTGCTGCGTGCGAAGGTGGAAGATGACCTGAAAAAGAAGTACTCACCCGAGCAGATCGCAGGACGACTCCGGGTTGAGTTCCCCGATGAGCCGGAGATGAGGGTGTCACCCGAGACGATCTACCAGTCCCTTTACGTCCAGTCCCGCGGGGCGCTGAAGCGCGATCTGACCGCGTGCCTGCGCACCGGGCGGGCTATCAGGCAGCCCTGCCGCAAGGCCGGCCAGCGCAAGAACCGGATCCCCGGAATGATCAACATTTCCGAACGTCCCCCCGAAGTTCAGGACCGGGCCGTGCCCGGGCATTGGGAAGGCGACCTCATCATCGGCAAAGGGAATCAGTCCGCGATTGGAACGCTGGTCGAGCGGACCACTAATTACACGATGCTCGTACACCTGCCGGACGGGTACAAGGCCGAGCAGATGCGTGATGCACTGACCGCGAAGATCAAGACACTCCCCGAGTCGCTGCGGCATTCCCTGACCTGGGACCAAGGCATCGAGATGCAGGACTGGAAAACCGTGAAGATCGACACCGGCATCGAGATCTACTTCTGCGACCCACACTCGCCCTGGCAGCGCGGCATCAACGAAAACACCAACGGCCTGCTGCGCCAATATTTCCCCAAGGGCACCGACCTGAGCATCCACAGCCCCGCAGACCTCGACTGGGTTGCCCAGGAACTCAACGACCGACCGCGCAAAAGACTAGAGTTCAAGAAACCGATCGAACTGATCGAAAACCTCCTGTTGCAATGACCGCCTGAATCCGCCGATCCCTCAGCGGGCGAATTTCGGTCGTCGTGACCGAATGTGCCCTTTGACCGGACGATCAATGGAGATTCGCCGCGCCCGTGCTTTCGACAGAGTTTTCCAGCGGGATCAGCGGATCGGACCACTAGTCAGGCTTGTCGAATACGCTCTGGATGAACACCGTGCGCCCGGCGTCGGTGTTGCGCCCGGAGTTACTCGTCTTGACGGCTGCCTGTTCTCCCAGCACGAGATGCATTCCAAGCGGAGGAGGGGCGCTGGAGCCGCTCGCACCCGACGCATGCGCCTTCGCCTGCTGTGCCTTGCGCGCCGCCATGATGTCGGCGGTAATGTCGCGCCAGGTGCGCTCCAGGAGACCTGCACCGCGGATCAACCCGCGGAGGGATTCCGCATCGGCCAGATGGCTCTGGTTGGGGCGGCTCGCCCATGGGACCGGAAGCTCGATCGGCTCGCCGTTCCCCGCGCAGATTTCCTGGCAGACGAACAGCCCGCCCGGCCTGAGTACCCGGGCGATTCCGAAATACAGGCGGCGCTTGTCCCGGATGTTCATCTGCATTTGTATCGTCCACACCACGTCGAAGCTGGACGCGGTGAACGGAAGCTCCAGGGCATCACCCGCCTGAAAGCGGGTGCGATCGGACAACCGCGTCATCCGAGAAAGGGCGTTGGCCACCCCGCAGAATTCAGGCGAGAGATCGATGCCTGTCACGTCGCAACCCAAAGTTGCGGCGAGGTAACGCGCCGGGCCGCCCAACCCGCTTCCCACGTCGAGCACTCGCGATCCTGGCGGAATCTTTGCAAGCTCCACCAATGCGCGCGTGGCCGAACGTCCCGCGGAGTGAAACTCGTCGGCCGGCGCGAGGTCTTCGTACGTGACCGAGTCCAGGTCCTTGCCGAGAGCTTGCAACCCCGCCACGATTCGCGGCAGAAGTCCGCCCGGCTCGTAGTGACGAAGCATTTCCTCGTGCGAGTCGCCCATGGACGCAAATCCTGCGCTGATTTCGGGGAGCCGTCAAGTAAGCGCTTGCTCCCACCACCCCGTCACCTACCCTCCTCCGGCAGGAGGGAGGGTCTGGCCTGTGCCCTCACGAGGTCTCCACTCGACGCAGAACGGCATCGCAGACCCCCTGACCAGCAAACGATCTCTGTCCTCCTAAACGACATCGGAAGGGTCGCGGTCGTGCAATTCTCCCTTCGTCCCAAGGGTCCGTGGGTGGCTGACAACCTGGATCAGCGGATAGCTCGCCTCCCCGCAATCGCTTACGGCTTCGTCGTCCGCTGGACCGTTCCCGAGATGCGATCCATGGCGCAATTCCTACTGGTGCTGTCAGGCGTCTTGCTCGGCGCCGCAGCAACGCTTCTTATCGAATTTCTCCTGCCCCGCCGTGCGGCAGAGAAGGCAGAGGCGGCGACGGATGCGTCGCGAGAAATTCAAGAGACGTCGCCAGAACTTCTTCGCGAGACTCAACTCCTGCTCGCCCACGCGCAGGCCGAGTTGCGTCAACGACCCTGGTGGCGACGGCGGCCGAAAGGTTCAAGGCGATACAAATAGGAACCTTATCTACCTCGACCCTGTCGTCTCGCGGAGGCCAACATCGTCGCTCAGCGATCACAGCGAGCCACCAGCGTTCGTAAGCCGGTGGTTCAACGGACGCCACAGCGCCCGGTAGTCGATCCTTCAGCGGCACGCACTCACACTCTTGGGGTGCGCAGCAGTCAGGACAGATTTCCTAACTTGTGAAGCAGCGTATCCGAACCGCCGTTACGTCCGACTTTGGAGAAGCCCATCCGCTCGTAGAGTAGCCTTGCTCGATTCCCGTCCTCGACGCTGAGGCTGATGGCCGGTACACCGTGCGACCGTCCGACCTCGATAAGGCTTGCCATGAGAGCCGTACCGGCTCCATTCCCACGGTAGTCCGGCAGAACGCCAATGGTGAGCTCCGGAATATCCTCCGCTACAAAGCCGTATCCGGCATTGTCAGGGGTGAAATTCCGACACCATGCTCCCCCGATGGGAGTACCGTCATCTGTCTCAGCTACGACGCCGAAGTCACCGACCTGGGGCCAGCCGGCAAGGTAGCGCGACAGATTGGGGTTGGTCTTGAACTGTTCTTGCGTGAAGCGGGCGGTTCCGTTCCAGTTCATAGCCTCGAAGGCCGCTGCAGCCAAGATTGATTCATCGTTGACCGTCGCCGCCCGGACCCTGATTGCTCCTTATGTCATGACCGCTACTTAACGCACGGTTCGTGGCGGCATTCTGTGATCGCTCGGTGTTGCACCAGCGCCCGCCAGCCGATCCTGAAGCGGGACCATGCCAGCCACGCCACGAACAAAACGGTCTTCTTCCCCTCGATCACGGGGCCGTCGCCGAAGTCGTACTGAAGCCACATGCCCGGTTCCGTGATCCAGGGCCGGTGCACCCGGACATGGCCAAGACGCCAGGCGGCGCGGACCTGCGCGACGGCCCGGCGGGTTGAGCGTTCCGAGCCCTCGTAGCCGAGGGCGAGGAGTTTATCGTGGGCTTTGTCGGCGCGGATCTTGCCCTTGGAGGCCTCGATCCATTCCTCGATCTTGGGCAGGAACGCGTCCGTGACCCGGCCCCGGTAGACCGGTTCCGCGATCGGCTGGCCGGCGTCGCGGGCAGCGACGTGCCTGGCGACCGTGTGGTGCGAGCAGCCGGTGAGTTCCGCGGCGGCGCGCAACGATCCGGTCAGATCATACGCAGCAAGTATTTCCATGATTTCTCCGTCAAACTTCATTAGGGCCTCTTCCCGGGCGACTTTGGTGCGACTAGACACCGTCATCAAACGCCGGGGAGAGGCTCCCGCCGCTTAAGCAGCAGGGTTCAGTAAAGAAGTGGGCAGATCTCATGGCCACCAACGGGCACTTTTCATGGCCGTCAGTGGGCAGTTCCGTGGCCGCCTACGGGCAGTTTTTCATGGCCGCTAACATCAGAGCATTGCGGTCAGTACTCCGCCGTCAGCGCGCACGGCAGTTCCGTTTGTCGCGGAGGAAAGGGGACTTGAGAGATACACGGCGAGGTTCGCGATCTCGGCGGGCTCGATGAAGCGCTCGAGAAGAGATGTCTGGTTGCCACCAATGATCATTGCTTTCATCTCATCCACTGACATTCGCTGCGCCTCCGCAATCTCATGGATGGTACCGGCAACGCCGTCGGAGTAGGTCGGGCCGCCGAGGATCGTGTTGACCGTCACGCCGGTTCCGCGGGTGAGCTTAGCGAGACCGTTGCTCAAGGCGAGCATCCCTGCTTTCGTCACGCCGTAGTGCGTCATGTCAGCGGGTACGTTTACGCCTGATTCGCTGCCTACGAAAATGATCCGACCCCAGCCAGCATCGATCATCCCGGGTAGTAGCTCTCTGGAGAGCCGGACCCCGCTCATCACGTTTACCGCGAAATAACGAGACCATTCATCGTCAGATATTTCAGTGAAGGGCTTCAGCCCGAAGAGACCGACGTTATTGACAAGGATGTCGACGGTCCCGAGCGTGCTGAGCAGGCTCTGCACCGCTGAGGCGTCTGTTAAGTCCGCCGCAATGCCAGTAACGACTCCGCTAGGCACTTCGGCCTGAAGGGTCTTCACCGCTTGCTGGAGGCGGCTGGCGTCGCGGCCGTTGATTACCACCTCGGCCCCTTCTTGGAGGAGCGCCTTTGCGATCGAGTACCCAATCCCTTGCGTTGACCCGCTTATAAAGGCGCGTTTGGTTGACAGCTGCATGTCCATGGTCGTTCTAGCCTCTCATATTACTTGCTCAGTCAAGTAAGAATAGACAAAATTGTTTGCCCAGTCAAGTAAACAGGTACCCTGTATGCATGACTGATTCCAGCGTCCCCAACCTCCTCACGGGAGATAACCTCACGTCGTGGGCAGCTCTTGCGACGGTATTGGAATGGCTGCCTGCTGCACTCGATGCGCCTTTGGTTCGTGAATTCGACCTCACGCACTTTGAGTACGGCATCCTCTTCGCCTTGGCTGACGCGCCGAACCGGACGCTGGGGATGACTGTCCTGGCCGGCTATGCCAATAGCTCGCTTTCTAGGCTCTCTCGAGCAGTATCGCGGATTGAGGGTCGCGGTTGGGTGCAGCGCAGTCGTGACCCCTTGGACGGGCGGTCGACTTTGGCATCCCTGACCGAGGCAGGGCTTGCGATGGTCGAAAAGGTCACTCCTGTGCATTCTCGGACCGTTACGAAATTGGTCTTAGAGCCTCTCACGGCCGCCCAACGGGGTCAGCTGCGCGATATCAGCCTTCGGATTCAACACGCGATTCGGGAGCAGGAGAGTTGGCGGGCAACAAGCACCTTCTCTTCCGACACTGACTAACCTCGATATTTCATCGGCAACGGCACGGGCCACAGGATCTCGAAAATATAAGTTCTGCCGGAACGCCATTGCACTACGGATTGATGCTGGCGCCCCACAGCAGTCCCGTTAGTCGGTGGTTCAGCGGACGCCCTTCGTGACCGCAGGGTTTCTTCACCGGGCAGGGGTCCGGCTCAAATAGAGTGGAACGCATGAGTCTTGAATGGGAACAAGTAGTTGTCGATTCGGCACGCCCGGTCGAGCTCGGACGCTGGTGGGCCAACGCTTTGGGTTGGGTTGTGACCTTGGAGGCTGACGATGAGTTCGAAATTCGTTCTGCACCGGACCGGTTGCCAGGGTTGGTCTTCGTGCCGGTGGCGGATTCGAAGATAACGAAGAATCGTCTGCACCTCGATTTTCGTCCGGATGATCCAGCGGCCGAGGTCGAGCGGATGGTCGCTCTAGGTTCCCGCAGGGTCGACGTTGATCAAGGCGAGCAGCCTTGGACTGACGTAGCTGGTCGAAACGACGGTCCATCCACCGATAGGCGGTCGAACGGCTCACACCCGCGTTTTTGGCTGCCTCACCAAGGCTTTCCCCGCGATCAAACGCCGCCCAAAAGCTGGCCTCCTCGTCAATATTCACCCGAAGGTGATGGCGGTCTTTGACCTGGCCGACGTCAGCTTCCCACGCCGCCAGCCGGGACGTGCTGAACCCGAGCTCCGCTGTCGTCTCGGTCGGAGTCTTGCCGTTGCGACGCAGGCGCAAGTATTCCTCGCGCAGCCAGCGGTAGCCGACTTCCTTATCAATGCCAGCATGTCGGGCGGACGGTCTGAGACCGTGCCCGTGCTTAATCGAAGCAAGAAACCGGATGCCTGCTGCTGAAGAGGAGCTGAGATACATGTCGAACCACCTTGAAAGAAGGTGTTGCTTCGATCAACAGAATCCCGCGAGCCTTATACGCTACAGTCCGAAGCCTGCTCATCGGCTAGGCCCGCTGCTCAACCAGCACCCAGGACCTCACCGCCCAACACCGTGGCCTCCACGCCCTCGGCGTTGACGCCGAGATGGTCCACGTCCACCACGGATTCACCGGCACCAAACGCGACCGACCCGGGCTGGGCAAAGCTCTCGCGGCGTGCCTCGGCGGCGACACCTTCGTGGTGATCAAACTTGACCGTCTAGCTCGGTCCCTGCCGGATGCCAGGGATATCGCCGACGAACTCACACGCAAGGGCGTGACCCTCAACATCGGCGGCAGCATCCACAACCCCCATGACCCGGTTGGAAAGCTGCTGTTCAACGTCCTGGGAATGGTCGAAGAATTCGAATCCGACCTCATCCGCGCCCGGACCCGCGAAGGCATGGCGGTGGCGAAGGCCAAAGGCAAGCTTCTAGGCCGACAGCCCAAACTCTCCAAAAAGCAGGCAACACACCTCGTGGGCCTTCACCGGGGCGGCACACACACCACAACGGAGATCGCCGAATTCTTCGGCGTCGCCCGCTCCACCGTCTACCGGGCCATCCAGCTCGCCGCGCCGGCCACGTGATCTCCTCCCCCAGCGAGCCGGCGCATCGTGAACACCGGCTCGGCACGGCATGGACGCTCAATTCCGCGCCGCCACTACCAAGAGCTGCCCCGACACCCTCATTCAAAGCTTCCCGAGACACTGACGCCGGGACCCCGGACAACGCCTACGCGAGCCGCTAGGTACCCTGACGTTGACGTTTCGTGCAGGCGGCTCCCGACCAAAGTGACGCTTTGCGCAGGGGACTTCGGACGCCAGGCGTCCATAACCGACTGCACAACTGCCGTACTCCCGGGACAGCTCGTGCAGACAACTTCAGGAAGTGACAGCCAGGGCAGCCGGCGCCCGGACCCCGCGTGTCACTGCACTGCCCGGCTGGGCGCTCAAGGCTCTGGGGGTGTTTTCCGCGAACATGCGCGAACTCACCGAGACTCTCTACCAGTTTGATCGCCCGTTCGTTATGGATTCGGCCGCCGGCCAATCCGCCTTGGGACTGGCACCGACCCCCCTCGACGAAGCGGCCGCCGCCACTGTGGCCTGGTGGAGGGACCAGAGACAATGACGGCGGCCGCTGCGGCGGGAAGGGTTACCGGACGCCTGCCTCCGCAGATTCCGGTTCCGTGGCAGCGTGGCGGCCCCGCGCGGGGGTGTTGGTCCCAACGCGGCCCAGCTTGCTCGGCCACCAGATCCGCGGGCCAATATCATAGGCCAGGGCCGGGACCAGCAGAGAGCGGACCAGGACGGTATCCAGCAGCACCCCAAAGGCGACGATGAAAGCGAGCTGCACCAGGAACATGATGGGGATGACACCCAGTGCTGCGAAGGTGGCCGCGAGGACCACGCCGGCGGAGGTGATGACACCGCCGGTTACCACGAGTCCGCGCAGGATGCCCGCACGGGTGCCGTGCTTGAGTGATTCCTCCCGGACCCGGCTCATCAGGAAGATGTTGTAGTCCACGCCCAGGGCCACGAGGAAGACGAAACCGAAAAGTGGGACGGTGGCGTCGGCTCCCGGGAATCCAAAGATGTTATTGAAGACGAAGGCCGAGACGCCCATCGCCGCACCGTAGGACAGGACCACCGAGGCGACCAGCAGGACCGGGGCCAGCACCGAACGCAGCAGCAGCATCAGGATGACCAGGATGACGGCGAGGACCACGGGGATGATCGTGACGAGGTCGCGCTGGGCTGTGGTGTTGGTGTCCAGTGCGGTTGCGGTCACACCGCCGACGAGGGCGCCGCTGTCGATCTGTTTCAGGTCCTGCCGGAGGACCACCACCACGCCTTCGGCCTCATTGGAGTCGGCCGCAAAGTTCAGCGTCGCGTTGATCAGGACCCTGCCGTCCCGCACCGCGGGTTCCGTGGGAGGCGCCGGGGCGCCGGGAGCAGCAGGCGCACCGGTGATGGGCGCGCCGCCGTCGGCCATCAGGTAGGCGTCCCCGACGCCGGCGGTCGCCCTCGTCTTGTCCAGCACCTCCTGGGCCTTGGCCTGGTCCGTGACGATCACCGCGGGGCTGCCGGAGCCGGCGTCGAAGTGGCGGGCCAGGGATTCCTGGCCATCGACGGCATTGGAGGCTGTGAGGATGACGGCCGTCTGTGGAACGCCGTTGGCCTTGAGTTGCAGGACACCCGCGGAAGCCACCAGGAGCAGCAACACTGAGGTGACCCAGACGATTCGGGGGCGGCGGGAGACGAGGGAACCGGTGGCGCGCCAGAGGCCCTTCTGGCCTTCGAGCCCGGTCACGAGTTCGGGCTCGCGCTCGGTCTCCGGCAGCAGCTTGGGGCGGAAGGGCCAGAACGCGGCGCGGCCCAGCAGTGCCATCAACGCGGGCAGCAGGGTCAGTGCGGCGAAGAGTGAGCACAGGATGCCCGCGGCGGCCACGGGGCCGAGGGCTTTGTTCGAGTTAAGGTCGGAGAAGAGCAGGCACAGCAGGGCGATAATGACCGTGGCGCCGGACGCCAGAATCGGCTCCCAGGCCGCCTTCCACGCTGTGAGCGCAGCTGTTGTGCGGTCGGTGGTGTGGGTCAGCGCCTCGCGGAAGCGCGCCACATAGAGCAGCGCGTAGTCCGTGGCGGCGCCGATTACCAGGATGGACAGGATGCCCTGGCTTTGCCCGTTGAGCTGGATCCAGCCGAGCTTGGCCATGCCAAAGACCAGCAGGATGGCGGCGCAAAGCGCAAAGACCGAGGTGAAGAGAACGGCGATGGGCAGCAGCAGCGAGCGGTAGACGATCAGCAGGATCACGAAGACGGCGCCGAGGGCCACAAGCAAGAGAATGCCGTCAATGCCGGCGAACGCGCTCACAAGGTCCGCCGTGAGTCCGGCCGGGCCGGTCACAAAGGTTCGCATTCCCGCCGGGGCGGAAGCCTGCACCTCGTCGCGGAGTTCCTTGACGACGTCCTTCACCTCGCTGGAGGAATTGATGGGAACCACAAACTGCACCGCTTTGGCATCCTCTGACGGGATGGGGCCGATGACAGTGCTGCCGGCCTGCAGGGCTTCAAATTGGCCCTTGAGGGCAGCGGCCTCGCCGAGTTGGGCAGGAGTGAACGCGGAGTCGCTCTCGATGACAATGACGGCGGGAATTTCGTTGGAGTCCCGGAACTTCGTCTGCCAGTCCTGGGCCTCCGTCGCCTCGGCTCCGGCAGGCAGGAAGGATGCCTGGTCATTCGAGGAGACCTCGCTGAGCCGGCCAAAGGTGGGTCCGCCGATCCCGGCAATGGCCAGCCAGGTGATGACAAGCAGGACCGGTATAAGCCAGCGCAACCAGAAGGGGACGCGGGCGCTGCCGTGAGGTGTCGTTTTCATGGGTCCTTCTAGTGCATGCTGGGGAGGAGTAGAATTGAGTCCATAATAGACTATCTCCACAATGGAGATAACCCGCCGGGTTGAATTCGTCTCAACATTTCGTTGGCAATGGCTGCCCTCGTTGCGCGTCCGCTGAAGTAAACTCCGGAGGGCGCCGTCGTCGGAGTTCGGGCTGCCAGGCCAAAGCAGAGAAAGGAAGGTCCGTTGTGAGCGTTGATCGGCCGGAACGCCGCGGCCCTGCCGGCCCGCCACCGCTGGTCATGCTGCTCCAGGAGTTCAGCCTTGAAGCCAACCGCTACGCTGATGCCGCCGGCAGCCGCAACGACATGCACCGGACAGACCTCAACGCCTTGTCCGTGATCATGCAGCACACCGCCCGGAACCAGATCGTCACCCCCGGCGTGCTCCGCAAGGAACTCCACCTGAGTTCCCCGGCCACCACAGCCCTGATCGACCGGCTGCACAACTCAGGCCACGTGGTCCGCGAACGGCAGGGCCCGGACCGCCGCCAGGTCCAGCTCCGCATGACTCCCAAGGCTTACCGCGACGGCGGTGCCATGTTCCAGCCACTCGCACGCCATATGGCCGCCGCGCTGGCCGAATTCACTCCGGCGGAACTGGATCTCGCCACCCGGTTCATGACGTCCATGGTTGAGGCGACGGTCAAAGCCGGGCGCGAGGCGGCCGGGGAGCATGCGACGCCTTCGGCAGGCCCGCGTTCATGACATGCCGGCCGGATCACGACGGGAAGCATATGGACTACTTCAGCACTGAATTCGGCCGGTTCAGCACGGCTGCAGAAGTGGCGGCCGGCGTCGATCTCTCCGGACGGTCAGCGATCGTGACTGGAGCCGCGTCCGGAATCGGCGCCGAGACCGCACGCGCGTTGGCCCAGACGGGGGCAGCTGTGACCCTCGCGGTGCGCAATATGGACGCCGGCCGCAAAGCCGCCCAACGTATTGCAGCAGTCACGGCCAACCCGCGGGTGCGGGCCGCCGAACTCGACCTTGCCGACATGGACTCCGTCGACGCGTTCACCTCCCGCTGGAACGGACCCCTGCATATCCTGGTCAATAACGCCGGGATCATGATGGCCCCGGAGTCCTACACGCCCCAGGGGTGGGAGTTGCAGTTTGCAACCAACCATCTGGGCCACTTTGCCCTCGCCTGCGGGCTTCAGCCTGCCCTGGCAGCGGACGGAGCCGCACGCATCGTCGTCGTCAGCTCCTCCGGACACGGCGACTCCCCCGTGATCTTCGACGATTTGTTCTTCAACCGCAGACCGTACGATGCCGGAGCCGCCTACGGGCAGTCCAAGACCGCCAACGTGCTCTTTGCCGTCGAAGCCACCCGCCGGTGGGCGGCAGATGGCATCACCGCGAACGCGCTCATGCCCGGCGGCGTCTGGACGAATCTCCAACGCCACTGGGATCCCGCGGTCCTCGCTGCGATCAAAGCGCAGGTTCTGCAGGCGGGCTTGCCGGTCAAATCGGTGGAACAAGGCGCCGCCACCTCCGTACTCCTTGCCACTGCGGCCACGCTCGAAGGAATCGGCGGACGGTATTTCGAAGACTGCAACGAAGCCCAAACCGTCTCCCGGATAACCGATGGGCTCCACGGAGTCCTCGACTACGCCCTTGACGCGGAGACCGCTCACCGGCTGTGGGATGTCTCGGCGGAATTGCTGGAAGCAGCCAGGTCCCGACGCTGAGCCAAGCGATCCGGGACTTTGTCAACACTGGGCTTTGTCGGCGCTGGGCTTTATTGGGGCTGAGCTTTGTCTGCACTGAGCGGTAGCGTTTGCTTATGAGCGCCCAGCAGCCTGACGATGTGTACACCCACGGCCATCACGAGTCGGTGGTCCGCGCCCACGCCGCCCGCACGGCCGAGAACTCTGCGGCGTTCGTGGTCCCGCATCTGGCCCCCGGGGTCTCGGTGCTCGACGTCGGGTGTGGGCCGGGGAGCATCACTTGCGATTTCGCCGGGCTCGTCGCCCCCGGGCGAGTCACCGGGCTGGACCGCTCGCCCGAGGTGATCCGCCAGGCAGCCGCCCTGGCCGACGAGCGCGGCGTGACAAACGTGGCGTTCGTCGCCGGCAACATCTATGATCTCGACTTCGAGGATGAGACGTTCGACGTCGTGCACGCTCACCAGGTCCTGCAGCACCTCACAGATCCGGTTGCTGCCCTGCGGGAAATGCGCCGTGTCGCCAAACCCGGTGGCATCGTGGCGGTGCGTGACGCCGATTTCCACGGCATGAGCTGGTACCCGGCACTGCCGGAACTGGAGGAGTGGATGGAGCTCTACCAGCGGATCGCGCGCCGCAACGGGGCCGAGCCCGACGCCGGCCGGCGACTGGTGTCATGGGCGCAGGCTGCCGGCTTCACCGACGTCGCACCGTCCAGCAGCAACTGGCTGTATGCAACCGGGCAGATGCGGCGCTGGCAGGCCAGGGTCTGGGGCGAGCGGGTGCTGCATTCGGCCTTCGCGGACCAGGCGCGTGAGTACGGCTTCGCCACTGCCGCCGACCTGGCCCGCCTGTCGGCAGGTTGGCACCGCTGGGGTTCCACCGACGACGGCTGGTTCCTGATTCCCAACGGCGAGGTAATCGCCCGGGCGTAAGCGACATCCTTTCCGGCACAGCATTCCCTCACCGCCGCCCAGCCGCTAGGGTGCACTGCAAACACCCTGTAACGAGGAGGACGCATGCGCAACGTGACGGCCGGTCTTTTCAGCTCCGTGGACGGCGTGGTGGAAGACCCGTTTCTCTGGCAGTTCGACAGCTTTGACGAGGAGCTCGGGGCGGGGATGGGCGAGATGATGGGCCGGATCGACGCCGGGCTGCTGGGCCGCGTGGGCTACCAACAATGGGCGCAATACTGGCCGAACGCCGAAGCCGACGCCGACTTTGGCGGGTTCATCAACCCGCTGCCCAAATACGTTGCGTCCCGGACCCTGACGGGCGGCCTTCAGTGGCAGAACTCGCAGCTGATCGAGGGCCCGCTGGAGGGCTTCGTCACGGACCTGAAGAACAGCGACGGCGGCGACATTGGAGTATTCAGCAGCATCTCCCTGGTCCGCCAGCTGCTCTTCGCCGGGCTGCTGGACACTCTGATGCTGATCGTGCATCCTGTCGTGGCGGGCAGCGGCCGGCGGCTCTTCAACGATGGGGACCCTTTGACCCGGCTCGAGTTGCAGTCATCCCAGCAGACCAGCAAAGGCAATATGATTCTCAGCTACGGACGCCGCAAGGACTGACCAGTTGGCCGCGGCGGCCGTGGCGGAAACGTAAACTTGACAGGTGCAACCCTCCCTTTGGCTGGCCCTCGCCGGTGCCGGCGTCCTGATCAGCTTCACCCCCGGCGCAGGCGCCATCAACACCATGAGCAACTCGCTGAACTCCGGCTTTCGGCGCTCCATCTGGGGAATCCTCGGGCAGCAGGCGGCGCTGGTGGTACATATCCTGGTCGTGGCCCTGGGCGTGGGGGTACTGGTGGCGAGTTCACCGGTGGCCTTCAACGTCATCCGCTACGCGGGAGCCGCCTACCTCGTCTACCTGGGCATCCAGCAATTCCGGCATGAACCCGACCTGGACCAAGAGAAGGCCGCGGCCCTGCGGAACGAGCCGGCCTTCTCCATGTTTCGCCGCGGCCTGTGGGTCAACCTGCTGAACCCCAAGGCGATCGTGTTCTTCCTGGCCTTCATGCCGCAGTTCATCCGCCCGGCGGATCCGCTGTTGCCGCAGTACCTCACACTGACCGCCACTGTGGTGGTCATCGACATCCTGGTCATGTGGTTCTTCTTCGCCGCCGCGGCCAAGTCGTTCCAGCGCTTCACACACGATGCCCGCGGGCAGCGGATCCTCAACCGGACGTTCGGCGTGCTGTTCATGGCCGTCGGCGTCCTGCTCGCCCTCATTCACTGACGGGGCGGGCGCCACGCTCCCGTCCGCCGCGGGGCCGAGCCCGCCCGCGGCCATGACACCTCCGGAAACCAAATGTGACAGAGGCTGTAACATTGGCGGCCCGCGATCTAGCCAAGCAGACCGGCATGGCCCATGCTTGCCCTATGACCTCAACGCCGAGCCAGTACCGGATCATCACGGTCTGCACGGGGAACATTTGCCGGTCGCCGATGGCTGAGCTGATGCTGACGGAAGCCCTCGCGGCCGCGGGACTCGCCGGCGCCGTCGTCGATTCAGCAGGAATCACGGGCTACGAGGTAGGCCGGCCCATCGACCCGCGCGCAGCCCGCAATCTCGCGGGCCACAACATCGCCTCGGACACTCACGTGGCTCGCGAATGGCGGCCCGAGTGGTTCGCCTCCCGGGACCTCATTCTTGCCCTTGACGTGGATCATTTCGGCTGGCTGCAGGAGGCGGCGCCGGACCGTGCGGCGCTGGCGAGGATCCGGATGCTGCGCAGCTTCGATCCGGCTGTCGCGGGAAAGGACGGCCTGGACCAGGGCATTGAAGACCCCTGGTACGGCAGCCGCACGGACTTTGACCTCACCTGGGACCTGATCAACGCCTCGATTCCCGGAATCGTGGCGCATGTCGGGACCGAGCTGGCCCGGCGCCGGGGACCGGAGAGGCAACAGCCCGGCGCTGCCGGGCAGCAGGTACGCTCTATTCCATGAGTCCCGCACCCGTCATCATCGCCGTCGACGGACGATCCGGTGCGGGAAAGACCACTCTCACGATTGAACTGGCAGCGCGGCTGCGCGAACACCACAAAGTGTCCTTGTTCCACCTGGAGGACATCTACCCCGGCTGGAACGGGCTCGCGGCCGGCATCGAACGCTACGTCTCCACGGTCCTGGCCCCCCTGCACCGCGGAGAGACGGCCGAATGGGTCAGCTGGGACTGGACTGCACATTATGACGGCGACGCCCGCACCACCCCGCCTGCCGAGATTGTTCTGGTGGAAGGCGTCGGGGCAGCAGCGGAAGCCGCCCTCCCCTTCCTGGCCGCGGTGATCTGGGCTGATTGCCCCGATCAGGACCGGCGCAGCAGGGCCCTGGCCCGCGACGGCGGACGCTACGAACCCTTCTGGGATGAGTGGGCCGCCCAGGAGCAGGTGTGGCTGGCCCAGGACGATGTTCCGGGCCGCGCCGACGTCCGGGTCCTCAACCGCGCCGACGGCGCCGCCCCGGCGGAGGTCCTGCAGGCCCTCCAGTACCTGCCGGCGCTCGCCCCGGTACTGGTTCCCGAAGCCGGCGCCCGCCGCGGCCTTCAGCTCCGTACCGAACGGATCGACGCCGCCCCGGACCCCTCCGTGTTATTCGAGACCCTCTTCGGCCGCTCAGCCAACGCCGTCTGGCTCGATTCTTCGCTTCCCTCCGGTGCCTCCCCGGCGCCCGGTCCGGCGGCGGAACGCAGCCGGTTCAGCATTCTGGCGGACGACGGGGGGCCGTTCGGCCAGTCGGTCCGGCACAGTTCCGGAACCACCCGGGTGAATGTGGGGAACACCAGCGTCACGGTCGCTGGCCCGTTTTTTCGCTGGCTTGACGCGGCCTGGGACTCCGGCGCCCTCCACGGCCCGGAGCAGTATCCCTGCGAGTTCACCCTGGGCTGGCTCGGCTACCTCGGCTATGAACTCAAACGGGAGACCGGCGGCAGCGACGTCACCGCCGGAACCCCCGACGCCTGCCTGTTGTTTGCCGGCCGGGCCGTGGTGCTGGACCATGTGGAGCGCACGGTCTGGCTGCTGGCGCTGGACACTGCGGCCGCCGGGGAGTGGCTCGGAACGGCCCGCACCGCAACCGAAGCGGCGGTGCCCGGGCCGGCATCGGCAGCCGGCGGCAGCAACGCCGCCGGACCCTCCTCCCCCGGCCACAGCGCGCCGGACTTCACCGCGCGGGACTCCGAGGCCGCCTACAAAACGAAGATTTCGCAGGCCCAGCACGAGATCGCCGAGGGCAACACCTACGAGGTGTGCCTGACCACCATGCTGACAGCCGAGCTTCCCTCCGCGGTCGATCCATGGCAGACCTACCTGTCCTTACGCCGGAAGAATCCGGCCCCGTTCGCCAGCTACCTGCGGTTCGGGGAGCTCGCCGTGGCGAGTACGTCCCCGGAACGGTTCCTCCGGATCGCTGCCGACGGTCACATGCGCGCCGAGCCGATCAAGGGAACCCGGCCCCGGGATGCCGATGCCGCCCGGGACTCAGCGCTGCGGCAGGACCTCCAGTCCTCACCGAAGGACCGCGCCGAGAACATCATGATCGTGGACCTGCTCCGCAACGATCTCAGCCATTTCGCCGTGCCCGGATCGGTGGCGGTCAGCCGGCTTTGCGCGATAGAAAGCTACGCCACGGTCCATCAGATGGTGAGTACCATCGACGCCCTGCTCCGGCCCGGCATGCCGCGGGCCGAGGCCGTCGCAGCGTGCTTCCCCGCCGGGTCCATGACCGGCGCCCCCAAGGTCAGCACCATGGCCATCCTCGACCGGCTCGAGGGTGCACCCCGCGGCGTGTACTCCGGGGCAATCGGCTATTTTTCCCTCAACGGCGCCACCGACCTCGCCGTCGCGATCCGCACCCTTGTGGTGACCGGGCAGTCCGGGAACCGCACTGCCCTGAGCCTGGGCGTCGGCGGTGCGATCACCGCGGATTCCGACCCGCAGGAGGAATACGCGGAGATCAGGACCAAAGCGTTCGGGGTTCTCTCCGCGCTCGGCGCGGAATTCCCGCCCGGCTAGGCTCCGCGCCGAACCGGCGCCACGTCCGGCCCGCACCGCCGCAGGCTATTGGAGCGTCGCCGTCAGCCGGGCGACGTTGTCTACGTATTTGACCCCCATGGGCCGCTTCATCCAGTCCTCAAGCACCAGCTCGCGGGAAACGCCGCGATAGGTGTCCTCCACGGCGCTGACCCGCCGGACAATGTCCTCACCCAGGAGCATCACGGAGACTTCCAGGTTCAGCGAGAAGGAGCGCATATCCATGTTGCTTGACCCCAGCACCGCGACCTCGTTGTCGATCGTGAAGTGCTTGGCGTGCAGCACAAACGGGGCCTGGTAAAGGTAAATCCGCACCCCGGCCTCCAGCAGCGCCTCGTAATAGGACTGCTGCGCGTGGTGGACCAGGAACTGGTCGCCCTTCTCCGAGACGAAAAGTTCGACGTCGACACCGCGCTGCGCCGCCGTCGTTACCGCGTACAGGAGCGAATCATCCGGCACAAAGTACGGGCTGCAGATCGAGATGTTGCGCTGCGCGGAGTAAATCAGGGTGTTGAAGAGCCGCAGGTTGTTTTCGGTGATGAAGCCCGGCCCGCTGGGCACCACCTGGGCCGTGATGTTCCCGGCGTGCAGTTCCGGGCGGTGCGCCAGCTGCTGTTCGAGGTTTTCATCCGTTTCGCTGAGCCAGTCGGTGGCGAAGACCACGTTGAGCGTGGTGACAATCGGTCCGCGCAGGCAGGCCATCAGCTCGACCCATTCGCGGCCCACCTTGCGGTGCCGAGGGTTGTTGTAGGAGGGCTCAATCAGGTTCTGCGACCCGGTGAACGCAACTTCGCCGTCAATGACCATGATTTTGCGGTGGTTGCGCAGGTCCGGGCGACGCCACTGCCCATGGACGGGCCGCAGCGGGAGCATGGGCCGCCAGCGGATCTTGCTGGCCTTGAGCCGGGCGATCAGCTTGCTGTAACCCTTGACGCGCAGGGTCCCCAGGTGGTCGAACAAAAGGCGGACTTCCACGCCGCGCTCCGCGGCTTCCTCCATCGCTGTCAGCAGGTCATCGGTGAAGTGGTCCGAACTCAGGATGTAGAACTCGGCGTTGACGAAGGACTCCGCTTCCCGGATGGCGGCCGCCATGGCCGTGAACGAATCCGGGTAGCCCGGGAGGAGGTCCACGTGGTTGCCGTCCACCATCGGCAGCGACCCCAGCGTCTTGTTCAGTTCCGCCGCGGACAGCACCCAGTCCGGGCCCTCATAGCCGCTCTCCAGCATCGCGAGCTCCGAGGCGCCGGCGCGGACCCGGGTGTTCACTGCGTCCTGCTGTGCCCGGCGTTTGCGGGAGAGCCGGAAGTTGCCGAAGAGCAGGAAGAGCACCAGGCCCACGGCCGGAACAAAGAAGATGATGAGGAGCCATGCCATGGCAGTGGTGGGCCGCCGGTTTCCGGGAATGATGCCCAGGGCCAGGACCCTGATGCCGAAATCAACTACGGCCAGAATCAGGATGATCCATGACGGAAGAGAATCCGCCAGCGAAAACGGCCACAGCACAGGCGAACCCCTCCAGCTCCAAGCCCGCGGAACAGTTCCGGAACGGGCAACCTTGAAATCCTATCCCGTCACCCCGCCGCACTAAGCTGAAGGCATGACTTCTCCCGTAGCCGCTCCGGTGCTGGTCTTTCTGGATCCCGCGTTCGACGGCGGCCGGCTGGCCGACGCCACCAAACCACAGCTGATGGCGACCGACCAGGGAGCCACCCGAGGCGACGGCGTCTTTGAGTCGCTGCTGGTTGTGGGCGGACAGCCCCGCAAGCTTCAGGCGCATCTGAACCGGCTGGCCGGGTCCGCCCGGCTTTTGGAGCTGGGCATCCCGGCCGAGGGCGTGTGGCGCCGGGCCATTGCGACAGCGATCAGCGAATACCGGCGCAGCCATCTGCCCGGCGGCGGGACCACCGACGACGAGCTCGTCGTCAAGCTCCTCGTGACCCGCGGCGTCGAAGGCGCGGCGGGGCCCACCTGCTGGGTACAGGCGTCGGTCCCCGGCGCCGCCGGACGGCGCCAGCGCGAAACCGGCATTGACGTGCTCCTGCTGGACCGCGGCTACGACAGCGAAGTCGGGGAACGCGCCCCCTGGCTGCTCATGGGCGCCAAGACCCTCTCTTACGCCGTCAACATGGCAGCGCTTCGCTATGCGCACGCGCACGGAGCCGATGACGTGATCTTCACCTCCGCGGACGGGCGGGTCCTGGAGGGTCCGACGTCCACCGTCCTGCTCGCACACCTGGACACGGACGACGACGGCGCCGGCGGGGTGCGCACGGTCCGGCGGCTCATCACGCCCCAGCTCGACAGCGGAATCCTGCCCGGCACCTCGCAGGGGGCCTTGTTCACCGCGGCCAAGGCGGCCGGCTGGGAGCTGGGCTACGGCCCGTTGGAGCCGCGTGACCTGTACGACGCCGACGCCGTCTGGCTGATCTCCAGCATCCGGCTGCTGGCTCCCGTCAACCACATCGACGGCCGGGAAATCGGCACGCCGGACCTGCGTCAGCAGCTCACCGCGGAGCTCAACGCGCTGTACGCCACCATCGAGTAAGGGCCCCGGGCCCGCCGGAGACGGTGCGGCTCAGCCCTTGGCAAGGGCTTCGTCGACGATCCGGGCCAGGTCCGCTGCTGCGTCCTCGGTGACTCCGGGGCCTGATGCCACCGCCGCGGCCGTCAGCGCACCGCTGAGACCCATGACGGTGACAGTGGTCTGGGTCTGCCCGGTCGGCAGGGTCTGGATGCCCATGGTCGAGAAGGACTTTTCCGCCGATGTCGCGATGTCCAGGACTTTGGTTTCGCTGGCGACTTTTTGGCCCTGGAGCTCCATGGTGAAGCTTGCGCATTTCTTGCTGTCAGCTACCGATTCGTCCAGCTTGGTGCGTTGCAGGTCCGGATCCTGGACAGCCACGACCGTGACGACGGTGACCACCTGGTCCGCGGCGGACTGGGACACGCCGCTGGCATAGCTGCTTCCCTCCGGGATCTGGCTGTTGCTGTCCACCACCGCCGCGCACTCGGGCGGGGTGATCGCGGCCGTAGCGATCAACTTCTTCGCCGTGGCGATGCCTTGCTCCAGCTGGTCTGCGGATACGGCGGTGAACCCGGCGCCGCGCTCGTCCGTGAGCCCGGCAACGATCTGCGCGAGATCCCCGGCCGCATAGGCCTTCACCGTCGCGGCCGGCGACGGCGCGGAGGACGGGCCCGCGGCCGGGGATGACGGGTCAGGTGTGGTCGGCGAGGCCGGGGCCGCGGCCGCGGACGGACCGTCCGGGGCTGAAGGCGCCGGAGCGCCGCCGCAGCCTGCGAGCGCCAAAGCGGTCGAGAGCAGCAACGCTGCCGGAGTGATGGTGCGCAGAATCATGGAGCTCCCCAATTTCTCTGTAATGGCGTCACGCACCGGATCGGGCGCGACAATCGTGAGCTTACGACATCCGGTCCGTGAAAAACACGACCCCGCCTGCCGGCCGGTCACGCTAGGATCACACTTTCCGGAGCACTCGCCAGGCGTCGCCGCCCAGCGGGCTGCAGCCCAAGGCAAGCCGGAGGATCAGGTCCAGCAGAACCACGATCTGGACCACGGGCAGCGCCACCATGGTGATGGCATTGAACAGCAGGTACGCGCCGCCGCATTACCTTTTGTCGGTTCGGCACCTTTTCTCCGTTCCGGCCCGTTACTTGACATGACGGCGGCAACGGTGCGGGCCGGCGTCCGAGAGTGTTAGGTTTCTAGTGAGTAATGAGAACCGGCGCCAAGCCCTGACTGGCCGGACGGCAACCCTCCCTTTCGCGGCGGGGTGCCTCAGGTGAGTACTCGGCATATCGACCATTCGAGCTGCAAGCGTGAAAGAAGGAGATCCGTCGTGCCTGACGCGTCCACCCCCGCAGTACCCATACCGGCACCAGCCCCGTCCCCGGCGGTTGCCGGCACGAGCGGGAAGAAGCTGGCATACCGCCTGTTCACCGGCCCCGACGACCGTGCATTTTGCGAGCGCGTCTCGGCCGCCCTCGCCGCGGGCTACGTTTTGCACGGCAGCCCGGCCGTCACATTCAACGGCAGCGACGTCGTCGTGGCCCAGGCCCTGGTGCTGCCGGCGGCGATCGCCAGCGCCGATGCCGCCGTCGCCGACGCCGCGGGCGGCCCTGGGTTCGACCGAAAGTTCGACGGAAAATTTGACGGAGAGTTCGACGGAGAGGGCCACGCGTGAGCTACGCCGGAGACCTCAGCCCGCACGAGGCGTGGGCAAAGCTCGAGGAAGGCGCCCTGCTCGTGGACGTCCGCACCGTGGGCGAATGGGCCCTTACCGGCACCCCGGACACCACCGGAACACCGCACCCGCCGCTCTTCCTGCAGTGGAACCTGGCCGGCGGCATCCCCAACCCGCAATTCATCGCGCAACTGCGACAACTCGCTGCCGAAGCCGGCAACACCGAACTTCTCTTCCTGTGCCGTTCGGGCGTCCGGTCCGTTGCCGCAGCACACGCCGCCACGGACGCCGGGTTCACTTCCTACAACGTCCTCGAAGGCTTTGAGGGCGAACCCGACCGGCAGGGCGAACGGACCGTCAACGGCTGGCGGAACCGCGGCCTGCCCACGAACGCGGAAAATTACTAAATGGCCTTCAATGCTGAGGCCGGGGGCTGGAGCGCCGGCACCCAGGCTGTCCGTGGCGGCCTGGACCGGACCGGTTTTCAGGAAACCGCCGAACCGATCTTCCTGAGCTCCGGATTCGTCTACGAATCCGCGGCCGCCGCCGAGCGCGCCTTCACCGGCGAGGACGAACGCTTCGTCTATTCCCGCTACGGCAACCCCACGGTGGCCACCTTCCAGGAACGGCTCCGGCTGCTCGAAGGCACCGAGGCCTGTTTTGCCACCGCCTCGGGCATGTCCGCGGTTTTCACCGCGCTTGGGGCCCTCCTGGCCGCCGGCGACCGGGTGGTAGCAGCCCGCTCGCTGTTCGGCTCGTGTTTCGTGATCCTCAGCGAGATCCTGCCCCGATGGGGGGTGCATACGGTCTTCGTCGACGGACCGGATCTGGAGCAGTGGCGCTCAGCGCTCTCTGAACCGACGACGGCGGTCTTCTTCGAGTCGCCGTCGAACCCGATGCAGGAAATCGTCGATATCGCCGCCGTGAGCGAGCTGGCGCATGCCGCCGGGGCGACGGTCGTCGTCGACAATGTCTTTGCCACCCCCCTGCTGCAGCGCTGCGGGGAACTCGGCGCGGATGTGATCGTCTATTCGGGAACCAAGCACATCGACGGCCAGGGCAGGGTGTTGGGCGGCGCGGTGCTGGGTACCAAGGAATTCATCGAGGGACCGGTCAAGCAGCTCATGCGCCACACCGGCCCGGCGCTCTCCGCCTTCAACGCGTGGGTGCTGGCCAAGGGCCTGGAGACGATGGGCCTGCGGGTAAACCATTCCTCCGCTTCGGCCCTGCGGCTGGCCGAATGGCTGGAGGAGCAACCCGGCGTCAGCTGGGTCCGGTACCCGTTGCTGCCTTCCCACCCGCAGCACGAATTGGCCGCCCGGCAGATGAAGGCCGGCGGCACCGTGCTGACTTTCGAACTCTCCCCGTCCCCCGGCAGGTCAGCGAAGGAGGCCGCGTTCGCGCTGCTGGACGGGCTGCGGATCATCGATATCTCCAACAACCTGGGCGATTCGAAGTCCCTGATCACCCATCCCGCCACGACGACGCACCGCGCCATGGGGCCGGAGGGCCGGGCCGCGATCGGTTTGAGCGACGGCGTGGTGCGCCTCTCGGTGGGCCTTGAGGACCTTGAGGACCTGATCCGCGACCTCGGCCAGGGCCTCAAGCAGATCTAGTCGTGCCAGGCCTGGGCGAGCAAGCAGTTCGCGGCAATGTTTCCGGGCGGTACTGCCGCGAAATGCGGTCCCAGCGCCACCGGATCAGGCGCGCCGGACGCTGCCGAGCGGGACGTCGTCCGGCGGCGTCCCGGCGTCCGTTCCCTGCGTGGTCACGTCGACGGCCCGGTTGACGACGGCGGGCAGCCCGCCCGTGGAGAACGGCTCCCGCTGCAGCTGGGAACCGGTGCCGTGCGCCAGGATTCGGCCGATGCCGTTCCGCACCAGGTCCAGTTCGCCCTGCTCCTGAAGCACCGGGGCCACGAGGTCCACCAGCGCCCGGACCACGTCCCCCGCCGGAGCCGGGTTGAAGGTCCCGAAGTCCAGCAGGTGCCCGCGGAGTCCACAGTTGCTGGCCTGCCACGCAGCCATCCGCAGCAGCAGCGTCGGCACCGGGGCCGGATCCACTCCGTCGTTCCATTCCCGCGACGCCGACTCGACCAGGGCACGCACCAGAACAGCGATCAGCGCAGCGTCCTCGGCCCGCAGGCACACGTCGGCAACCCGGATCTCCAGCGTGGGGTGATGCCGGCACAGCCGCGAATCAAAATAGACCATCCCCTCATCCATGAGGACGCCGGTTTCCACCAGCCGGGCCACAACCCGGCGGTAGGCCGGCAGACTGCCGAAGATCATGGTGGGACCCGAGCCGGGCCAGCGGTTCCAGGCCTGGGTGCGGTAGCTTTCGAATCCTGACTCCACACCGTTCCAGTACGGGGAGTTCGCGCTGAGGGCAATGAGCACGGCAAGCTTGTCCCGGATCCGGTCCATCACCGCCACGCCCTCCTCCGGGGAGTCCACCAGGACGTGGACATGCAGCCCGCACGTCAATTGGTTCCGGACGGTGAGCCCGAAGCGCTGCTGCATGGTCATATAGCGTTGCTTCGGCGTCAAGTGCGAGGCGGAACCGAGCGGAGAGGTGGCGAGGGCAGCGACGCGGCCCCCGTGCAACCGGGCGGCGCGGTCCGCGCGGGCCCGGCCGCACCGGAGCTGCCCAAGCAGTTCCAAATACCCCAGGCACGGCCGCGTCTGGGTTTCGATCTGTTCGAGCTTGAGCTCGAAGCTGAAGCCGGGATCCGGGTGGACCGCCTGCGGCAGCAGGCGGGCATCCTGCCCGGCAGGGCCGGGGCCCGGCCCCGGCGGGAGCAGGCAGGGCAACATCACGTCGGCGAGGGGCAGCGGCCTCCCGGTTCCGGGGTCCACGATGAGCAGTTCTTCCTCCACGCCGAAGGTGCGCATGGTTCTATTGTGCGGCAGGATCCGCCGAAACATTCAGTCCTGGAAGTACTCGATCTTTGCGCCGATGGTGTTGAGCCGTTCGGCCAGGTCCTCGTAGCCGCGCTCGATCACGTAGATGTTGCGCAGTTCGGAGACTCCACGGGCGGCGAGCATCGCCAGCAGCAGGCAGGCCGCGGGGCGGAGGGCAGGCGGGCAGCCGACCTCGGCCGCGCGCCATTTGGTAGGCCCGTTGACGTAGATCCGGTGCGGGTCCAGCAGCTGCACCTGGGCGCCGAGCTTGTTCAGCTCGGTCAGGTAAATCGCCCGGTTGTCATAGACCCAGTCGTGGATCATCGTCTGGCCCTGGGCGTTTGCGGCGATGACAGCGAAGAAGGGCAGGTTGTCGATGTTCAACCCGGGAAACGGCATGGGGTGGATCTTATCTTCCGGAGCGCGCAGTTCCGAGGGCCGGGTGGTGACGTCCACCAGCCTGGTGCGGCCGTTCCGGGCCACGTATTCCCCGGACACCTCCAGGTGCTGGCCCATTTGCGCCAGCGTCGCGAGCTCGATTTCCATGAATTCGATCGGCACACGCCGGACCGTGACTTCCGAGTTCGTGACGATGCCGGCGGTGATGAGGCTCATCGCCTCAATCGGGTCCTCGGAAGGGAAGTATTCCACGTCCACGTCAACCGACGGACGTCCGGTGATCTTCAGCGTGGTGGTTCCCACTCCCTCGATCCCGATGCCCAGCATCTGCAGGTAGAAGCAGAGGTCCTGGACCATGTAGTTGGGGCTTGCGTTGCGGATGATCGTGGTGCCGCTGCGGTGGGCGGCGGCCATGATCGCGTTTTCGGTTACGGTATCACCGCGTTCGCTGAGCACGAAGGAACGGTCGTGCCCGTCCGACGGCGGAGCCTGCACGGCATAGAAGCCGGACTTCGCGTCGACGCTGAGGCCGAATTGGCGCAAGGCCTGCATGTGCGGCTGCACCGTGCGGGTGCCCAGGTCACAGCCGCCGGCGTACGGCAGCCGGTATTCCCCGGCTTCGTCCAGGAGCGGGCCCAGCAGCATGATGACGCTGCGGGTCCGGCGGGCGGCTTCGATGTCCATCGAGTCCAGATCCAGCGTGGCGGGACGGCGGATCTGCAGGTCGTTGGCGTTCAGCCACGTGCAGTCGACGCCGATGCTCGTCAGGACCTCGACAATCCGGTTGACCTCCTCGATCCGCGCCAGTCGGCGCAGGATGGTGGTGCCGCGGTTGATCAGGCTGGCGCAGAGCAAGGCGACGCCGGCATTTTTGCTGCTGTTGACGTCCACGGAACCGGACAGGGTCCTGCCGCCCTCAACCCTGAGATGCGTCATCGCGGGCCGTCCCACCTTGACGATGCTCCGGCCGAAGATCGCTTCCAGCCGCTGGATCATCTTCAAGCTGAGGTTTTGCTTGCCCTGCTCCATGCGGGCGATGGCGCTCTGACTGGTTCCCAGCTCGGACGCGAGCTGCCCCTGGGTCCACCCCTTCTGTCCGCGGGCTTCGCGGAGCAGGGCGCCAACATGTTCAGCAGTCTCTTGAGTCATTCCAAGAAAATATCATGCATGACGTATTCCGGCCCGTCATTCCCACTGTTTTGCCGTGAAGGTCACAGTGATACCCGCGTTGTGCGATATCGGCGTCAGTGCTGTGCGAGGAAGACCATGTTCCAGGTTCCTGCCGCCAGCGCAGTGGCGACGGCGGCGCCAGCGATCAGCAGCCCGCCAAGAGCCACCCACAGATCCAGGGCACTGAAGGTGGACCGACGCGCCCAGGTGCGTTGCTCGCCGCCGAAGCCCCGGGCCTCCATGGTGACCGCGAGGCGGGAAGCCCGGCGGACGGCCTGGACCAGCAATCCGAAGCTCTGCCCCAAGGTGGCGCGGAGACGTTGCAGCGGATTCCCGTGGGAGCCCACGCCGCGGGCGCGGCGCGCCATCCCGATGGTCTGCCACTCCTCGGCCATCAGGCCGACGAGCCGCATCGCGGCCAGCGTCCCCAGGACAAAGCGGTGCGGCAGTCCCGCTCTCTGGGCAAGGGCGTCCGCCAGGTCCGTAGGATCTGTACAGCTCATCAGCAATATGGCCGGAAGCGCGATGGCCAGACCTCGGATCAGAAAGCCGAGCCCGAGTTCGAGGGACCCTTCGCTGATCGACCAGATTCCGGCGTCGAGCAGGATGCTCCCGTTGTCCGGTGCCAGGATCGTGGTGCTCCAACCACCTAACGCCGCGGCCAGGATCAGCGGCCAGCCCCGCTGCCAGAGCCGGCCGGGTGTCAGCCCGGCCAGCGGAAGCAGCGCCAGCAGCAGGGCGAGCGCCACCGATGCGGACACCCAGTCGATGGACAGCGCCAGCACGATCGTGATGAGCATGACCGCAGCGAATTTCGCCAGGGGGTTGGACCGGGTCAGCAGGGCGTGGTTTCCGCCCACCATCAACTCCTGCCTCATGGCGCGGCAACCTTCCCGGGGGTCCCGTGCCCGGCGTCGCGCGGGTCGGGGCCGCCGGGTTCAGCCGCCGGGAGCCGCAGTTCGGTGCCACCAAGGACCTCGCTGAACTCGGCGTCGTGCGTCACGGACACGACGGCGGTGCCGCCATCGAGGAGTTCGGAGAGGAAGGAGGCCAGTTCGGCCCAGGTGTTGGCGTCCTGGCCGAAGGTGGGTTCGTCCAGGATCAGCACCCGGGGATGGGCTGCGAGGACGGTGGCGACGGACAGGCGCCGTTTCTCACCGCCGGAGAGCGTGTAGGGGTTGGCGTCCACGAGCTCAGTCAGCCGGAGCCGCGCCAGCAGTTCGTCCACGCGGTCTTCGCCGCGGCCCAGGTGCCGGGGCCCGAACATCAGCTCATCGATCACCCGGCCGGTGACGAACTGGTGTTCGGGTTCCTGGAACACGGTGCCGATCCTCGCGATCAGCTGCTGCGCCTTCCACCGGTAGGGATCGATTCCGGCGCCTGCGCTTAGCTCCAGGGTGGCGGAGACCTTGCCCGCCACGGGCGCGAGCAGGCCGGCGAGGGTCAGGGCGAAGGTGGATTTCCCTGAACCGTTCGGTCCGGTGATGGTCAGCGCTTCTCCGGCGCGGACCTGGGCGGTGATCCCCTTTTGCACGGGCACCGGCGGAATCGGCCGGAAGCCGCCGCGGAATCCCGCGCGCTCTGGCCGTTCCCGGGAGACGGCCAGGTCCTCCGCTGCCAGCAGCAGATGACCCGCGCCTTTGACGCCGGAACCCGGTTCCGCGGACAGCGTCCGGCGCGCCCTGGCCGGCGGCACGTAACCGGGCACCCAGACGCCTGCGGCGGTGAGCATGTCCCGCGCCTGCGCCAGGACCCGGTCCGGTGGCCCGTCGATCAGTACGGCGGACTCCGTAGCGGAACCGCGCTGCAGCACTACGATCCGGTCTACGAGGTCCTTCCAGACCGCGACGCGGTGTTCCACCACCACCAAAGTGGCGCCGGTCTTGTCAAGGCAGCGGCCGACGGCGTCGCGGACTTCCAGGACGCCGGCCGGGTCCAGGTTGGCGGTGGGTTCGTCCAGCAGGATCAGCCCGGGCCGCATCGCGAGGATCCCGGCGAGCGCCAGCCGCTGCTTCTGACCGCCGGACAGTGCCGACGTCGGGTGATTCAGCGGCAGCCCGCCCAGCCCGACGTCCTCGAGCGCTTCCGCCACGCGGGGCCAGATGTCCGCTGGCGCGACGGAGAGGTTTTCCGCGCCGAAGGCGACGTCATCGCCGAGCCGCGAAAGCACCACCTGGGTCTCCGGGTCCTGCTGCATTAAACCGGCCCGGCCGCGCGCTGCCCGGGGCGCGGCACCGTCGATCAGCAGGCTGCCTGACTCGTCCGCGTCGTCCGCAGGATCGACGCCGCGGCCGGCCTCTCCGGTGGAGCTGTCGCCGAGCACCCCGGCCAAAGCATGAAGCAACGTCGACTTGCCGGCACCTGAAGGGCCCAGCAACAGCACCCGCTCCCCCGGCTGGATGTCCAGGTCCAGGCCCCTGATGGCGGGCCGGGGCCTGCCGGCGTGCCGCCAGCCCCAACCGCGGGCAGTGACCGCGGCGGGGCGGGCGGCGTGGTCTGCCGGCATCAGGAGAACACAGGTTCCGATGCCGCCTTGCGGGACGCAAAGGAAGCCAGCACCCCGGTCCTGGCCAGGCCGCGGGTGGCGAGCCAGGACAGTCCGCCGGCGATCACGGCCCCGGAAATGGCGCAGAAGATGATATAGGCGAATTTGTCACCGGCTTCGTAGGCGACGTTCCAGCCCCAGGGGAGGAACGAGTCGTTCAAGCCGCAGAACAGGCCCGCACCCGCACCGGCCAGCAGGGACACCGGCAGGTTGAACCTTTTGTAGAGGAACGCGGCGAAGATGAGTTCGGCGCCGAGGCCCTGCAGGAAGCCTGAAAACAGCACGGAGGCACCGTACTGGGAGCCCATGATCAGCTCACCCGTGGCGGCCACAGTTTCGCAGAACACCGCCGCGCCCGGCTTCCGGATAACCAGCATGCCCAGCACCGCCGGAATCATCCAGCCGCCGGCGTAGAGCCCGGTGAGCGGCGGGTAGAACGCATTGACGGGTGCGGAGATGAGGTTTGCGCCCTGGGACCAAGCCCAGAAAATCACGCCGCCAGCCACGGCGATTAACGCCGCCAGCACAATGTCCACCACACGCCAGGCGTGCGTCCGCCGTGCGGGGGTCCCGGCGGTCGCGGGGGTGGTTGGTTCCTGCTTGCCGAACCCGTGCTTTGCAGATGTGTCAGTCATTTCGTCCTCCTGAGGAACAGGAGGGGAGAGTGACCCGGTCCACGGCTTCTGCCGCCCACCGGGGTCACTCTGAGAACTCGACTCCCTTGCGCCGGTACTAACCGGATCAGGTTCGAGGGTCTGCGGCTGTCCGCACTCTCAGCGCCCACCTGTGGTGTCCCCGGATTCCTCCGGAAATGCCCGACGGCGGCGCTCCCCTGTCGTATCTAAATCGCCCTTGTGGGCGTGGCCCAGTTTACACCCGCGCGCCGTCGTTCATCCGGCAGCCCGCTCCGGGCGCCGGACCGCTGGCGGCGTCGACCAGATCGCTGCCGCTTCATCCCGCTGCCGGCGTCGCCTCCGGTTAGGGTTATGGCATGACGTTGGGGAGCGGGGCGGCGGAGCCGCTGGTACACATTCAGGATTTTCGAATGGACTTCGGGGATACGACCGTCATCCGGGACCTCTCCTTCGATGTCCGGGCCGGGGAAACGTTCGGGTTCCTGGGCAGCAACGGCTCCGGGAAGACCACCACGCTGCGGGCGCTGCTGGGCATTTACCAGCCGACCGCCGGGACCCTCCACATCGGCGGCAAGCCCTTCGCCCCGCAGGACGGGGCGCGCCTGGGGTACCTGCCCGAAGAACGTGGCCTGTACAAGAAAGAGTCCGTCCTGGATGTGATGGTCTATTTCGGCCGGCTCAAAGGCCTGGACAAGGCCCACGCGAAGACCTGGTCCCGGGAGTACCTGGAACGGGTGGGCCTGCCGGACAAGGCGGGCATGCGGCTGGACAAGCTCTCCGGCGGGCAGCAGCAAAAAATCCAGCTCGGCGTGACCATCATGAACGATCCCGAACTGCTCATCCTGGACGAACCCACCAAAGGCTTCGACCCGGTCAACCGGCGCCTCCTGATGGACATCATCGAAGACCAAAAACGCGCCGGCGCCACCGTCATCATGGTCACCCACCAGATGGAAGAGGTCGAACGGCTCTGCGACCGGGTGATCCTGCTCAAAGACGGAACCTCCCGCGCCTACGGCACCGTTGCCGAAGTCCAGGAACAATTCGGTGGAACCGTCTACCGGCTCTCCTACGACGGCGCGCTGCCGCCCTCGGCCCTGTACGACATCGTCACCGCCGCCGGCGGCGACGCGGAACTCTCCCCCCGCCCCGGCGGAGACCAGGCGACCGTCCTGCGGGAACTCATCAGCCAGGGCGTGGCCGTGCAGTCCTTCACCACGGCCAGGACCTCCCTGGACGAGGTCTTCATCAAGGTCTATGGCGACAACCATGAAATGGCGGAGGTCTGAAAACCGTGGCCCACCAAACATCCACCCAGCGTCCGTCCCCTGCCCCGGCGGCGCCGACGCCGGTCCCGCCCAAGCGGCCCTTTGCCCGGCATAACCTTCGCACGGTGGTGGACTTCGAGTTCACCCGCACCATGAAAAAGCGCGCCTTCTGGATCGCCACCCTGTCGATCCCGGTGGTGATGGCTGTCGTGTTCGCGCTCATCTATTTGAGCAACTCCTCCACCGCGGCCAGCGCCGACGCCCAGAAGACCGCCGCCGTGGCCTTCACCTACACCGATAGTTCCGCCCTCGTCAGCGCGGACGTCGCCGCGGCCATGGGCGGCAGACCGGCCGAGGACCCCGCCCGCGCCCTGGAGGACGTGAAAGCCGGGGTGACGGACGCGTACTTCGTCTACCCCGCCGAGCCCGCGGCGCAACCGGTGAAGGTCTACGGAGCCGACAAAGGGATCTTCGAGAACGGCAAGTACGACGCCGTCGCCAAACAGCTGCTTGCCGCGTCGGCGCAGGCCCAGGTGGGCTCCCCGCAGCTGATTGCCGCGGCCAGCGGAAACGTCAAAACCGAAGCCGTCACCTTCAAGGACGGTCAGCCGACGGGCGGCTTCGGCTCAGCGCTACCGCCGCTGATGTTCCTGCTGATCTTCTACGTCTCGATCATTCTGCTCTCCAACCAGATGCTCAACTCCACCCTGGAGGAAAAGGAGAACCGCGTCACCGAGATGATCCTGACCACGCTGAACCCCACCACCCTGATCATCGGCAAAGTCATTGCCCTCTTCATGGTCGGAGTCGTCCAGATCCTGGTCTTCCTGACGCCGATCGCCGTTGGGTTCCTTTACTTCCGGGACAAGCTGGCCATCCCCGATCTTGACCTGTCGAGCATCACGTTCAACCCGGGGACCATGATCGTCGGCGCGCTGCTGCTCATCGGAGGCTTCATGGTCTTCACCGGAGTCCTGGTCGCCATCGGGGCCATCATGCCGACCGCCAAAGACGGAGGCACCATCTTCGGGCCCCTGATGGCCCTGATCTTCGTGCCGTTCTATGCGATCAGCCTGATCATCTCCGATCCGCGCGCGCCCATCGTGCAGATCTTCACCTACTTCCCGCTTTCCGCCCCCGTCACGGGCCTGCTCCGGAACAGCTTCGGCACCCTCAGCCCGCTCGAGTCCACGATCATCATCGTCGAGCTGTTCCTGACCGGATTCCTCATCCTTCGCCTCGCCGTCCACCTCTTCCGGTACGGGTCCATCCAGTACTCAAGCAAACTTTCCATCGCCGGAACCTTCCGCAAACGCACCACCCCCGCCGGGAAATAGCCGCCGGAAGGGGCACCCCGGCGGCGTTCCCGCACCACGGACTGCCCTGTCTGGAGCGCGGGGCGGGGAACGCTAGGCTAGGGGAAGCCCTGTTTCCTCCCGCTAGGAGTTGCGAAGAATGAACATTTTTATCAAACTGCTCGGCACCGGCATCAGCCTGCTCGCCGGCTTTGTCGGCACCAAACTCGTTGACACGGTCTGGGAGAAGTCCACGGGCAACAAGCCGCCCAAGGGCCACGACGACGACGTTCCCACCACCCTGCGCTCCGCCCTGACCTTCGCCCTGATCTCCGCGTCTGTCAGCGCCATCATCCAGGTCCTCGCCAACCGAGGCACCCAGCGCGCGGTGACCCGCTTCGCCAAGACCCAGGAACTGGTTTAGGAACTGGTTTAGGCGACTGGTCTAGGGCGCATCATCCAGCAGCGGGCCCGCCGGCGTCGTCGGTGAAGCCGCGCTTGCCGGCCGCCTGCTGCACCACGGCCTCCAGTTCATCCGTGCTGAGCAGCTCAGGATGCAGGTGCTTTGTCCGGTAGCCGGCCCGGCCCACCATATGGGCCGATACCGGCACGGTGAGCAGCTGGAAGATCCAGGCCACCACCAGCACGGGCCACACCCACCAGGTGCGCATTTGCAGGCCCAGCGCGGACAGCAGCAGGAACAGTCCCAGCACCTGGGGCTTGGTGGCCGCGTGCATCCTGCTCATCAGGTCCGGGAAGCGGAGCAGGCCTACGGCCGCCGCGAGCGACATCAGGGCCCCGACCAGCAGAAAGACTGCTGAAACGGCGTCGATCACGGTGTCACCGGAAAACGACTCAGGATTCACGCGTTTTCTCCCGCCGGTCGGCCACAAAGCGGGCAACTGTTACGGAGCCGACGAACCCGATGAGGGACACCGCCACCAGCAGCATGAGGTTGTTGAGGTGCCGGTTCACGGCCATGTCAATGCACAGGGCGGCGCCGACGATGGCCAGCAGCACGTCCGCGGCGAGCACCCGGTCCAGCAGCGACGGGCCCCGCGCGATCCGGATGATCGCTCCTCCGGCGGCCAGCGACAGCACCACCGCGGTCACGGCCAGGACGAGTTCCATCATGCGCCCACCTCCTGGTTCAGTGCCGACAGTTCGGCCTTGGTGCCCATGATCCTGATCAGCCCCGCCTCCGTGTCGCGGACGTCCTTGCGCAGCTGGGCGGCGTCGTCCGCGTTGCGCACGTTGATGCCGTGGATATACAGCGTGGACGTGGATCGGTCCACCTCCACTACCAGCGAGCCGGGGATCAGCGCCGTGACGTGACCGGTGGCGGTGACCAGCAGGTCCGAGTGGCTGCGGAGGGGAACGGCGACGACGGCGCTGATGACTTTGGGTCCTTTGACCGCGGCCAGGTAGAGGACCTGGAAGCTCGCTGCCACCACTTTGAGCAGGAACATCACGGCGAACGGAACAGCCCGGAGCACATTGAAACGTCCTCCGAGTTCCACCGGCGGCAGGTAAAACAACCGGGCCACAAGAACTGCTATCAGCGCACCGAAGAGCAGGTTACCGGGGCTGAAGTCCCGCCAGAGGGCGCCCCAGACCACCACAAGCCAGACGAGCAGGGGAAGTTCCTGCCGCAGGGAGATCCGCTTCCGGCTCATCTCCCTCCCTCCCGCTGCTCGGGCTGGGAGATCGCCGGAACCGGCGCATCCCCACCGAGGACTGCATGGATGTACGGGGTCCGGTCCAGCATGTCGAAGGCCGACTGGTCTGCCACCTTGAACAAGGGGCCCGCGAAGACTGTCAGTGCCACTCCGAAGATCACCAGGCCCAAGGTGGACCCCACCATGGTCCGCGGCAGCAGGGTGACATTGGTTTTTCCTGCCCGGTCCCCGGTAGCGGAATCGGAGGCGGCGGCCAGCAGGACCGGATCGGGGTGCTCGGCGTCCTCGGGCTTGCGCCAGAACGCGCGGTTCCAGACCCTGGCGATGGCCAGCAGGGTCAGCAGGCTGGTGAGAACCCCGCCAATCACCAGGGCGTAGGCCAGCGGGGTTCCCAGCTGCACGCCGGCCTGCAGCAGCCCCAGCTTGCCCAGGAAGCCCGAGAACGGCGGGATCCCGGCCAGGTTCATGGCCGGGAGGAAGAACAGTATGGCCAGCAGCGGGGACAGCTTGGCGAGCCCGGCAACACGGTCCACCGAGGAGCTGCCGCCACGGCGTTCGATCAGGCCAGTCACCAAGAAGAGGCTGGTCTGGATGGTGATGTGGTGGGCCACGTAGAAGACCGCCGCGCCCAGTCCGGCCACAGAGGACATCGCAAGGCCGAACACCATGTACCCGATATGGCTGACAAGGGTGAAGGACAACAATCGCTTGATATCACTTTGGGCCAGTGCTCCCAGGATTCCCACGATCATGGTCAGCAAGGCGGCGACCATCAGCGGCCCGTTGAAAGTGTCCCCGGGAAAGAGCAGGGTTTCCGTGCGGACAATGGCGTAGACACCCACCTTGGTGAGCAGGCCGGCGAACACCGCCGTGACCGGGGCCGGTGCTGTCGGGTAGGAGTCCGGGAGCCAGAAGGACAGCGGAAACACGGCCGCCTTGATGCCGAAGGCGACCAGCAGCATCACGTGCAGCAGGTTCTGCGTTCCCTGGTCCAGGTCCGCGAGCTTAATGGCGAGATCGGCCATGTTGATGGTGCCGGTGGCTCCATAGATCATCGCAATCGCCATCAGGAACAGCACAGAGGACACCACGGAAACCACGAGGTAGGTCACGCCGGCACGGACCCGCGGTCCCGTTCCGCCGAGGGTCATCAGCACGTAACTGGCTGTCAGGAGGATTTCGAACCCGACGTACAGGTTGAACAGGTCCCCGGAGAGGAAGGCGTTGGACACCCCGGCCACCAGGATCAGGTAGGTGGGGTGGAAGATCGAGACGGGCGCGTCCCGGTCGCCGTCTGCCATGCCCTGCCCGGTGGCGTAGATCAGCACCGCGAGGCTGACGGCGGAGGACACCACCAGCATCAGCGAGGAGAACTGGTCCACCACCATCACGATGCCCCAGGGCGGAAGCCAGCCGCCGAGGGTGACAGCCGCCGTTCCGCCGTCCCAGACGGCGGCCAGCAGCCAGCATTCAAGCAGCAGCGTCATGGACAGGAGTGCGATGCTTACGGTCCGTTGCGCCCGTGAGTGCCGGATCAGCAGGAAGGTCAGGGCGGCACCGAGGATGGGAAGAAGGACGGCGAGCGGGGCGAAGCTGGCAATGTTCACTGTCCGCCTCCTTCCTTGTTAGGCGGTATGACGTTCAAGGATCCCGGCTGTTCCTCCGCGGCGGCCGCATGGGCGTCCAGCGTGCGGTCAGCGACCTCAACGATGGCCGACGCCCCGGCGGGAATATCGGAGACCGCTTGGCCGTCCGTACCGACCATGGTCAGTGGGAACTCGGAAGTCTCCACCGGGACCACGGAATCGTCCTCGATGTCGAAGCTGGGGGTCCGCGCCACGCGGCGGTCCTCGGCGTCGTCCTGGATTTCGTCCTCGCGGGCCAGGACCCAGGTCCGGTAAATGATGCCCAGCATGAACGCTGTGACCGCGAAGGAGATGACAATCGAGGTGAGGATCAGGGCCTGCGGCAGGGGATCGTTGTACGCTGCGGCCGGGGTGTCCTTGCTGAACATGGGCGCGAGGCCGGCGTAGCCGCCGGTGGTCAAAATCAGCAGGTTGGTGGCGTTCGTCAGAAGCATCAGGCCCAGCAGGACCCGGGTGAGGCTCCGTTCGAGCAGGAGGTAGATGCCGCACGCGTACAGGGCCCCCATAACCACGAGCAGGGTCAGGTTGACGCTCATGCTTTCCCCTTGACGGTGATCTCGGCCGGAACTCCGGCGGGCTCAGGATCGCCGGGGTGTTCCCCGGCCTCTTCCTCGAAGTGTTCGTCGATTTCGGCTCCGAGGCTGCGCAGCACATCCAGCACCAGGCCGACGACCACCGTGTACACGCCGATGTCGAAGATTGTGGAGGTGACAAACTTGACGTCACCAAAGACCGGGAGCCAGAACTCGATGATGGCGGTCTGGAACACCTGGCCACCCAGCAGCAGGGGCACCAGGCCGGACACCGCTGCGGTGGCCAGCCCGACGCCCAGCAGGGTGCCGGCGCTGATCGGCGAGGCTTCCCGTAACTCGAAACGCCCGCCCGCGAGGTATCGGACGGTGAGCGCCAGTCCGGCAGTCAGGCCGCCGGCGAAGCCGCCGCCGGGGAAGTTGTGCCCGGCGAGCAGCAGGTAGATGGAGAAAACGATGATCGAGTGGAAGACCAGCCGTGTGACGACTTCAAAGATGATCGAGCGGCGTTCCGGCGCCAGGGTCCGGCCGGCCACCAGCCAGGCGTCACGGCCGGAGGCGGCGAAGCGGCGGCTCATGGCCAGCGCGGCGTCGTCGCGGGTGTTTCCGCGTCCGGCGCCGGGGCTGCGGCGGCCCACGGAACCCTCGGCAACAGTGGAGGCGGCGCGGATTCCCTCGCCCCGGCTCTTGACGAAGATCAGGCTGGCCACACCGGTGGCCGCGAGGGCCAACACCGCGATCTCCCCAAACGTGTCCCACGCGCGGATGTCGACCAGTGTCACGTTGACGATGTTCAGGCCGCCGCCGCCCTCGTACGCCAGCTTCGGGAACTCCAGCGATACCGGCGCGGCCACCCGCGCGCCAAGGGCGTAGATGGCGACAAACACCATGGTGACTCCGAAGGCGGCGCCAATGATGACTCGGACCACCCGGTATTTCCCGCCGGTCCGGTCACGCAGTTCCGCCGGGAGGCTGCGCATGGCCAGGACGAAGGCCACCAGGATGATGGATTCCACGAGCATCTGGGTCAGTGCAAGGTCCGGGGCGCCCTGCAAGGCGAACATCAGGGCGATGCCGTAGCCGGTGACAGACACCATCAGGACGGCCAGGAACCGCTTGTTGGCGCGCACCGCGGCCAGCGCCCCGATGATGATTCCCGCGCCGACGACGATCTGCAGCGGAGAGTGGGGGTCGATGAAGTAGAGGTCCTCCGGCAGCGGCTTATTGGCCAGTACCAGCGCCGTGAGCGGAAGGACGAACGCCACGGTCAGGATGACGGACAGGTAGAAGAACAGCGAGCCGCGCTGGGTCCGGCCGGTAATCCAGACCGCGGCGTCATCCAGGGCGCCGATGGTCAGCTGGTATCCGCGGTCGCCGTCAATCCACCCGGGGACCCGGGCCTGGAGGCGTCCGACGGCGTGACGGCCGTAGTACATGGCCAGGCCGAGGGCGAAGGTGATGGCGGTCAGGCCAAGCACCGGGGTCACGCCGTGCCAGAGGGCCAGGTGGCCGGCGGCGGCGGCCGGGTCTTCGCCGTCGGGCACAAACAGCGCCGCGTACGGCTGGATCCAGCCGTCCACCGGAGCCGGCCACAGCCCGTACACGATCGTCAGCACGCTCAGAAGGGCGGGGGCTGCGAGGAACGCCGGCTTGATCGGTTTAAAGGGTGTCGTCCCCACGCCGGATTTGACGGCGAAGGCGCCCCACATGAACCGGGCGCTGTAAGCGAATGTCAGGATGGAGCCAAGGACCAGGCCGACGAGGACCACCATCCCCCACGGTCCGGCGCCGGAGCCGTGGTGGACGAAAGCTTCGAAGACCGATTCCTTGGCCACGAACCCGGCCAGGGGCGGAATCCCGGCCATTGAGGCAGCGCCGATGGCGGCCACGATTGCGAGGGCACGGGAGGAACGGAACACACCCGAGAGCTTGCGGATGTCCCGGGTGCCGGCCTGGTGGTCGATGATGCCCACCACCAGGAAGAGGGTGGCTTTGAACAGCCCGTGGGCGAGCAGCAGCCCGAGGCCGGCGAGGGCGGCGTCGGGCTCGCCGAGTCCGACGACCATGGTCAGGAAGCCGAGCTGGCTGACCGTGCCGTAGGCCAGGATCAGCTTAATGTCGGTCTGCCGCAGCGCCCGGTATCCGCCCACAAGCATGGTGGCCAGGCCAAGGCCCAGCACCACCGGCAGCCAGAAGGTCGTTTCCGCGAATCCCGGCGCGAGCCTCGCCACCAGGTAGATGCCGGCCTTCACCATGGCCGCGGCGTGCAGGTAGGCGCTCACCGGGGTGGGCGCCGCCATGGCGCCCGGGAGCCAGAAGTGGAACGGGACGAGCGCGGATTTGGTGATCGCACCCACCAGAATGAGCACGACGGCGCCGGCTACTGCCCCCGCGGCGGGTCCGGTGACGAGGGTGGGCGCCAGTTCGAGAATGGCCGAGATCCGGTAGGTCCCTGCAGTGAAGCCGAGGATGATCAGGCCCACCAGCATGGCCAGTCCACCGGCGGTGGTGACGATGAGGGCCTGCAGGGCGGACCGCCGCGCCGCGAGCCGGGTCCGGGCGTACCCGATCAGCAGATAGGACAGGACCGTGGTCAGCTCCCAGAAGATGAAGAGCAGGAGCAGGTCATCCGCCGTCACCAGGCCGAACATCACCCCGGCGAAAGCCAGCAACTGCGCGCCGAACCCGCCGAGGAAGTCGTCCTTATCCTTGAAGTACCGGGCACAGTAGACCAGCACCAGCGCGCCGACGCCCAGGACCAGCAGGGACAGGACCCAGGCAAGGGCATCCATGCGGAAGGCGAGCTCGATCTTCAGTTCGGGGATCCAGGGCAGGACGTCGGCCATGCCGGCGCCTGAACCCCCGGCCCGGGGGCCGCCGGAGCCGGCTGCATAGACGGCGCCGTGCTGCATGACCAGCCAGACGAACGAGCCGGCGGGCACCGCCGCGAGAACGTAAAATGCGTTTCGACCGAACCGGTGGAAGAGCACTGGCGCCACAACAGCCACCGCAAAGTGCACGGCAAGGACTGTGATCACTGGTATCTCCGCAACGTCAGGGGTTCAATTGTCAATAAGCTGGAGCAGGCGGCGCATTCGTTAGGTTCAGTGCGAACAGTTTACCAAGCGTTGACAAATTCTTTTCCCTGGTGCGGCCGGTTCCCCGTGAACGGGGGCTAACATTTCCGCTATGAACTCCGCTGCCGCCCCCGAGGCCATGCGTCCCGCGTCGGAACTGGAATCCGGCCCCCAGGCCTCGCAGAAGGGCCGCATTCTCGCGTGGGCCGCCTGGGACTGGGGCTCTGCCGCGTTCAACGCCGTCATGACCACATTTGTGTTCACGGTCTACCTGACCTCCAAAGCCTTCGGCGGCGAGGACCAGGCGTCTGCCGTTCTGGGCGGGGCGCTGGCCATCGCCGGCGCCGCCATCGCGCTGCTGGCACCTGTCACGGGGCAGCGATCGGATACCGGGGGGCGCCGGAAGCTCTGGTTGGGAGTGAACACTGCCGCCGTCGCCCTCCTGACCGCCCTGTGCTTCTTCGTCTTCCCGCGCCCGGAATTCCTGTTGCTCGGCGTCACCCTGATCGCGCTGGGCAACGTCTTCTTCGAATTTGCCGGGGTGAACTACAACGCCATGCTCGCCCAAATCTCCACCCCGCAGAATATCGGCAAGGTCAGCGGGTTCGGCTGGGGCATGGGATACCTCGGTGGCATCGTGGCGCTGCTGATCGTGCTTCAACTCTTTGTCCAGCCGAGCTTCGAGTGGTTTGGCGGCTCCACGGAGGACAGCCTGAACATCCGCCTGGTCGCGGTGTTTTCGGCGCTGTGGTTCTTCGTGTTCGCGCTGCCCGTGCTCTTCGCCGTCCCGGAACTTCCCCGGACACGGCAGGGGGCCGGCCTGGGGTTCTTCGCGTCCTATGGCCTGCTGGCGCGGCGGATCGCGGCGATTTACCGGACCAGCCCGCACACCATCTACTTCCTGCTCGCCAGTGCCGTGTTCCGCGACGGGCTGGCTGCGGTGTTCACGTTCGGCGGCATCATCGCCGCCGGCACGTTTGGCTTTGAGCTCAAGGAGGTCATCTTCTTCGCCATCTTTGGAAATGTGGTCGCCGCGGCGGGCGCCATTGCCGGCGGCTTCCTCGATGACCGGGTCGGGCCCAAGACGGTCATTGCCGGGTCGCTGGTGGGCCTGCTGGCCGCAGGCACGATGATCCTGGTCCTCGGCAACGGGAACTATTCCTTCTTCGGCATGCACTGGGCCGGCACCACGACCTTTTGGGTCTTCGGCCTGTTCCTGTGCCTGTTTGTGGGGCCGGCGCAATCATCCTCGCGGGCCTACCTGGCCCGGCTCGCCCCGCACGGGGAGTCCGGCGAACTGTTCGGCCTCTACGCCACCACGGGCCGTGCCGTCAGCTTCCTCGCCCCGGCACTTTTCACGCTGTGCATCGCGGTGGCCGCCCCGCTCGTGGAACCGGGCGGCGCCCAGCGTTGGGGCATCCTCGGCATCATGGTGGTGCTCCTGGCGGGGCTGCTGTTGCTGCTCCCGGTCAAAGCACCGGGGAAGGCCGGCATCGCCGTCGTACCTGCAGCCTGACGCTGCCCGGATTCCCCGGCAGCGCACTAGGCTGGAGGAATGAACGTGGATGAGACAGACCTCCCGGGACTGGGCCGGCGCAAGGACTTCATGACCGCCTCCGGGCGCCGGATCGGCGTCGTGGAGTACCGCGAGGGTCAAACCGAATTGATCGTTTCGACCTGGGACGATCCGGACACCTGCCAGGCGTCCATTCCGCTGACGGCCGACGAAGCCGCCGCCCTGGGGAACCTGCTCGGCGGCCAGCGGCTGGCCATGCAACTCTCCGAGGCCCACCGCGAAGTTCCCGGCATCGTCACCCGCCAGTTTTCCATCGCCGCCGGCTCCCCGTTCTCCCACCAGCCGATGGGCAAAGCGGCCATCAGGACCCGCAGCGGCGCCTCCATCGTCGCCATCATGCGCGAAGGGGAGGTGCTCCCCTCGCCGGGACCGGACGTCGTCCTGCACCCCGGCGATCTCCTCGTAGCAGTGGGTACGCAAGAAGGCCTGGACGCGGCGGCCGGCATCCTGCGCAACGGCTGACGGCATGGATCCGCTCGCACTGACCCTGATCGAACTCGGGGCCGTCGTGTTCTGCCTCGGCCTGCTGGCCAGGCTGGCCGGGCGGATCGGCATGTCCCCCATTCCGCTGTACCTCATCGGCGGGTTGTTCTTCGGCGCGGGCGGCCTGGTCAAACTCGAAGGCATGCACGAGTTTGCGCATCTTTCCAGCGAAATCGGCGTCATTCTCCTCCTGCTGATGCTGGGATTGGAATACACGGCGGCCGAGCTGGTGACGGGATTGCGGCGCTCCTGGCAGGCCGGCGTCCTGGACCTCGTGCTGAACTTCCTGCCCGGCGCCCTGCTCGCGGCCCTGCTGGGCTGGGGCGTTGTCGGGGCGATGGTGATGGGCGGTGTCACGTACATCTCCTCTTCCGGAATCGCGGCCAAGGTGATCACCGACCTGGGGCGGATCGGTAACCGCGAAACCCCGGTGGTGCTCTCGATCCTCGTGTTTGAGGATCTGGCCATGGCTATCTACCTGCCGATCCTGACGGCCACCCTGGCCGGCGTCAGTTTCGTCGCCGGGCTGCAGACCGTGGGGATTTCGCTCGCCGTCGTCACCGTGGTGTTGCTCGTGGCATTGCGGCACGGGCACCACGTGTCCAAGGCCGTGCACAGCGAAAACTCCGAGGTGTTCCTGCTCAATCTGCTCGGCGCCGCCCTGCTCGTAGCCGGGCTGGCGGCGGCCATGCAGGTTTCAGCGGCGGTGGGCGCCTTCATGCTCGGTATCGCCATCTCCGGTGCCACAGCGCACAGCGCCACCCGCATGCTGGAACCGTTGCGGGACCTCTTCGCGGCCATCTTCTTTGTGGTCTTTGGCCTCAACACCGACCCCACCACCATCCCGCCGGTGCTCGGCTGGGCGCTGCTGCTGGCCCTCGTCACAGCGGCCACGAAGATGGTCACGGGGATCTGGGCGGCCAAGCGCGCCGGGATCGGCCTGCCGGGGCGGTTCCGCGCCGGCGCCGCGCTGATCGCACGCGGAGAATTCTCGATCGTCATTGCCGGCCTCGCCGTCGCCTCCGGCGTGGTGCCCAAGGAACTCGCGGCCCTTGCCACCGCCTACGTGCTGATCATGGCCGTGACCGGGCCGCTCGCCGCCAGGTTCGTGGAACCGGTCGTGGCGATGCTTCGCCGGCCGGCGAAACCGCCCCGGGTACGAACGGCAGACGGAATATAGCGGCACCGCCCGGGAAGGATCCGGGCGCGCCCTGCCGCCGTCCTGCTCTGGGGGCCTAGATTTCCGTGCGGTGGAAGTTCAAGTGGCTCCGGCTCGCTGTTGGGCCGCGCTGGCCCTGGTAGCGGTTACCGTACTCGCCTGAGCCGTACGGGTGCTCGGCGGCCGAGGTGAGCCGGAAGAAGCACAGCTGGCCGATCTTCATCCCCGGCCACAGCTTGATCGGCAGTGTTGCCATGTTGGACAACTCCAGTGTCACATGGCCGGAGAACCCGGGATCGATGAATCCCGCCGTTGAGTGCGTGAGCAAGCCCAGCCGTCCCAGCGAGGACTTGCCCTCCAGCCGGGCCGCGATGTCGTCCGGGAGGGTCACGGTTTCGTAGGTCGAGCCCAGCACGAACTCTCCCGGGTGGAGGATGAACGGCTCGCCCTGCTCGACCTCGACGAGGCGGGTCAGGTCAGGCTGCTCTTCCGCCGGATCGATGTGGGCATATTTGTGGTTGTCGAAGAGCCGGAAGAATTTGTCGATCCGCACGTCAACCGATGAGGGCTGCACCATGGCAGGGTCGAAAGGCTCCAGGACGATCCGTTGGGAATTGATTTCGAGACGAATGTCGCGGTCAGAGATCAGCACAGTCTCAAATTACCGTACTCACCGTCCCCCGTCAGGCTCAGGACCAGTGTTACAGCCCTGCCGGCGCTCCCGGCAGCGTCCTGGGTGCTGAGCAAGAGCCGCAGGGCAGCCGGGCCGTCCGGAGCGTTGTTCGGCAGAACGTCCACGGCTGGGGTAAGGTAAATCTCGTTGTTCGCCGGGGCCCGGCCAGCGGTTCCAGGCCACCCCCTTGCGGCTGTAGCTCAATGGTAGAGCGCTAGCTTCCCAAGCTTGATACGCGGGTTCGATTCCCGTCAGCCGCTCCAATCCCCCGCAGGAACCTGCGCAAAAGCCCTTTTCCGCGGCACCTGCCGGCTGTTAGGCCGCAACCTGTATCGTTCAAAGTCAGGAACTTTCCGGTTCCGGTACAGGAGCGATCATGGCTGACACATCCCCCCGTCAAACGGAGTCCCAGGAAAAAGTGAACGGCCCCTCAAGCCTTCTCACCCTCGGGGTCCTGGGCACCACGCGGAAGCCCAACGAGCGGCGCCTTCCGATCCACCCCCGCCACCTGGACCGGATCGCCCCGGCACTCCGACAGCAGCTGATCGTTGAGGAGGGCTATGGCGAACGGTTCGGCGTCTCGGACGCCCATCTTGCGCCGATGGTGGGACGCATCCTCCCTCGTGCCCAGCTGCTGGCGGAGGCCGACGTCGTCCTGCTGCCCAAGCCGCAACCCGAGGACCTCGCCGAATTGCGGGACGGGCAGATCCTCTGGGGCTGGCCGCATTGCGTCCAGGACCGGGCCATCACACAGCTGGCGATCGACAAGAAGCTCACCCTGATCGCGTTTGAGGCGATGAACCACTGGGCGAGCGACGGCGGCTTCGGCCTGCACGTGTTCCACAAGAACAACGAACTCGCCGGTTACTGTTCGGTGCTGCACGCCCTGGCGCTGACAGGTTCCACCGGGGACTACGGCCGCCGGCCCAGCGCCGTCGTCATCGGCTTCGGTGCTACGGCCCGTGGTGCCGTGACGGCCTTGAACGCCCATGGTGTCCACGACGTCCAGGTCCTGACCAACCGCGGGGTAGCCGCGGTGGGCTCCCCGATCCATTCCGTCCGGATCGCCCAGCTGGACCACGACAACGAGGCGCCCTTCCTCAGCGAGGTCATCACCGGGCGCGGCCGGGTGCCGCTTGCGCCGTTCCTGGCCGAGAGCGACATCGTGGTCAACTGCACCTTGCAGGACCCGAACGCACCGCTGACCTATCTGCGCACGGAGGACCTTGGCGCGTTCAGTCCCGGCAGCCTGATCGTGGACGTATCCTGCGACGAGGGAATGGGCTTTAGCTGGGCGAAGACCACCACCTTCACCGACCCCATGTTCACAGTCGGCGACCACATCAACTACTACGCGGTGGACCACAGCCCGTCCTACCTGTGGAACTCCGCCAGCTGGGAAATCAGCGAGGCCCTGCTGCCGTTCCTGGAGACCGTGGTTGCCGGCCCCGAGGCCTGGGCCGGCAACGAGACCATCCGCCGCGCCATCGAAATCCGCGACGGCGTCGTCCTCAATCCGGACGTGCTGCAATTCCAGCAGCGCGGGACGGAGCACCCGCACACGCCGCTGGCAGGCTAGCGGCCGGCTTCCCGGCGGACAATCTTCACGATCCGTCGGCGGTCCTTGAGATCCACTTTCAGTTTCAGCTGGCCGCGGCGGGCCAGCACGACGGCGACGGTCGCAGCGGCGAGCGCCGGGACCCCGCCGGACACCAGGATGGCCGTGGACGGATTCACGTGCTCGGCCAGCCAGCCGATCATCGGCCCGCCAATTGCCTGGCCGCCGATCAGCACCATGATGTAGAGGCTCATGACGCGGCCGCGGATGGCCAGGTTGGAACTGATCTGGACCAGCTGGTTGGCCGCGGTCAGGAACATCAGGCACCAAAATCCTGCCAGCACCATTGCCGCCCCGAACCACGCCATGGAGGGCGCCGCCCCGGCCAGACAGAGCATAAGCCCGTACATTCCTGCTCCCAGCACCACCGAACGCAACCGCAGATGCCGCCGGCGGGCGGACGTGACGGCGCCGGCAAGGGCGCCGAGGGCCACCAGCGCGTTGAGCATCCCGTAGCCCGCGGCGCCGACGTCGTACACGTGATCCGCGAAAGCGGCCAGCAGCACCGGCAGGCTCATCGCGAACACCGCGATAAAGCCGGCCATCAGCCACGGCCAGTAAATCGTGGGTTTGCTCAGCGCGTAATCCAGACCCTCCCGCAGCATGCCCTTGCGTTTGGAGGCGGGGGCACTGATGTGCAACTGATCCTTCCGCAGCGTTAGCAGCATCGCGACCGTGGAGCAGCAGGCGACCGCGTTGGCGGCGAACGCCCAGCCTGCCCCCACCGCGGTGAGCAGCAGCCCGGCGAGGGCCGGACCAATCAGGCCGCCGAGCTGGAACGTCGTGGAATTGACGCTGATGGCGTTCCGGAGGTACGCCGGGCCTACGAGTTCGTTGACGAAGACCTGCCGCGCCGGCTGGTCCAGCACGGTGACCAGGCCCAGGGCCAGGGCAATCGCGTAGACGTGCCAGACCTCGATCCTTTGGCTTAGCGCCAGCAGCGCGAGAATGGCCGCCAGCACGGCGGCCGCGGACTGGCAGAGCATCAGGATCTTCCGCTTTGCGAAGCGGTCCGCCATCATGCCCGCCCACGGGCCCAGGAACAGCGACGGCAGGAACTGCAGCGCCACGGTGAATCCGACGGCGGTGACGGAACCGGAGAGTTCGAGCACCAGCCAGTCCTGGGCGATCCGCTGCATCCAGAGGGCGATCACAGCGATGAAGTGGCCGATCGCAAAGATGCGGAAGTTGCGGACTCTCAGCGAGATGAAGGTATGCCGCCACGGCAGCCGCTGGGTGATGACGGCGAGAGGCGCGGTGCTGGTGTCCGGCAGTGCGGCGGCGACGTTGGTCTCTAACGGCGGTGGGGGTGCCACGGAAAGTCCTCAAACGAGCGGATGGGTGCGATGGGTTAACGCTAAGCTGGCCGCAACAGATTGTGGAAGCTTATTCTCTGCATAACTCGCATTACGGAACGCAATACAATGGCGCCGTCGCCCGAGGAGGCCGCATGTTCGAACCCGCCCAGTTGCGGTCCTTTCTCGCCGTGGCCGAAACACTGAGTTTCACCAAGGCCGCAGACCGGCTGGGGCTGGCGCAGCCGACGGTCAGCCAGCATGTGCGCAAGCTCGAAACGGCGGCAAAACGGGTCCTTGTGGCCCGGGACACCCGCGATGTGCGCCTGACGGACAACGGGGACGCCATGGCCGGTTTCGCCCGCACCATTCTCGCCGCCCATGACGCCGCCTCGCGCTACTTCTCCGGATCCGCCATGCGCGGCCGGCTGCGCTTCGGCACCGCGGATGATCTCGCGATCACGGGGCTGCCGAGAATCCTGCGCGAATTCCGGCAGGTCTACCCCGAAATCAACCTGGAGCTGACCGTGGGGCAAAGCGAGCAGCTCTACAAACGTCTCAACGCAGGGCAACTGGACCTCATCTTCGTCAAGTGGGTCGCCGGAGCCAAGGGCGGCACGGTGGTCCAACAGGACTCGTTCGCCTGGGTGGGCCTGGAGCAGACCTCTCTCAACCCGGCCGACCCCGTGCCCTTGATTGCCTACCCCGCGCCGAGCCTGAGCCGGAAGCTTGCCATCGACGCGCTGGAGTCGACGGGCCGGACGTGGCGGATCACCTGCACCACGCGGCAGATCTCCGGAGTGCTGGCCGCCGTGCGGGCTGGAATCGGGGTGGCGGTCATGCCATCCTCCCTGGTGCCGGATGATCTGAAAACCATCACCCGGCGCTTCGACCTTCCCCCGGTAGGCGACGTCGATTTCACGCTGATCCGCAACCCGCTGGCCAACGCCGAGGTGATCGAGGCCCTGACCCAGACCATCGCGGGCAGGACCCTGAAACGCGCTACTTAAGCGGCGCTACGCACCTGCTGTGTACCTACGCGGATTGAGTACTTACGCATACCATTGATCCACTGGGGATACTGGCATATCATAGGCATATTGAAGGTCAAGCAGAGGCCTGGAACAACGATTCAAAAAACGGACGCTGTCCCTACGTCTGCCGCAGGGCGGTCCCAGGGGGGCGTTCGGGATAGGCCGACAATGACGCCAGCCATTAACCGCCCGCACCTCCCCGTCGGAGCCCGCGACCTAAAGTCCGTTGGCCCGCTCTCCCAGGCAGTTCACCGCGGCGCCGCCGCCCGCCACCCCGGCCGCGGACGCATGGATCCACATCTGACCACGCTCGTTGAGGCCGAATATGTCGGCAGTCCGTACTGCGAGCGCTGCGGGACCGACGAGTATGTCTACCTTGAAACCTTTGTGCCGGCCACGCACCACCGGGATGGATCCGTCAACAAACTGGGCGAAGTCACGTACTTCTGCTCCGGGTGCGACGACTTCTCCGCCCACGCCGTGCCGGCTACCTGGGTTCCCCCCGGCTGGTACTTCGGCTGAGCCGCCGGGCACAGCGCGCACCATCAAACAACGAGCCGGACGGCCACTATTGGAGGGTGGCCGTCCGGCTCGTTGTGCGTCTGCTGTGTTGCAACCGGGGAGCGGACCCCTAGATCAGCCCGTCGGAGATGTGGTTCGGCGTTCCGAAGCGGTGCGCCGTGATGCTGATGGCCTGCTCGTGCAGGAACGTCAGCAGCTCGAGCCGTCCCGCTTCGGTGACCGGGTGGAAGTAAATTGCCAGGTCCGGGCGTCCGCCGGTCGCCTCGGCCAGTTCCCTGGCGCTGCCGCCGATAAGCCGGACCCGCGGGACAGTGAGGCTGCCCGCAGCGGCCAGCCAATCGCCGTCGTCCTGTACTGTCACGTCGACGCCGAGGCCGGACAGGACAGTGTGCAGTTGGGCGGGAAGTTCGACGGCGGTGGAGACGGTCAGCACGGACCCGGTGAGGACGCCGGCAGCGACGGTCCGGACCAGGTGGACGAGCGGTTCACCGTCCGAGAGCCGCACCGAGACCGGCAGCGGGCGGTATCGGAAGATGTTCCGCTCGGCGCTGAGGCCGGAGACGTCCTTGGCGGTGCCGAATTCGTCGGCCCAGGCAACGGCGTCGGAGGCCAGCGCACGCTGCAGTGACTCAAGTTCGCCGGCGGCCAGGACGGCGCGCGCTGCCTGCACGAGCCGGCTGATGCCGGGGTGCGCGGACTCAGCCAGGCTGTTCCCGCCCGCGGCGGCAGGCTTGCCCACCCAGTCGCCGAGCCCCACGAGGTAGTTGGGCCCGCCGGCTTTAGTGCCCGCGCCGACGGCGGATTTCTTCCATCCGCCGAAGGGCTGGCGGCGCACGATGGCGCCGGTGATGCCACGGTTGACATAAAGGTTGCCGGCCTCGACGGTGTCGAGCCAGAGCGCCACTTCGTCCGGGTTCAGCGAATGCAGGCCGGAGGTGAGGCCGTATGCGATCTGGTTCTGGATGGCAATGGCGTCCGCCAGGGTCTCGGCGGTCATCACCCCGAGGACGGGGCCGAAGAATTCCGTGAGGTGGAAGTAGGAGCTGCGGCGGACGCCGTAGCGGACGCCCGGGCTCCAGAGCTTGCCCGTTGCGTCCAGTTTCCGGGGCTCGACGGCCCAGTGCTCGCCTTCGCCCAGGGTGGTGAGGGCGTTCAGGAGCTTGCCGCCGGCGGGTTCGATGATCGGACCCATCTGGCTGGCCGGGTCCTCCGGGTAGCCGACCTTGAGCGAGGTGACGGCGTCGATCAGCTGGTTGTGGAAGCGCCGCGATTTGGCCACGGATCCGACCAGGATCACCAGGGAGGCAGCGGAGCACTTCTGCCCGGCATGGCCGAAGGCGGAGTATGCCACGTCCTTGGCGGCGAGGTCCAGGTCGGCACTCGGGGTCACGATAATGGCGTTTTTGCCGCTGGTCTCAGCCAGCAGCGGCAGGTCCTTGCGGAAGGAGCGGAACAGCTCGGCCGTCTCGTAGCCGCCGGTGAGGATGACCCGGTCCACGGCGGGATGGGAGATCAGCTGACGACCCAGTTCCCGTTCGCCCAGCTGGACCATGGTGAGCACATCGCGCGGGACGCCGGCTTCCCAGAGCGCCTCAATCATGACGGCACCGCTGCGGCGGGCCTGCTTGGCGGGCTTGATCACCACGGCGGAGCCGGCGGCGAGGGCGGCCAGGGTGGAGCCGGCCGGGATGGCCACCGGGAAGTTCCACGGCGGGGTCACCACGGTGAGCTTCGCCGGAACGAAGTCCGCGCCGTCGACGTCGTCGAGCTTGCGGGCCGATTCGGCGTAGTAGTGCGCGAAGTCGACGGCCTCGCTGACTTCAGGGTCGCCCTGGTCAATGGTTTTGCCTGTCTCGCTGGCCATGACTTCCAGGAGGTCGGCGCGGCGTGCTTCCAGCACGTCGCCGGCGCGGTGCAGGATCTCGGCCCGCTCATCACCGGTGAGCGCGCCCCAGGCCCTGCCCCGTTCCACGGCGGTCTCAATCACGGTGTTGAGGGTCTGTTCGTCGTGGATGATGGCGGCGTCCACGGCGGCGTTGCCGAGGGTGGAGAACGGCACCCGTTGCAGGATCGCACGGCCCCAGTCGCGGTTGGCCGGCAGCGAGGGGTCGGTGTCCGCGGTGTTTTCGAAGGACGCGCGGGGCATCGGCTCGGCCGGGAGGCTGCGGTTCTGCCGCCGGTTGGGCGGCGGGACCTCCTCGTCGAGCTGGGCGAGGGAAGCGAGGAAGCGCTGTTTCTCGCGCTCGAAAAGAGACTCGTTCTCACTGAGTTCGAACACGGCGGACATGAAGTTGTCCTGGCTCGCGCCTTCCTCCAGCCGGCGGATCAGGTAGGCGATCGCGACGTCGAACTCGGCCGGGTGGACCACCGGAGTGTAGAGCAGGAGCGAGCCGACGTCCTTTTTAACGGCTTCAGCCTGGCCCTGGGCCATGCCGAGCAGCATCTCGAACTCGATGCCGGACTCCACGCCGCGCTGCTTGGCCAGCAGCCAGGCGAAAGCGATGTCGAAGAGGTTGTGGCCGGCGACGCCGATCCGGATGTTGCCGATCCGGTCCGGGTGCAGCGCATAGTTGATGACGCGCTTGTAGTTGGTGTCGGACTCCTGCTTGGAGCCCCAGGTGGCAAGCGGCCAGTCGTGCAGGGAGGCTTCGACCTGTTCCATCGGCAGGTTGGCGCCTTTAACGACGCGGACCTTGATCGCGGCGCCGCCGTCGGCGCGTCGGGCAGCGGCCCAGTCCTGCAGGCGGATCATGGCGGCGAGCGCGTCCGGGAGGTAGGCCTGCAGCACGATGCCGGCCTCGAGGTCCTTGAACTGCGGCTTGTCCAGGATCCGGGTGAAGACCGCGATGGTCATGTCGAGGTCCTTGTATTCCTCCATGTCCAGGTTGATGAACTTGGCTTTTTGTCCACCGGCGGCAAAGGAGGCCGCCCGGGTGAAGAGCGGGGTGAGTTTCTCCACGACGTGCTCGACGGCCTCGTCAAAGGCCCAGGCCGAGTGCGGGGCCACGGTGGAGGAGACCTTGATGGAGACGTAGTCGACGTCGGGGCGGGCCAGGAGTTTGTGGGTGCCTGCAAGCCGGCGGGAGGCCTCGTGTTCGCCGAGCACGGCTTCGCCGAGGAGGTTGACGTTGAGCTTGATGCCGTCCTTGCGGATCTTGGCAATGGCCGGGCCCAGCTTGGCGTCGGTGGCATCGACGATGAGGTGGCCGACCATTTCCCGGAGGACGCGGCGGGCGATCGGAATGACCACCTGGGGCAGGGCCGGGGCCATGGTGCCGCCGAGACGGACGGCACTGCGCATGTACCAGGGCAGGAAGTCAGGGACCTTGGGGGCCAGGGCGGCGAGGTTGCGGGCTGCGACCTGAAGGTCTTCGGGGCGGACGACGCCGTCGACGAATCCGACCGTGAAGTCCAGGCCGTTGGGGTCCTTCAGGACGCCGGCGAGCTGCTCGGCGGAGGCGTCGACCGGCACCTTTGCCGCCTCGGTGAGCCAATGGCGCACCAGCCCGATGGTCTCCTCGGCGAGGGCTGCTGCCTCGGGAACCGGCGAGCCTTCCGGGACGGGTGCGTGCGAGGCCGCGCTGCCTGTGGTCACTCCGGACTCCGTTGAAACGTGGGTCATGGCTGGTACTCGTTCTTTCTCAAAATGTGGACCGTTCTGACTTCAGTATGCGACCGGATTTTCATAAGATAAAGCGATGTTTTCTGAGCAATACTGATCAGAAAATCAGAACCTTCTGCCGCCCTACCGCCCCTCCCGCAGATCATGCCGGAGATACAGCGAAACCCTTCCCCAAGCCAGGAAAGGGTTTCGCCGATGCCATGCCAGATGTGCGGAAGCGTCCGGGAAACCACCGCAGTATGTCCGGGAGCGTCCTTTGGGGGTTAGCCGACGTGCCGGTGCATCTCCACGGCCTCTTCATGCCGCGGGCTGTCCGGGTTCATCAGCGAGTGCTTGCGGCCGTAGCCGAAGTAGATGACCAGGCCGATCACGAGCCAGACGCCGAAGCGCAGCCAGGTCTCCCAGTGCAGCTGAAGCATGAGGAACCCGGAGGCCAGGACGCCGAAGGCCGGAACGAGCGGCATGAGCGGCAGGCGGAAGGTGCGCGGCGCGTCGGGTTTCTTGTAGCGGAAGACGATCACCGAGAAACAGACGACGACGAACGCGGCCAGGATGCCGATATTGGTCAGGTCGGCGACGGCCTTGATTGGAAATACGCCCGCGAGCAGTGCGGACGCGATCCCGGCGATCCAGGTCACGCGCTGCGGCGTCCCGTGGCGGTCCGTCTTGGCGAACCATCCGGGGAGCAGCCCGTCGCGGCTCATTGAGAACCACACACGGGTGACACCGAGCAGGAAGGTGAGCATCACGGTCAGGATGGACAGCACGGCAAAGACCGAGATGATCGTGGCAATGACCGGCAGGCCCACGCCGTTGAATGCGGACGCGAAACCGGCCTTGGGGTCAATGTCCTTGTAGTTCTGCATGCCGGTGAGCACCAGGGTTGCGGCGACGTAAAGGAGCATCGCGATGATGAGGGACATGATGATGGCCTTCGGCATGTGCTTCTTGCCGTCCGTCGCCTCTTCCGCGGCGGTGCTCATGGCGTCGTAGCCGAAGACGGCGAAGAAGACCGTTGCCGCGCCGGCCACCACCGGGCCGAACCCGCTGGGCATGAACGGGTTGTAGTTGCCTGTGTCGATGTAGAAGATGCCGAGGCCGATGATGAACAGGATCAGAACCACCTTGATCCCGACGGCCACAAGTTCGAAGCGGCCAAATGTTTTGGTGCCGCGGGACAGGATCCAGGTCACCAGCAGGCAGACCACGATCGCGGGAACGTTGATGATGCCGCCCGTGCCCTCATCCGGCGTCGCTGTCATCCAGGCAGGCATGTGAACGCCGATCCCGGCCAGGAACGCGTCGAAGTAGCCGGAAATACCGATGGCCACAACGGCGACAATCGCGATGTATTCCAGCAGCAGGTCCCAGCCGATGAACCAGCCGATGATTTCTCCGAGCGCCACGTAGCCGTAGGTGTAGGCGGAGCCTGCCCGCGGGATCATGCCGGCGAATTCGGCGTAGGACAACGCGGCAGCCGCAGAGGCGAGGCCCGCAATCAGGAAGGAGAACAGCACCGCCGGGCCCACACCGGGTTCAGATTCGCTGCCGTGGGCCACGAGCCCGGCGAGGGAGAAGATACCGACACCGATGATGCCACCGACGCCGATGGCCGTCAGCTGCCACAGCCCGAGGCTCTTCCGGAGCCCGCTGTGCAGGTTTTCCTCTTCGATGTCGTCAATGGGCTTGCGCCTCAAGAGTGACTTGGACATGTCTTTTGTGTTCATTTCAGGGTCTCCCGCTTAGGTGTGGCACCCATCAATCCACCCTGTGATGGGGGTTACTCAACGACACAAGTATGCAAGCCGGATTCCGTTAGATAAAGTGAATTCTCCTAATCAATAACCATTAGCATTCACAAAGGAATAGCGATGCTGGACGTCCGGCGATTGCGGTTGTTGCGCGAGCTGAAGATCCGGGGCACCCTGGCCGAGGTTGCGGAGGCGCTCCAGTACAGTCCGTCGTCGGTCTCCCAGCAACTGGCCCTCCTGGAGAAGGAGGCCGGTGTCGAGCTGTTGCGCAAGACCGGACGCCGCGTCCAGCTCACTCCGCAGGCTGAGGTCCTGGTGGCCCACACGGCCCAGCTGCTGGAAACCCTGGAACAGGCCGAGGCGGATCTGGCGGCCTCACTGACCACCGTGACGGGCACCGTCCGCATTGCCGTCTTCCAGTCCGCGGCGCTTGCCCTGATGCCGGATGCCCTCACCCGGATGTCCTCGCGCTACCCCGAAGTCCGGATTGAAATGATCCAGCGGGAACCCGAAACGGCACTGCACGAGACCTGGGCCCGGGACTTCGATCTGGTGATTGCCGAGCAGTACCCCGGGCATGCGGCACCCCGATACGCTGAACTGGACCGGGTCCGGCTCACCAGCGACGCCATCCGCCTGGCCGTTCCGCCGCCCGCCGCCGCGCGCCCGGCGGTCTCATCGCTAGCCGACACCGCCGGGCTGGCGTGGGTCATGGAACCCCGGGGTGCAGCCTCACGGCACTGGGCGGAACAAGCCTGCCGGAGCGCCGGGTTCGAACCGGACGTCCGGTATGAAACCGCCGATCTGCAGGCCCAGATCCGGCTGATCGAATCCGGGAACGCGGTGGCGCTCATGCCGGATCTCGTCTGGACGGGGAGGGGAACGACGTCGCAGTTGATCACCCTGCCGGGAGATCCGCACCGGACCATTTTCACCTCCGTACGACGCTCCAGTGCCAAGCGTCCGGCCATCCTCGCCGCCCGGGAGATCCTGAGCGAGACGGCCGCGTCCATCCCGCCCGCCGGCCCCTGACCGACCGGTACCGGCCCACGGGCCCCACCTACCCAAACGCCTCGCGGCCGCTGTCGGCCGGCTCACAGCACAGTCCCCCGCCCGGCGCTAGACTGATTCCGTTATGAATCGCACAATGTTCAAGTCCAAAATCCACCGCGCCGCGGTTACGCACGCGGACCTCCACTACGTCGGTTCGGTCACCGTGGACCTGGACCTGCTCGAAGCCGCCGACATCCTCCCCGGCGAACTCGTGTCGATCGTTGACGTCAGCAACGGCGCCCGGCTGGAGACGTACACGATCGCCGGTGAGCGCGGTTCGGGTGTCATCGGCATCAACGGCGCCGCCGCGCATCTGATGCACGAGAATGACATCATCATCCTCATTACCTATGCCCAGATGACCACGGATGAGGCCAAGGCTTACACCCCCAGAGTGGTCCATGTGGATGAGGACAATAAAATACTGCAGATCGGCAACGATCCTGCGGAGGGCCATACGCCCGGAGTCCTGCGGCCCCCGTACGCGCTGAACAACGCCGCCCTCAACTGAAGTCCGGATCTTCGCAGGCCTCTTTCCGCCGTACTGCGTACCCGGTGTAGAACAGGCTGATTAGTCTGGGAGGGTGATTGCCGCCCTTTCCACGCCTGAAGTCCTCCGGACCGCCGCGTGTTAGGTGTTCTTGCCGGATTCTCCGTGGTCTGGTGCATCATCCTGGTGGGCATGTTCGTCGGCCGGCGCGGCATCCTGGGCGAGAACGCCCGCTCCGTGCTCAGCGCGCTGACCTTCTTCGTTGCCAGTCCCGCGCTATTGTTCGAAACGCTCAGCAAAGCCAAGCTCAACGACGTCTTCGCCGCGCCGTTGCTGGTCACCGCAGCCGGGGCCATCGTCACGGCGTCGCTCTTCTTCGTCATTGTCCGCTTCCTGCTCGGACGGCCGCTGCCGGAGTCCCTGGTGTCCTCCATGGGCGCTTCGCTGGCCAACTCCGCCAACCTGGGCATCCCCATCGCGGTGTTCGTCCTCGGCGACGCCGGCTATGTGGCTCCGCTGCTGATCTTCCAGTTGGCGTTCTTCTCCCCGCTGTTCCTGATGGCCCTCGATGCCACGACGAGCACCCGCCGGACCACGCCCCTGGGGTTCGGACTGATGATCCTGCGGAACCCCATGATCGTGGGCTCCGGCCTCGGTCTTCTCGTGGCGGGTACGGGCTGGCAGGTCCCAGAGCTTGTGATGCAGCCGATCCACCTGATCGGCGGCGCCGCGATCCCTGCCATGCTGATCGCCTTCGGCATGAGCCTCAACGGCTCCCGGCCGCTGCAGGCCACGGCCGGCCGCCGGCTCGACGCGCTGCTTGCCAGTGGCTTCAAGCTAATCGTCCACCCGGCGCTTGCCTTCCTCTTCGCCCGGTTCGGTTTGGGGATGGCGGACCAGGCCCTCTTTGCCGTAGTGGTCACCTCGGCTCTGCCCACGGCACAAAATGTCTTTGTCGTCGCCAGCCGCTACCAGACCGGCCTGACCGTCGCCAAGGACACCGTGCTGATCACCACCATCGCCGCCGTTCCGGCCATGATCTGTGTGGCCCTGCTCCTCACCTGAGAGCTGCCACCGCCGGCTCTCGCCGGCCGCGGGGCGGAGATCCGCCCCGCCGACCTCGCAACCGGGGAGCGCCCTGCCCCGGGAATCTTCTCGGCCCCACGCCCGGGGGTCCGCTGACCGCCAAGCAACCCGGGTAGGCTGGGACCGGTCTCAAGCCGGCCGGCAACTCCCGGCGCTCAGCACGAAGTGGGGAACAATTGCACAGCGTCACACCACGCCGGACCGCGGTATCCGGCGCCGTCGACTGGATCGCGGCGGGCCTCACGGCACTGCTGCTGGTCTCCGCCACTGCCTGCGCCGGAACGGCCCCGGCTGCTGCCCCGGTTGCGGGTGCCACGTCCCCCGCCGCCGTCGGCGGCCCAGCGCCCGCCTCCCCGGCCGCCGACACTCCCTCACCCACCGCCGGGCCCACCCTGCCGGACCCCGGCACGGCCACCGGCTCCCTGGCCGGCAGGGCCCTGGACGTCCTGGACTCGCTCCCGGTCAAGGGCCGGGCGCCGAAAACGGGATACTCGCGCGAGCAATTCGGCCAGGCCTGGGCCGACGTCGACCGCAACGGCTGCGACACCCGCAATGACGTGCTGCGCCGCGACCTGACCGCGTTGGCCCTCAAACCCGGCACCGGGGACTGCGTGGTCCTGTCCGGCATCCTGAATGACCCTTACACGGCAACCCTGATCAACTTCCTCCGCGGCAACAGCACCAGTTCCGCGGTGCAGATCGACCATGTGGTGGCCCTCAGCGACGCCTGGCAGAAAGGCGCGCAGCAGCTCACCGAAGCCCAACGGCTCGCTCTCGCCAACGATCCGCTGAACCTGCTCGCGGTGGACGGTCCCAGTAACCAGCAAAAGAGCGACGGCGACGCCGCCACCTGGCTTCCGCCAAACACGTCATACCGCTGCGACTACGTCGCCCGTCAGATCTCGGTCAAATCCAGCTATGGGCTGTGGGTCACCCAGGCCGAGCACGATGCGATGGCGCGCATCCTGGCCGGCTGCCCGGACACAGCGCTCCCCGCCGGCCAGGGAACACCGCACCCCGCCGAACCCGCCCCGCTTCCCGCTTCAGCCGAACCGGCGCCGGCAAGACCAGCGGCGCCAGCCCCGGCGGCACCGGCGGCACCAGCGGAGGCCTTCTATGCGAACTGCGCCGCAGCCCGGGCGGCAGGAGCTGCCCCGCTGCGGGTCGGCCAGCCGGGCTACCGCGAGCAGATGGACGGCGACCGCGACGGCGTCGCCTGCGAATAGGGACAGGGACGTGCGGAGCTAGTTCTTCGGCAGCGCGTCCAGCAGCCGTGCGCAACGGATGAAGCCCAGGTGCGAGTAGGCCTGCGGATGGTTTCCCAGGTGGGTTTCGGTGCCGGGGTCGTATTCCTCCGGCAGCAGCCCGGTGGGCCCGAACAGATTGACCAGCTGATCGAACAGGTCCCACGCCTCCTCGATCCGCCCCACCGCGACGTAGGCCTCGATCAGCCAGGTGGTGCAGATGTGAAAGCCGCCCTCCAAACCCGGCAAGCCGTCGTCGTACCGGTAGCGGAACACGGTGGGACCCACCCTCAGTTCCCGTTCCACCGCCGTGACGGTGTCCAGGAAGCGCTGGTCCGCAACGTCCAGGAGGCCCGACAAACCGATGTGCAGCACCGCGGCGTCAAGATCCGGGCTATCGTAGGCCACGGTGTAGGACCCTGCACCTTCATCCCAGCCCTCCCGCAGGACTTGCTCCCGGATGACCGCCGCGGCCGGCTCCCACTCAGGATGCGGCGTCCGTCCGTGCCGGTCAGCAGTCCGCAGCGCCCGGTCCAGCGCCACCCAGCACATCACTTTCGTGTAAACGTGGTGCCGGGGTGCCCGCCGGGCCTCCCAGATCCCATGGTCCGGCTCGTGCCAGCGGGCCAAAACGGCCGAGGCCATCTGCACCATCACCTCCCAATGGGCATCGGCCAACTCCCCCAGCCGGGCGCTCAGCGCATCGATGAGCTCAGCGATCGGACCGAAAACGTCCAGTTGCACCTGGTGGTCCGCGGCATTGCCGATCCGCACCGGCCGGGAGCCCGCGTACCCGGGAAGGCAATCGATAATGGCCTCGGTGGACAGCGGTGCCCCAGTGACCGAGTACAGCGGATGCAGCCATTCCGGACCCGGCGTGTGGGCCAGGATCCGGCCCAGCCAGGCCAGGAAACCCTCCGCCTCCGAGGTGGAACCGAGGTCCACGAGGGCGTTCACGGTCATGGAACCGTCCCGCAGCCAGCAGTACCGGTAGTCCCAGTTCCGGGTGCCGCCAATTCCCTCAGGCAGTGAGGTGGTGGGCGCCGCAAGCACGGCTCCGGTGGGCTCATGAACCAGGGCGCGGAGCACCAGCGCTGACCGCCGCACAAGGGACGGTTTCACCGCGGGCAACCGCAGTGCCTGCACCCAGCGCCGGGAATGATGCGCGACGGCGGCACGGCGCGAATGCTCCTCCGGCGGCTCGGCGCGTTGAAGTTCCGTGTCGCCGCAGCGCAGGTTCAAGACCACCGGCCCGTGCCGCAGCTCGACGTCGGCCGTGGCGGTCGCGTGGCGCCCATCCGAGGTGAGCGTGAAATCCACACCGGAGGCAAGCAGAATGATCGGGTCCGCGGTGCCCACGACATGCAGTTCTGACCCGCGGGCCTCCATGCTAAACGGTGCGTTCGCGTAATCCGGGCGGGGTGCAAAGACAATCCGCGCCATCCCGGTGCCTGTGAGCACCCGGACCAGGCTGGTTACACCCTCCGGCGCGGGCTCCAGATAGTCCGTGACGGTGACATCAGCCCAGCGTGTTTCAACAATCATGGTGCTGTCCACGTAGCGCTGGCCCAGGACCTGCGAGGCTTTCACCGGTTCCACCGAGAAATGACCAGCCGCGTCGCCGCCCAGCAAATGCGCGAAGAGGGACCCGGAGTCCGGCAGCGGGTGGCTCATCCAGCAGATCTTGGCATCCGGGGTCAGCAGTGCCGTGGAGGACCCGTTGCCGATCATCGAGTGCCGTTCCAGCCCGACGGCGTCCTCCCCAAACAGCCAGGCCCTCCGCAGTTCAAAGAGAATGGCCAGCACCCGGGCGAAGGCCTCCGGGTCCCGCAGCCGGTGCGCGGCGAGAGTGGCGCCCTCCCCCACCCGCAGCGCCAGATCCGGGCCGCGCAGGGTGGCCATTGCCAGTTCATCGCTGGCAGCGTCACCCGCGTAAAGGGCTGCGCTGACGCCGAGCATGGAGCGCAGGTGTTCCAGGGCGCCGCCCTTGGCCGGCTCCACCACGGACAAGTCCAGGACCGATCCGTCCACAACAAAGAACAATCCGTGCTCCCGGGCGATGTCCGCTGCCTGCTGCGTAGCCAGCGCGACGACGTCGGGCGCCGCCGGCCGGGTGTGCACGGACACGGCGACGGGCTTGCGCTCGATGGTGACGCCCCGGTAGGCGCCCACGGTTTCGGCGAGCGCCTGGGCGGCCTGCTGAAGCACGGATTCGGTGGCCAGGGACAGTCCGTGGGCGTAACCCATGTCGAACTCGACGCCGTGCGAGCCGACCAGGTGCACCTCGGCGGGAAGCCGTGAGACTGCGGCCAGGTCACGCAGGGAACGCCCGGAGATGACGGCGGCGTGGGTATTGGGGAGGGCCGCCAGCGCCCGGAGCGCGATCGAGGCGCTGCCCAGCGGCAGGGTCTCGGTGGAAACGCCTTCCGCGGCGCACAGCGTCCCGCCGTAGTTGCAGGCCACCAGCAGCCCCGGGGTGCGGGCCAGGATCTTCAGTTCCGCCAGCAACTGCGGCGTCAGCCCGTCCTCCACCGCATTGGTCTGCACAAATGCACGGAGCAGTCCCAGCGGCAGGGACTTCGTCAGGAGGGCAGAGTCGGCCAGGGACTGGTTGAGCGGAGTGGGCATGCGCGGAGTCCTTCGGTAAGTCCCCAAATGCCTGCGTGAGAGCGCCCCGAAGGACGTACTTCCAGTCTCCTCCGCGCCCCATGTCGCGCAGGTGTCCCGGCTGTTGCGGGGACGTAAAATCCGCAACTGCCGGAACGTTCCGCATCCGCGGACACTAAAATGTTCTTTTTTGCCTCTTGACGTTCCTTATTGTGCGTTTATGATAGATAATTATGTGAGTCGCCTCACACCCGGATGTTTCAAAGGAGAAATCATGACCATGCACGAAGACGCGCTGCGCCGGGCTTCCAGCCAGGGCGCGTGGGACCGGCGGACCTTGCTCAAGACGCTGGGTGTGGGAGCCGTCGCGCTGGCGGGAGTGCCCGCGCTGGCTGCGTGCACCGGTGGCAGCGCCCCGGCCGCAAGCGGGGGCGCCAAGACCGTCAGTTTCGGTTCCGGATCCTCGGATGAAGTACCCAAAAATGCGTACAAAGCCGTCACGGACGCGTTTGAGAAGAAGTCCGGCATCAAAGTCGCCACGAACGTGGTCCCGCACAACGACTTTCAAAACAAGATCAACACCTACCTGCAAGGCAGCCCCGACGACAGCTTTACCTGGTTCGCCGGCTACCGGATGCAGTACTACGCGGACAAAGGATTGCTCGCACCGATCGATGACGTCTGGGAGAAAATCGGAGGTAATTACTCCGACGCCCTCAAAAAGGCATCCACCGGCGCGGACGGAAAGATGTACCTGGTCCCGAACTACAACTACCCCTGGGGCTTCTTTTACCGGAAGAGCCTGTGGGCCGAGAAGGGCTACGAGGTTCCCACGACCTTTGATGAGCTGACTGCCCTCGCCAAGAAGATGCAGGGCGATGGCCTGATCCCGATTGAATTCGCGGACAAGGACGGCTGGCCCGCCATGGGCACGTTCGATTATCTGAACATGCGCCTGAACGGATACCAGTTCCACATGGACCTCACCGCCCACAAGGAAAGCTGGGACCAGAAGAAGGTCAGCGACGTCTTCGACACCTGGAAGGAGCTGCTTCCCTACCAGAACCCCAATGCCCTGGGCATGACCTGGCAGGATTCCGCCAAGAATCTGGGCGACAAGAAGTCCGGCATGTACCTGCTCGGCTCCTTCCTCACCCAGCAGTACACCGACAAGACAGTGGCGGACGACATCGATTTCTTTCCGTTCCCGGAGCTCGCCATGGAGGGCCAGGACGCAATCGAGGCCCCCATCGACGGGCTGCTGCTCTCCAAGAAGGGCGGCCAGAACCAGTCCGCCAAGGACTTCCTCGCCTACCTCGGCACCCCCGAGGGACAGGACGTCTACGCCTCCGTCGACTCCGCCAATATTGCCACCGCCAAGGGTGCAGATACCTCGAAGTTCACACCGCTGAACAAGAAGATGGCGGACGCCATCAGCAATGCCAAGAGCATCAGCCAGTTCTTCGACCGCGATGCCCTCCCGGCCATGGCCAACAACGTGATGATCCCGGCCCTGCAGTCCTTCATCAAGGACGGCAACGTCGACGTCAAGAACCTGGAAGCCCAGGCCAAATCGCTCTACGCCGCCCAGTAGCGGCACTCGATATCGAGCAAGGACTTTCCGTGAGCACAGCAAGCGACACAACAACGGCCGGGGCACGAGGCGCCAGGGGTGCCCCGGCACGGCGGGTCCGGCGTTTGTCCGGCCGGGACAAGTGGGTCCTCGGATTCATGGTGGGGGTCCCCACCCTCATCCAGCTCGTCCTGGTCTGGATCCCCACGCTGCTTTCCGCTGCCCTGTCCTTCACCCGATGGAACGGGTTGAGCCTGAGCGACATCAAGGGCGCCGGCCTGGCAAATTACCAGTTCATCGCCAACGACTACCCGCCGTTCTGGCCCGCTGTCCAGCACAACGTGCTGTGGCTGGTCTTTCTGGCCCTCGTCGCCACTCCGCTCGGCCTGCTGCTCGCCATCCTTCTCGATCAGAACATCCGCGGCTCCAAGATCTACCAGAGCATCTTTTTCACGCCCGTCATGCTGTCACTGGCCCTGATCGGGGTCATCTGGCAGCTGTTCTACAACCGGGACAGCGGACTGTTGAACTTCCTGCTGGGAACCGCCGGCACCCCGCAGGCGGTCGACTGGTTCGGCGATTCCAGCGTCAACATTTGGGCCGCTCTCCTTGCCGCCACCTGGCGCCACGCCGGCTACGTCATGATCCTTTACCTTGCCGGGCTCAAGGGCGTGGATCCCACCTTGCGGGAGGCGGCCCAGATCGACGGCGCCAATGCAGTCCAGACGTTCTTCCGGGTCATTTTCCCGGCCATGCGGCCGGTCAATGTGATCATCATCGTCATCACGGTGATCGAATCGCTGCGCGCCTTCGACATTGTCTACGTCATTAACCGCGGCACGAACGGACTCGAACTCATCAGCGCCCTGGTCATCCAGAACCTCGTTGGCGAAGGACAGGTGATCGGCGTCGGCTCCGCTCTTGCCGTCATCCTCCTGGTCATTTCGCTGGTTCCCATCACCTTCTACCTGTCCCGCGCCTTCGGAAAGGACAAAGAGGCATGAGCATCATCAAGCCGGCCCCTGCCGCGGCGAGAAGCGACCACCCTGCCGCAGTGCAGCACCCGGGCGGCAAGGGCCGGGGACCGGCCAAAAAGCACCTCGGCATCCACCTCTTCCTGATCGTGATGGCAGCCATGTGGCTGGTGCCGCTGGCCTGGACCATCTTCACGTCCCTGCGGCCCAAGGCCGACACCGACAAGTACGGGTACTTCAGCCTCGGCGGGTCCTTCAATTTCGACAACTTCACCGAAGCATGGACCCGGGGCGGGTTCGCGCAGTACGCCTGGAATTCCGCGCTGATCACCATACCGTCGGTCATCCTGATTCTGTTCTTCGCCTCGATGATGGCTTTCGCTGTCAGCCGGGTGGCCTGGAAATTCAACGTGACGCTGCTGATCATGTTCACCGCCGGCAACCTCCTGCCGCCCCAGGTGCTCGCGGCTCCCCTGTTCCAGATGTTCAAGCAGCTCGAACTCCCCTACAGCGTCAGCGATTCCGGCAACCTCCTCAACACCTACATCAGCGTCATCGCCGTCGACACGGCGTTCCAGATCGGCTTCGTCACCTTCGTGCTCTCCAATTACATGAAGGCACTGTCCCCCGAACTGACCGAGGCTGCCCTGGTGGACGGCGCCGGCATCTGGCGGCAGTACTGGGAAATCATCCTCCCCCTGTGCCGGCCCGCCCTAGCCGCGATGGGCACGCTGCAGGTCATCTTCATCTACAACGACTTCTTCTGGCCGCTGCTGTTCATTCAAAGCGGGGACCGGCTCCCGCTCACCACCGCCGTGAACAACCTTCAGGGCCAGTTCCTCTCGGACTACAACCTGATCGCCGCCGGCGCCATGATCACAGCCATTCCTGCCCTCATCATCTACCTGCTCCTGCAGCGACACTTCGTGGCCGGACTGACACTCGGCTCCAGCAAAGGATAAACGTGGACTTCAACAACAACACCGCCGCCATGGACTACATCACCGCGCGCCTGGGCTCGGAAGGCGCACCCATGCTCGCGTTCGGCGGCGATTACAACCCGGAGCAGTGGCCCGAGGAGACCTGGGACGAGGACGTCCGGCTCATGCGCGAGGCCGGCATCAACCTGGTCAGCGTTGGCATCTTCAGCTGGTCGTTGCTGGAACCGTCCGAGGGTATCTACGAATTCGGCTGGCTGGACCGGGTGCTGGACCTGCTGCACGCCAACGGCATCCGGGTGGACCTGGCCAACGCCACCGCCTCGCCGCCGCCCTGGTTCAGCCACAAGTATCCTGGCTCCCTTCCCGTCACAGCCGATGGAGTGCGCCACAGTTACGGGTCGCGGCAGGCCTTCGCCGCATCCAGCCCGGACTACCGCCGTGCCGCGGCCGCCCTGACGGAGCAGATTGCCATGAGGTACAAGGACCACCCCGCGGTGGTCATGTGGCATGTGCACAATGAGTACGGCTGCCACAACCAGCCGGACTTTTCTGACGGCGCCGCCGCCGGCTTCCGCAACTGGCTACAAGCCCGCTACGGAAGCCTCGACGGACTGAACGAGGCCTGGGGTACCGCCTTCTGGTCCCAGCGCTACTCCGCCTGGGAGGAAATCCTGCCGCCGCGGACCTCCGGGACCTGGGTCAATCCCACCCAGCAACTGGACTTCGCCCGGTATTCCTCGGACGAACTTCTCGAGTGCTACAAAGCGGAGGCCGCGATCATCCGGTCGCATTCCAAGCATCCGGTGACTACCAACTTCATGGGCTTCAACATGGGCCTGCACCAGCCGGTGGACTACTGGCGCTGGGCCGAACAAATGGACGTGGTGTCCAACGACCACTACCTCATCGCTGAGGACTTGCGGAACTTCCAGGAGCTTGCCGCGGCGGCGGACCTGAGCCGCGGCTGGGCGCAGGGCCGGCCCTGGCTGCTGATGGAGCACTCCACGTCCGCGGTTAACTGGCAGCCCCGCAATATCGCCAAGGCGCCCGGAGAAATGCTGCGCAACTCGCTGCAGCACATCGGCCGCGGCGCCGACGGTGCCCTCTTCTTCCAGTGGCGGGCTTCCCGGGCCGGCGCGGAAAAATTTCATTCCGGGATGCTGCCGCACGGGGGAACCGACACCAAGGTGTGGCGGGAAGTCGTCCAGCTGGGCCAGGCGCTGCGCAGCCTCGCCGAAGTGGCCGGCTCGACGGTGACCGGTGCGTCCGGCCGCGTTGATGTCGCAATCATCCATGACACCGATGCCCGCTGGGCCTCGGAACTCGACTCGCACCCGAGTACGGATGCCTCCAACATCGCGGAAACGCGCCGCTGGCACGATGCCTTCTACCGTGCCGGGGTCCCCACCGACTTCCGTCAAAGCACAGATGATCTCTCCGGCTACCGGCTCGTGGTGGCCCCGATGCAATACCTCGTGACCGACGCCGGAGCGGCCAACCTGGACCGCTACGCAAGGGACGGCGGCCACCTCGTCATCACGTACTACTCGGGCATTGTGAACGAGCACGACCACATCCGGCTCGGCAGCTATCCGGGGGCGTTCAGTGAGCTGCTGGGCGTACGGATGGAGGAATTTTATCCGTTGCGCTCCGGCGAATCGCTTCCGCTCAGCGCGTTCGGTGCGGGCTCGTGCTGGAGCGAACTCGGCCGGGCCAGCACCGCCGAGGTGCTCGCCGCGGTAACCGAGGGGCCGGTGGCCGGTTCGCCGGCGGTGACCCGCAACCAGGCGGGAACGGGCCTGGCTTACTACGTCGCCACCACGTTGTCGGCCGCGGGCCTCAGTGACTTCGTGGCGCTCAGCTGCGCCGACGCGTCGGTACAGCCGCTGGTACCGGATCTTCCGGCCGATGTGGAGGTCATCCGGCGGAGCAAGGACGGCACGGACTGGACGTTCTGCATCAACCACGGAACGCAGGACGTCCGGTTGCCCCTGGCGGGAGTCGACCTCATCGCCGGTCGGGAACTCGACGGCGGCCTTGCCTTGGGCGCCGGCGCTGCCGCCGTCGTCCGTTCCCGGACCGCTGCCGAAGCGGTCCGGTAAGGACACCAGATGCTCGCCGCAGCCCGCCACTCAGCCATCACCGCGGAAGTCCAGCGTGAACGAATCGTCCGCGTCGCGGACCTTGCGAAACTGCTGGGCGTCTCCCTGATGACTGTCCGGCGGGACATCGACGCGCTGGACGCTGCCGGCGCCGTCGAAAAGATCCACGGCGGGGCCAAACTGCCCGGCGGGGCCAGCACCCACGAGCCGGGCTTCGAGCTGAAATCAACCCAGCTCCCGGAGGAGAAGATGGCGATTGCCCACGAGGCCGCCGCGCAGGTCCGTGAGGGGATGGCGGTGGGGCTCAGCGCGGGCACCACCACCTGGGCGCTGGCGCAGCTGCTGTCCGCCGGGCCACGGATCACGGTGGTCACCAACTCGGTGCGCGTCGCAGATGTGTTCCACCAGAGTTCCTCCCCGTCCACGGTGATCCTGACCGGCGGCGAACGAACGCCCTCCGACGCTCTCGTGGGGCCGCTGGCCACATCCGCCTTGAAGCAGCTGCACCTCGATGTGTTGTTCCTCGGCGTCCACGGCGTTGACGCCGACGCCGGCTTCACCACCCCCAACGTGCTGGAGGCGGAAACGGACCGCGCGTTCGTGGCGGCCGCCCGCAGGGTGGTGGTGCTGGCGGACCACACCAAATGGGGGACCCTGGGCATCAGCACGATCGCCGCCCTTGAGGACGCCGACGAACTCATTTCCGACGACCATCTGGGCGGCGAAGCCCGGCGCATCCTTGGGGAACGGGTGGGCAGGCTCCGGCTGGCGCCTCTCGTTCCCGCCGGGTCGCCTGCGGGCTGACCGGGAGCGCCCTCCCACCCCTCCTGCCCTGCCCACCCCTACCGCCCCTGACGACCACAAGCCTGGAGCTGCCGTGAACCATCTAAACCCCGCCACCGTTGCCCAGGAATCGCCGGCCCTGCAACCGCTGCCGCGGTTACTGTACTTGCGGCGCTCCGGCACGGCGCTGCTCATTGACTGCAGCACCGGCGAACCTGCAATGCTGCACTTCGGCGCGGACCTGGGCCCCTCCCTGCCGGATTTGTCGCTGCTCGGGGACCCCGTGGCGCCCTCCTCCCTGGACATTCCCGTGACGCAGGGCCTGATTCCGCAAGCCTCGTCCGGCTGGCGCGGCCGCCCCGGGCTCCGCGGCCACCGCAATGGCCGCTCGTTCTCCGCCCGGCTCCGCCTCGTGTCGGTGACCGAGGATGCTGACTGTTCCGCCGTCATCACCCAATCCGACCCCGCCGCCGGCGTCACCCTCCGCACCGAGATCAAAATCAACGATGGCGGCCTGCTGCAGCTCCGGCACAGCCTCCACAACGACGGTCCGGGCAGCTATTCGGTGGAGGAACTCGCCGCGGTGCTTCCCGTGGGGCGTGCCGCCGGTGAAATCCTGGACCTGACAGGGCGCTGGTGCCGGGAGAACCACCCCCAGCGGCTCCCCATGCGGCAGGGCACGTGGGTACGCTCCGGCCGGCACGGACGTACCGGCCATGATTCCTCGCTGCTGCTGGCGGCCGGAACCCCGGGCTTCGGCAACCGGCACGGGCAGGTCTGGGCCGTCCATCTGGGCTGGAGCGGCAACCACGAAAGCTTCGTGGAAACCATCGCCGACGGGCGCGCAGTCATCGGCGCCGCGGAATTGCTGGGCTCCGCCGAGGTCACACTCGCGGCCGGAACCAGCTACCAGACACCCTGGCTCTTTGCCGCGTACTCGGACGCCGGGCTCGACGGCATCAGCGACTCGTTCTACGCCTGGTTCCGGGCGCGGGCGCACCATCCCGGGGTCCGGTCCGGGAAGCCCCGCCCCGTGGTGCTCAATGTGTGGGAGGCGGTGTACTTCGACCACCGCCTCGGCACGCTGCTGGAGCTGGCCGGCACCGCGGCCGGGCTCGGCGTCGAGCGCTATGTCCTCGACGACGGCTGGTTCCGTGGCCGCCGCGACGACTCCGCCGGCCTGGGCGACTGGTATGTGGATGAACAGCTGTGGCCGGACGGGCTGACGCCCCTGATCGACGCTGTCACGGCCCACGGCATGGAATTCGGGCTGTGGGTCGAGCCGGAGATGATCAACGAGGACTCGGACCTCGCCCGCGCACACCCGGACTGGATCGCCGGTCCCGGCCCGATTCCGCAGGAGTCCGGGGTTCAGAAGACCGGCGCGCCGGGCCGGTTGCCGGAGCGCTGGCGGAACCAGCAGGTGCTGGATCTCGTCAACCCGGAGGCCTGGCAGTATATCTTCGACCGGCTCGATGCTCTCCTCACCGAGCACGCCATCAGCTATCTGAAGTGGGACCAGAACCGGGATCTCGCCGAGATGGGGCACGGGGGCGCCCCCTCGGTCCATGCCCAGACGCTGGCCGTGTACCGGCTGCTGGACGAGTTGCGGAAAGCCCATCCCGACGTCGAGATTGAAAGCTGCTCATCAGGGGGCGCCCGGGTGGATCTGGGGATTCTGGAACGCACCGACCGGGTCTGGGCCTCCGACTGCAACGACGCTTTGGAACGCCAGACCATCCAGCGGTGGACCGGAACGGTGGTCCCGCCCGAACTGGTCGGGGCGCATATCGGGCCGACTACCTCGCACACCACGGCCCGCACCCACGACCTGTCATTCCGCGCCATCACCGCCATGTTCGGCCACTTCGGCCTGGAATGGGACGTCCGCCACCTCCAGGGCGCAGAGCGGGACGAGCTCGCCGCCGTCATCGCGCTGTACAAGGAACACCGCACACTGTTGCACAGCGGGCGCATGGTGCGCGCCGACGAGCCGGACCCTACGCTGATGCTGCACGGCGTCGTCGCACACGACGGCTCCGCCGCACTGTTCGCGCTGGTGGCGGTCGCGACGTCGTTCGCCGAGGTTCCCGGACGCGTGGCGCTGCCCGGGCTGTTGCCCGGCCGGAACTACCGGGTGGAGCTCGCCTACCCTGCACGGGACAGCGGACACACCTTCACCCAGACGCGGTCCACCGCGTGGCTGGCCACCGGAATTGAGGCGAGCGGCCGCTTCCTTGCCGGGTCAGGTCTGCCGATGCCTGTTCTGAACCCGGAACACGGCCTGCTGCTGAGCGTGCGGGCCGTTCCGGATGCCGCCGGGAAGGCCACCTGACATGGCCGGAATCACGAAGCGCGCATTCCAGCTGGCTGACGGGCGCGACATCATCTACTTCGACGACGCCGATACCGCGCTCCCCCCGGAACGGTCCCCGGATTTGCGTGTTCCGGCACCGCGGCCACGAACGGCCACCATGCGGCAGGACGTTCTGACCGGCGAATGGATTTCGGTGGCGTCGGCCCGGCAGAACCGGATCGTGCTTCCGCCCACGCACCTCGATCCACTGGCACCGGCCTCGGCGCAGAATCCCTCGGAGATCCCGAGCCTCTACGACGTGGCGGTCTTCGAAAACAAATCACCGTCCTTCGGCCCGGACCTGGCCGGCCCGAAGGCGCCGGAGGGGCTGGATGAGCTGTCCCGGATCGGGCTGGGACGCAGCCGCCAGTCCGTGGGCCGGTGCGAGGTGGTCTGCTTCTCACCCGAACACACCGGGTCGCTCGCCGGCGTGTCGACATCACGGATGCGGACCGTGGTGGAGGCCTGGGCGGACCGGACAGCAGCGCTGTCCGCGATGCCCGGCGTCCAGCAGGTCTTTCCCTTCGAGAACCGCGGGGAAGAAATTGGGGTGACACTGCACCACCCACACGGGCAGATCTACGCCTACCCCTTCATCACGCCGCGCACCCAGCAACTGATCCGCTCCGTGGAGCGCTACGGCAGTTCGCTTTTTGAGGACGTCCTCGACTTCGAACGGGCGTCCGAGCGGGTGGTGCTCCAGGGCGAACACTGGACAGCGTTCGTGCCTTTCGCGGCGCGCTGGCCGCTGGAACTCCATGTCCTGCCGCACCGCCAGATTCCCGACCTCGCCGCTACCCGCCAGGAGGAACGTGACGAGTTCGCCCTGCTGTACGGCCGGCTACTGCGCGGCGTCGACGCCCTGTATTCGACGCCGACTCCCTACATCTCGGCATGGCACCAGGCCCCCGTCCGGGCGCACCGGGACAATATCCGTCTGATGCTCCAGCTGACCTCCCCCCGGCGGGAAGAAAACAAGCTCAAGTACCTTGCCGGTTCGGAGGCCGCAATGGGGGCGTTCATTGCCGACATCGCACCGGAAACCGCGGCCGCCCGCCTCCGGGAGGCCGTCGGGCCGGGCTAGGCGCGCACAAGTTCGGCGACGTCGGCCAGCAGCTCCACGGACCGGAGCCGCGCTTCAGTGCCGGTGCTCTGGTGCGCGACGATGAGCTCGTCGGCGTCGGCGTGGGCGGTGAACCCGTCCAGGTATTCCAGCACCGCGTCCGGGGTGCCCACGGCGGAGTACTTCATCATCTGGGCCAGGTGCTGGCCCTGCGGTGAGTCCAGGATCATGTCCGCCTCGTCATCACTGAACTCGCGGCCGTTGCCGAAGAACAGCGAGACCCGGGCGCGTTTGGTGGCCTGGAACATTTCCTGCGCCTCGGCCGCGGAATCCGCCGCGATGACATTGACCGCGGCGATCACGTGCGGGGCATCGAGCTGGGCGGAGGGCTGGAAATCGCGGCGGTAGATGGCCACGGCGTCCCGGAGCGCATTTGGCGCGAAGTGCGAGGCGAAGGCATAGGGCAGGCCCAACTGCGCCGCGAGCTTGGCGCCGAACAGCGAGGATCCCAGGATGTACAGGGGTACATTGGTTCCCTTTCCCGGGGTGGCCTCGACGCCCGGGATCCGGGTGGGGCCGGTCAGGTAACCCTGGAGCTCCAGCACGTCCTGCGGGAAGCTGTCCGCGGACATCGGGTCGCGGCGCAGGGCCCGCAGGGTGTTCTGGTCGCTGCCGGGTGCGCGGCCCAGGCCAAGGTCGATCCGCCCCGGGTGCAGGGTTTCCAGGGTGCCGAACTGCTCGGCGATGGTCAGCGGGGAGTGGTTGGGCAACATCACACCGCCGGCGCCGAGACGGATGCGCTCTGTCTGCGCGGCTACGTGGGCGATCAGCACACTGGTCGCAGAGGACGCAATGGCTGACATGTTGTGGTGCTCGGCATACCAGACCCGGCGGTACCCGCGCTGCTCGGCGAGCTGCGCCATGGCAACGCTGCCCGCGAAGCTTTCCGCCGCCGTCTGGCCCTTGCCGATGGTTGCGAGGTCAAGGATGGAAAGCGGAACAGTCACGGAAAAGCCGGCCTTTCGTAGCGGGGTTTGATCAGGTGCCGCACCGGATTCCGGGGACGGACACACTGTGGACAACGACGCGGGGCCCCGGGTTATTTCAGCCTCAGGTGTGGTGCACCCCATGCCGGTTCCCGGCCGCGGCTCACGGACTTGAATAGTTATAGCCCAGCCCTCCGGAGACATACTGCGTCAAGGCGACGCCGCTGCCGGGCGTAAGTGCGGGCAGCGGGCAGTCGGATTTGGTTCCTGGCCGGAAAAACCTCCCCATGGGCCGGGAGGCGGAATACTCAGCTGGCGGAGGGAGTTGCCGCCCTTATGAGCCATGACACCGCACAGCAACCGCAGCCGTCCGCCACGATCGATCTCAGGGACCTGGGAACTGTCCACCGTCTCGGGTTCGGCGCCATGCGCATTGTCGGGGACGGGGTCTGGGGCGAGCCTGCCGACCGCAAGGCCGCCATCGCCGTGGTCCGCCGCGCGGTGGAACTCGGCGTCGATTTCATTGACACCGCCGATTCTTACGGGCCGAACATCAGCGAGGAGATCCTGGCCGAGGCCCTGCACCCTTACCGGGAGGGACTGCGGATCGCCACCAAGGTCGGGTTCACCCGCACCGGTCCCGACGTGTGGGTGCCGCTGGGCCGGGCCGAATATCTGCGGCAGCAGACAGAGTTGAGCCTGCGCAAGCTCAAGGTTGACGCGCTGGACCTGCTCCAGCTGCACCGGATCGACCCCAAAGTGGATCCGGAAGAGCAGTTTTCCGTGCTCCGTGACCTGCAAAAGGAGGGCAAGGTGAAGGCGCTGGGCCTGTCCCAGGTCAGTGTTGCCGAACTCGAAGAGGCAGGGAAGTACTTCACCGTCTCCACCGTGCAGAACCGCTACAACCTGACCGACCGCAGCTCCGAGGACGTCCTTGACTACGCGGAGAAGAACGGGATCGGTTTTATCCCCTGGGCCCCCATCTCAGCCGGCGAACTGGCGCAGCCCGGTGGCCTGCTGGATGAGGCCGCCAAGCGGCTCGGCGCCACCACCGCCCAGGTGGCACTCGCCTGGCTGCTGCGCCGGTCCCCCGTCATAATGCCGATCCCTGGCACCGGTTCGGTCCAGCACCTCGAAGAGAACCTGGCCGCAGCCGGCGTCGTCCTGGACGACGCCACGTACGCCGGGCTCGAAGCCGCGCGCTAAGTCCGTTTACTTTTCACTTTGATTTTCAAGGCCGGCCCGTGGCCGGCAGAACAGGAGCCCAAAATGGCTAACATCCTCATGGTCGTATCCGCCGCCGATTCACTCACCATGCGCGACGGCAGCGAACACCCCACCGGCTACTGGGCCGAGGAAGTGGCGGTTTCGCACCAGACTCTGCTCAACGCCGGACACACCGTCCACATCGCTACGCCGGGCGGCGCGAAGCCCACGGTGGATGAGGTCAGCCTTGCCCCCGAGTCCGCCGGCGGCCAGCACCGCGCCGACGGTTTCCGCAAGTACCTTGCCGGGATCGACGCCGAGCTGTCCGCGCCGCTGGTGCTGGCCGACGTCGGGCTCTCCGGCTATGACGCAATTGTGATGCCCGGCGGCCACGGGCCCATGAGCGATCTCTACCAGGACGCCGACCTTGGAACGCTTCTGGTCGCGGCGAACACGGCCGGCAAGGTCATCGCGCCGTTCTGCCACGGCCCGGCCGGCCTGTTGAGTGCCACGAACGACGCCGGGGAGTTCGAATTCGCGGGCCGCCGCCTCACTGTCTTCACCAACGAAGAGGAGCTCAACGGCGGCACGGGCCCCAACACCCCGTGGTTCGTGGAGGACGAGTTGAAGGGCAAAGGCGCCGTGATTGATAACGCCGCCGCCTGGAGCTCCCACGTGGTTCGCGACGGCAACCTGATCAGCGGCCAGAACCCGCAGTCCAGCGAGGACGTGGCGAAGGAAGTCCTCAAGGCCCTCGCCGAATAGCAACCGCCGAAACGCACAGCACCCGCCGGGTCCGGACAGCCGGGCCCGGCTAAGCTGACGGGATGGCCATCAAATCCACTGCAGAGAAAATCGCCACCATCCAAAAGGGCTACACCCTGGAAGGGCCCACCATTGAGTTGGGCGCCGCGATCATCGACGGCGAGGTTCGCAAGGAAGCCCCCGTCCGGCTGCCGCTGTCCATGATGAACCGCCACGGGCTGGTGGCCGGGGCCACCGGCACGGGCAAGACTGTCACCTTGCACATGATGGCTGAACAGCTTTCCGCCGCCGGGGTCCCGGTTTTTCTGGCGGATATCAAGGGAGACCTCTCCGGGCTTGCCACTGCCGCTACCGGCAGTGAGAAGCTGATGGCCCGCACGGCAGGGATTGGCCAGACGTGGTCCGGCAAGACGTTCCCCGTGGAGTTCCTGGCCCTCGGCGGGGACGGCCACGGCATCCCGGTCCGTGCCACCGTCACTTCCTTCGGCCCCATCCTGCTGTCCCGGATCATGGAGCTCAATGACACCCAGGAATCCAGCCTGCAGCTGGTCTTCCACTTCGCGGACAAAAACAATCTCGAACTGATCGACCTGAAGGACCTGCGGGCTGTCATCCAGTTCCTGACTTCCGCTGACGGCAAGGACGAGCTCGAGGACCTCGGCGGGCTGTCGAAGTCGACCGCCGGTGTGATCCTCCGCGAGCTCATCACCCTCGAAGCGCAGGGCCTGGAAAAGTTCTTCGGCGAGCCCGAATTCGACACCGCCGAACTGATGCGCACCGCCCCGGACGGCCGCGGCGTTATCACCTGCCTGGAGCTGCCCACCCTGCAGAGCAAGCCGATGCTGTTCTCCACCTTCTTGATGTGGCTGTTGGCTGACTTGTTCGAAGACCTGCCCGAAGCCGGCGACCTGGACAAACCCAAACTGGTGTTTTTCCTCGATGAGGCCCACTTGCTGTTCAATGGCGCATCGAAGGCGTTTCTGGATGCGATCACCACCACCGTGCGGCTGATCCGGTCCAAGGGTGTTGGCATTTTCTTTGTCACCCAGACCCCGAAGGATGTCCCGGCCGAGGTCCTCGGTCAGCTCGCCAACCGGGTGCAACATGCCCTCCGGGCCTACACTCCGGAGGATGCCAAGGCGCTTAAAGCCACCGTCTCCACCTTTCCCATGAGCGACTACGACCTCGCCGAAACCCTCACGTCCGCCGGGATCGGGGAGGCGGTCATCACCGTCATGAATGAAAAGGGCGCCCCGACGCCGGTGGCCCTCACCCGCCTGCGCGCACCGGAATCCCTCATGGGCCCCAGCGCCGACGCCCTGCTCGCCAGCACCGTTGCCGCCTCATCACTGCTGCCCAAGTACGGTACCGCCGTCGACAACGCCTCCGCTTATGAGAAGCTCTCCGGGAAAGCCCCGGGCACGCCTGCCGCGGACTCCGTTCCGGCACCCGGTGGAGGCTCCGACGTCGACGCCGAAGCCCGGCGGATCGAGGAGGAAATCCTGGGCCGCCCCAGCAGCCGACCTGCCCCGGTTCCTCCCCAGGAACCCCGCCGGGAGGCCCGGCAGGAACGCCAGCCAGCCGAAGACGGCGGCATGGGTGGGGATCTCGCCGGGGCCCTGGGCGGCGCCTTCGGCGGCGGGCTCAAGAGCATGGCGCGCTCGCTCGGCACCCAGCTCGGCCGCGAACTACTGCGCGGAGTCTTCGGCACTGCCCCCAGGCGCCGCCGGCGTTAGGAGCGGCCCGGCGGGCCGACGAAGCCTTCCGGGCAGCGTGCGACACGGGGATTCCTGTGGGGTGCAGGTAACGTAAGGTGAGTGCAAATGTCTCAGGCGTTGGTCAGGATCGCAGCCGGGTGGCTGCTTGCCCTGATGCTGGCCGTGGCTGGCGGCATCGTCGCGATCAATGTCGTGAACAATTCCATTGCGAGTCCGCAGCAGCCTGTCCGTGAGTATATCGATGCCCTGCAGAAGGGCGAGGGCGGGAAGGCCCTCGGTCTGTTGCACGCGTCCGTGCCGCCAAGCAACGCCGCCATGCTGGACGGAACCGCGCTGCAGACGGCCGCTGCCCGGATCAGCGGCGTCAAGTACGGCCCGGCCGAGGACCGTGGCGGCAACCAGGTCATGGTTCCTATTGACTACACCATTGATGGCAGCCAGCTGCGGACCGAGTTCCTGGTGGAAAGGTCCGGGACGGACTGGCTGTTCTTCCATCACTGGACCATCGTTCCCACCGCCCTTCCCGTCCTGAACGTCACCGTGGTCAACGCGAGCGAGGCCATATTGAACGGCGTTCCGGTGAACATGCCCAACGGCCGTAACTCCTTCGCCGTCTTCTACCCGGGAGAGTACGAGGCCTCGCTGTCCGGCGAATACTTCGCAGCAGCGCCAACCAGGGCCACTCTGTCCGGCCGGGACATCCCGGTGGCGCCACTGAATCTGCTGACCGAGGCCACCGACGGACTGAAGAACGCCGTGGGCGGCAAGGTCAAGGAATTCCTCGACACCTGCGCCGACACGGCCGACAAGGCGCAAAAGCTCCAGCCGGACTGCCCGTTCTACCACACCACCGACAACCGCGTGATGGACGGCACCATCGACTGGAGCATCACCGAATACCCCGCCGTCAAGATCGAGCCCTTCGGTGGACGCTGGGTAGTCGCGCCCCTGGACGGCAAAGCCCGGATCACGGCCCGGCAGATCGACCTTTTCACCGGGGCCATAACGGATTTGAACACGGTGCACGATTTCAGTTTCACCACCCGCCTGGACATTGACGGCGACACCGTCAACATCACCCCGCTGCTGAACTACTGACCCTGAGGCTGAGCCGCCGGCAACCCGTCCTGCCCCACCTGCCCGGTCCGGTCCGGTCCGGTCCTACAAGCGTGCTGGCGTGACGCCGGCCCCGTTGTTGCGGCGCTGATCCTTCCGGGTCTGCGCCCACTGATCATGATGCGGCCGCCGAGGTTCCATCGCGATCCAGGCCTGGCGGAAGAGAGTGCGTGCGAGGGTTTCACCGTGGACTCGGCACCCCGGTCCGCCCGACGCCACCCACCAACCACGAAGAGCCGCCAACGGCGCCGTGGGCCGCCCGCATTCCGCGGCCGCGGGTTCTCCGCCGGGCCAATAGTCCACTGTCCGTGACACCGCGGCCACGGACAGCTCTCCAGCGGGGCTTAGTCCATACCCCGCAGGTCCAGGACCAGCCCGGTGTCGCCGTCGGCCTGCAGGAGAACCGGGATGCCCCAGTCCTGCTGGTACAGGTGGCAGGCGGCGTGGTCCGGGATTTCACCGTCTGCGTCCTCCGGACCGTCGCAGGCCGCAGCGCGGGCAGTGATGTGCAAAACTCCTTCGGGCACGTCGGCGGCCAGTTCGAGGGTGCGGGTCAGACCCACGGAGGTTCCCCCGCCGGCGAGCAGCAGTTCCGGCGGGGTGGAGGAGATCTTCAATTGGGTCGGGTCGCCCCAGCGGTCGTCCAGCTTCTGGCCGGTCGGCGCGCTGAACCGGACGGTCAGCTCCAGCAGCCCGGCGGCCACAGGGGTCTTCGGCCGCTGCGTCTGGGCTGCGCCCTCGTCCACCTGCTGCGCCTCCTTGGGGATCGGTACGTAGATGAGCTGGTGCTTGTTGGCTTCGACCACCACCAGCAGCGGCTCAGCGCCGGCCACCTGCGTGTGGTCCACGATCACGTCGGAAGGCTCGGACAGCCCGCGCGCCAGGGTGGAGACCGTGCCGGAGGCGGGGTCGTAGCGGCGGACGGCACCGTTGTACGTGTCCGCGATCGCCACTGAGCCGTCCGGGAGAACCGTGACGCCCAATGGGTGCTGCAGGCGCGCCTCGGAGGCCTCGCCGTCGCGGAACCCGAAATCGAACAGGCCCTTGCCGACGGCGGACTCAACGGTAACGGCGCCGCCGTCGCCGATCACGAGTTTGCGAAGCGCCGAGGTTTCGGAGTCCGCCACCCAGATGTTGCCGTCGGCATCCTCGGCGAGCCCGGAGGACTGCGCGAACCAGGCTTCCGCGGCCGGGCCATCGAGCAGGCCCTCCAGGCCGTTGCCGGCGATGATGGAGACAGCGCCGGAGCGCGGGTCGAAGCTGAAGATCTGATGCACGCCGGCCATCGCGACCACCACCGCGTCCAGCTTGGCGGACCAGACAACGTCCCAGGGTGAGCTGAGGGCGACCCGCAGCGGATCAGCCTCGAGCCTGGCACCATAGGCGGCGCCTTCCTCGTCCACCCGGGCCGGACCGGTCTCCAGGAGCCGCTGCACGCCGTTGCCGGCCAGGGTCCGGACCGTTCCGCCCGCGAGGGACAGCCCGCGCAAGCGGTGGTTCACGGAATCGGCAATCACGACGTCGTAGCCTGACGCGGCAGCGGCGTCCGCCGGCAGCAGAACGAGCCCCTGCGGCTCGTTGAAGCGGGCGTCGGCGGCGCCGCCGTCGGCGTGGCCCTTCTCGCCCGAGCCGTAAGTGGCCAGCACGGTCTGGAAGTCGGTGGAAAGCTCCACGAGGCGGTGGTGGCCGGTGTCCGTGACGAGCCAGGAGCCGGCGTCGCCTGCAGCGTCAGAGCCGCCGCGGCCGGCGGGAAGGAAAAGTGCCTTGCCGGGGAACCGCAGGGTACCCGACGTCGGCTCCGGAGCCACATAGGGGCCGTCGCCGCGGTGCAGCGTGCCCTTGGCCTCATGCTCGGCGATCAACTCCGGAATCAGCACCGCGAGGCCGTCCGCGTGGCCCTCTCCGGAGAGGTGCGCCACGATGTAGCCTTCGGGGTCGACGACCACCAGTGTGGGCCAGGCCCGGGCGGTGTAGGCCTTCCAGGTGTCCAGCTCGGGGTCGTCCAGGACAGGGTGGCGGATCTCGTAGCGTTCCACGGCCGCGGCCAGGGCCACCGGATCCGCTTCGTGCTCGAACTTGGGCGAGTGGACCCCGACAGTCACGAGGACGTCGGAATACTCCTGTTCGAGCGGGCGGAGCTCGTCCAGCACGTGCAGGCAGTTAATGCAGCAGAAGGTCCAGAAATCGAGCAGCACGATCTTGCCGCGCAGCGATTCCAGATCCAGGGATTTGCCGCCGGTGTTGAGCCAGTTGCGGCCCACCAGTTCGGAGGCGCGGACCCGGAGGTGGGTGCGTACGGTTTCGGTCATGAGCGTCCTTCCAGCTTGGTATTGCGTTCGGCCTGCCGGGCATCGCGCTCAGCCAGCTTGGCAAACATATCGTTGTAAGCAGTCAGATCGGCGTCATTATTCCTGTCCGCCGCCCGGTCGGTGCGCTTGGACTCGCGGGCATCGGAGCGGGACCATTGGACCGCGACGCCGATCGCCACCAGCAGCGTCGGTATTTCGCCGATGCCCCAGGCCACGGCGCCGCCCATCTGCTGGTCCAGCAGTGCCGACGCGCCCCAGGTCCGGCCGAGGTTGCCGAAGTAGTCCGCAGCGAGGAGCCCGGTGCCGCCCATGATCGCGACGCCGAAGAACGCGTGGAAGCCCATCGTGGCTAGCAGGAGCAGCAGCCGCATGGGGTACGGCGCGCGCCGGGGCAGCGGGTCGGCGCCGATCATGGTCAACACGAAGATGTAGCCCGTAAGGGCGAAGTGCAGGTTCATCAGCTCGTGGCCGACGTGGTCGCGCATCGCATAGCCGAAGGCGTCCGAGTAGTAGAACAGCACGATCGAGCCGGCGAAGTTGGCGGCTGCGAAGAGAGGGTGTGTGACGAGTTGGGAGAATCTGGAGTGCACGAAGATCAGCACCCACTCGCGGGGGCCGCGCGAGCTGTCGCGCCGCGGGGCCAGCGCACGGAGGGCCAGCGTCACCGGAGCTCCCAGCACAAGGAAGATGGGGGCCACCATGGTCAGCGCCATGTGGTCCACCATGTGGGCGGAGAACAGCACCCGGCCATAGACCGACGGCGGACCGGAGGTGACGTAGGTCAGGACCACCAGCCCGATGACCCAGTTGACGGCACGGAACCAGGACCAGGAATCCCCGCGTCGGATCACCTTCCGCATGCCCAGGACGTAGGACACGAAGCCAAAGATCGCCACGGTGACCCAGAGCCAGTCGAGTCGCCATTCACTCAGCCAGCGGTCGGGGGTGAGCTCCGGCGGCAAGTCGTAGCCGGAGACGATGAAGGCCGGCGACGCGTTCGGCACCAGAGCCTCGCCCTGCGGCGGCGCCGAGCGGCCCAGCGCGACGGCGATGCCCGACGTCGTCCCCATGATCAGCAACTCCGCAACAACCAGCTGCCACAGCACGCGCCGGGCTGACAGTCCGCCGTCCCGGCTGCCCAGCTGCGGGATGACCCAGCGCCGGTGCATCAGCCCGATGCCGCCAAGGACCAGGGTGGCCGCTGCCTTCGCAAGGACTAGCTGGCCGTAGGACGAGCCGAAGAGATCGTCCCACGACGTGAGGCGGATGCTGGCGTTAATCACCCCGGACGCGAAGACGAGCACGAATGCGAAGCCAGCCAGGGCGGAGAAACGCCGGAGCGTCGGCTCAGTGATGTCCGGGTTGCTCCCGTTCTTCGAACCCGCCGCAGCGCCGCCCAGCAGGCCTGAGAGCAAGGCCAGCATGATGATGCCCCCCACCCAGGCCGACACGCCGACCAGGTGCAGGCCCAGCGAGTTGATGGCGCCTTCGTGATCCGCAGAGCTGGCCGAGTGGCCAATCAATGCCGACGGGACCAGGCCCATCAGGGACAGCACGAGAGTTGCCGCCAGCCCGCCCAGCGACCGGATGCCGACGAGGGCGGTCGTTACGACGGCGGCGATAATGACGACGGCCAGCCAGGCGCGGCCAGTCTCGATGTCAGTCATGAAATAGACCAGGGAGCGGGTGAATTCCGGATCACCGGAGATCTGCTGGCCCGCGATGTCCGCGTAGCTGAGCACCAGCACGGCAACAGCCGAGAGCGTCCATACGGCGCCCGCGGCGGCGGCTACAGCCAGCGCACGGGTGAAGGCCGGATGTTCCGGGAGATTCCTGGCTTTGGACCGGGACCCGGCCAATGAGCGCGGCAGGATTCCCACGGCGAAGAGCAGGCCGCCGATCACGGTGGCCAGCGAGACGTTATGCAATGCTTTGCTGGCGGGCAGGCCCCAACGGACCAGTGCCCCCGGGTCGGAGACTTGGCGGGCGGCAGCCGCGCCCGAGAACAGCAGGGCGGCTACCAGGCCCAGGAAAAGCGCTGCAAGGCCCGCGTACAGCCAGGGCCGGGAGATCGCGCCGTTGCCCGCAACAGCGCTTCTCGCTCCCCCGGTCGGGGTCGGAGCGGAGGAGGTGGCACGGGGAGTAGCTGCAGCTGGCACACTTCCATTGTCCGCTACGCCCCGGCCGCAGGCCGAATCGGGAATACCAGAGGACCAGCGGAAACCGCCTCCCGTGGCCGGGCCCCGCCGACGGCGTGGCAGCTAACCAAAAAGGAGCGGCGACCCAAGGGGTCGCCGCTCCTTTCAAGCAATTCCGGAAGACTACTTCTTCTTGGAGACCGCAGCCTTCAGCTTGGAGCCGGCGGTCAGCTTGACGCTGTGGCCCGCGGCGATCTGGATGGTCTCGCCGGTCTGCGGGTTGCGGCCGGTGCGAGCTGCACGGTCGGTGCGCTCGACTGCAAGCCAGCCCGGGATGGTGATCTTTTCGCCCGCGGCGACGGAGGTTTCGAAAACCTCGAACAGTGCATCCAGCACGGAGTTGACGGCTGCCTGGCTGGTGCCGGCCTTGCCTGCTACGTCTGCAACAAGTTCACTACGGTTCTTAGCCATTTATGTCCTCCTGGACGGTCATGATTCCTGGAGCCTGCACACGGCGTGCGCACAAGCCACTGTTCGAAAACTTACCAGCTTGGCGCGGCAGAGGCGGCAAATTCCGCGTGTTTTCGGTCTTTTTCGAGGAAAAAGCCGGGATTCACTGCCTTTGGGGGCCATATTTCGCCGAGAGCGGACGAGCCTGCAGCTCCGGTACTGCCCGCCTTGAAGCTCCTGCTGCACCGGCTGGTTCCCCGTCGGAACTCCCGCTGCGCTAACCGGCTCCGGAAGCCGGCCGGGCTCCCGCGGTGGGGGTTAAATGCGGGAGAGCCCCTGACCTGGTGGTTAGGGGCTCTCGACCGTTTAATGGTGTTCCGGCGGTGACCTACTCTCCCACACCCTCCCGGGTGCAGTACCATCGGCGCTGTGGGTCTTAGCTTCCGGGTTCGGAATGGGACCGGGCGTTTCCCCCACGCTATGACCGCCGTAACTTTTTCTCCGCACCGTACCAGGGGCCCCGTGGGGGGGGTGGTGGTGGGAAACTTTTGGTTACAACTGTGGTGTTGTTATTTTGTTGTGTTCGCAAGCAACGGGTTTGTTGGTTGGGAACCACATAGTGGACGCGTGCAGTCTTGTTATCTTTGTACCTCCCGGTGGTGCAAACGCTTTTGAATCGTTTGCCCGGGTGGTGTGTGGTGTAAGTTATCGGCCTATTAGTACCGGTCAGCTTCACGAGTCGTTAGTCCTCGCTTCCACATCCGGCCTATCAACCCAGTGGTCTGGCTGGGGGCCTCTCACACACAAGGTGTATGGAAATCTCATCTCGAAGCGAGCTTCCCGCTTAGATGCTTTCAGCGGTTATCCCATCCGAACGTAGCTAATCAGCGGTGCACTTGGCAGTACAACTGACACACCAGAGGTTCGTCCGTCCCGGTCCTCTCGTACTAAGGACAGCCCTTCTCAAATTTCCTGCGCGCGCAGCGGATAGGGACCGAACTGTCTCACGACGTTCTAAACCCAGCTCGCGTACCGCTTTAATGGGCGAACAGCCCAACCCTTGGGACCTACTCCAGCCCCAGGATGCGACGAGCCGACATCGAGGTGCCAAACCATGCCGTCGATATGGACTCTTGGGCAAGATCAGCCTGTTATCCCCGAGGTACCTTTTATCCGTTGAGCGACGGCCATTCCACAATGTACCGCCGGATCACTAGTCCCGACTTTCGTCCCTGCTCGAGATGTCTCTCTCACAGTCAAGCTCCCTTGTGCACTTACACTCGACACCTGATTGCCAACCAGGCTGAGGGAACCTTTGGGCGCCTCCGTTACTTTTTAGGAGGCAACCGCCCCAGTTAAACTACCCATCAGGCACTGTCCCTGACCCGGATTACGGGCCGAAGTTAGATGTCCAAAGTGACCAGAGTGGTATTTCAACGATGACTCCACCCGAACTGGCGTCCGGGTTTCAACGTCTCCCACCTATCCTACACAAGCCACTCCGAACACCAATACCAAACTATAGTAAAGGTCTCGGGGTCTTTCCGTCCTGCTGCGCGTAACGAGCATCTTTACTCGTACTGCAATTTCGCCGAGTTTATGGTTGAGACAGCGGGGAAGTCGTTACTCCATTCGTGCAGGTCGGAACTTACCCGACAAGGAATTTCGCTACCTTAGGATGGTTATAGTTACCACCGCCGTTTACTGGGGCTTGAATTCTCAGCTTCGCCTTGCGGCTAACCGGTCCTCTTAACCTTCCAGCACCGGGCAGGAGTCAGTCCGTATACATCGTCTTGCGACTTCGCACGGACCTGTGTTTTTAGTAAACAGTCGCTTCCCCCTGGTCTCTGCGGCCCCTGCACGCTCCGGACAGCTGGTGTCCATCACGATGGGGGCCCCCCTTCTCCCGAAGTTACGGGGGCATTTTGCCGAGTTCCTTAACCATAATTCTCTCGATCGCCTTAGTATTCTCTACCTGATCACCTGTGTCGGTTTGGGGTACGGGCGGCTAAAACCTCGCGTCGATGCTTTTCTCGGCAGCATAGGATCACCAAATCCCCCCTTGACGGGGGTCCCATCGGGTCTCAGGCATCATGAACAGCGGATTTGCCTACCGTTCGCCCTACATCCTTAGACCGGGACAACCATCGCCCGGCTTGGCTACCTTCCTGCGTCACACCTGTTAATACGCTTGCCTCCCAGGATCAGGTCCCGCGCTCCACCAAAACCCTCCACCCACAAGGGGTGTCAGGCAGGTCTCGGGCAGTTAGTATCCCCTGTTCAACATGGACGGTTTTTCGCCGGTACGGGAATATCAACCCGTTGTCCATCGACTACGCCTGTCGGCCTCGCCTTAGGTCCCGACTTACCCAGGGCAGATTAGCTTGACCCTGGAACCCTTGATCATTCGGCGGACGGGTTTCTCACCCGTCTTTCGCTACTCATGCCTGCATTCTCACTCGTGTAGGCTCCACCGCTGGTTTACACCGCGACTTCACTGCCCACACGACGCTCCCCTACCACTCCAGACGCCTGAACCACAAGGGCTTGGCTACTATCTGAAATCCACAACTTCGGCGGTGTACTTGAGCCCCGCTACATTGTCGGCGCGGAATCACTTGACCAGTGAGCTATTACGCACTCTTTTAAGGATGGCTGCTTCTAAGCCAACCTCCTGGTTGTCTTCGCAACTCCACATCCTTTCCCACTTAGCACACGCTTAGGGGCCTTAGTTGGTGGTCTGGGCTGTTTCCCTCTCGACTATGAAGCTTATCCCCCACAGTCTCACTGCTGCGCTCTCACTTACCGGCATTCGGAGTTTGGCTGACGTCAGTAACCTTGTAGGGCCCATTAGCCATCCAGTAGCTCTACCTCCGGTAAGAAACACGCAACGCTGCACCTAAATGCATTTCGGGGAGAACCAGCTATCACGAAGTTTGATTGGCCTTTCACCCCTACCCACAGCTCATCCCCTCCATTTTCAACTGAAGTGGGTTCGGTCCTCCACGACGTCTTACCGTCGCTTCAACCTGGCCATGGGTAGATCACTTCGCTTCGGGTCTAGATCACGCCACTGCAACGCCCTATTCAGACTCGCTTTCGCTACGGCTTCCCCACACGGGTTAACCTCGCGACGTAACACTAACTCGCAGGCTCATTCTTCAAAAGGCACGCCGTCACAGCTACAAGGCTGCTCCGACGGATTGTAAGCACACGGTTTCAGGTACTGTTTCACTCCCCTCCCGGGGTACTTTTCACCTTTCCCTCACGGTACTGGTCCGCTATCGGTCATTAGGGAGTATTTAGGCTTATCAGGTGGTCCTGACAGATTCGCACGGGATTTCTCGGGCCCCGTGCTACTTGGGATACTCCCCGGGCGGTACACAACATTTCGGTTACGGGGCTCACACCCTCTCTGGCCGGCCTTTCAAGACCGTTCACCTATGCCTGCACTACACACCCCACTGTCCCGGCAGAGACAGAATGGGAAGTCCCACAACCCCGACCATGCAACGCCCGCCGGCTATCACACATGGAACGGTTTAGCCTGATCCGCGTTCGCTCGCCACTACTGACGGAATCACTATTGTTTTCTCTTCCTGCGGGTACTGAGATGTTTCACTTCCCCGCGTTCCCTCCACGCACCCTATGTGTTCAGATGCGGGTCACCAGGTGACTCGCGCCCCTGGCGGGGTTTCCCCATTCGGACACCCTGGGATCACAGTCCGGTTATCGACTCCCCCAGGCTTATCGCAGATTCCTACGTCCTTCTTCGGCTCCTAATGCCAAGGCATCCACCGTGTGCTCTTAAAAACTTGACCACAAAAGATCAAAAACGCTAATTTTCGAGAGAACCACGAAAACCAGCCACACCCAACAACACCCCCACAAAGGGAATGCCACCACGCGCAGCCAGATCCAGGTTCATATTCTTGGAAATTGCTTCTTTATAAAAGATGCTCGCGTCCACTATGTAGTTCTCAAACAACAACCCCAAACCACACACCCCACACGCACCCCCGCAAAAGGGGCGACACCGTGTGCTCGCTGCAGCCAGGAAACCAGAAACACAAGTCCCGGCAGAACAACAACCCCAAAAGGCCATCCCCCCACCGGTCCTGTTGCCTCAGGACCCAACAGTGTGCCAAACACTAAACCACCAGCACCCCCCGCACACCGTTCCAGGAACCACACAAGTGCAGAACCGTACTAAGTGCCGCAGGAAAAACCAGCGGCCGCTATTTGTTGATATTCCACCCGTGAGCACCCGCCGCAGAACTTACGTCTGCGCAACGGGCGTACTCCTGACAACCCCTCCACACTCACATACATGAGGCAAGGTGGCTGTAGGTGCTCCTTAGAAAGGAGGTGATCCAGCCGCACCTTCCGGTACGGCTACCTTGTTACGACTTAGTCCCAATCGCCAGTCCCACCTTCGACAGCTCCCTCCCACAAGGGGTTAGGCCACCGGCTTCGGGTGTTACCAACTTTCGTGACTTGACGGGCGGTGTGTACAAGGCCCGGGAACGTATTCACCGCAGCGTTGCTGATCTGCGATTACTAGCGACTCCGACTTCATGGGGTCGAGTTGCAGACCCCAATCCGAACTGAGACCGGCTTTTTGGGATTAGCTCCACCTCACAGTATCGCAACCCTTTGTACCGGCCATTGTAGCATGCGTGAAGCCCAAGACATAAGGGGCATGATGATTTGACGTCGTCCCCACCTTCCTCCGAGTTGACCCCGGCAGTCTCCTATGAGTCCCCGCCATAACGCGCTGGCAACATAGAACGAGGGTTGCGCTCGTTGCGGGACTTAACCCAACATCTCACGACACGAGCTGACGACAACCATGCACCACCTGTAAACCGACCGCAAGCGGGGCACCTGTTTCCAGGTATTACCGGTTCATGTCAAGCCTTGGTAAGGTTCTTCGCGTTGCATCGAATTAATCCGCATGCTCCGCCGCTTGTGCGGGCCCCCGTCAATTCCTTTGAGTTTTAGCCTTGCGGCCGTACTCCCCAGGCGGGGCACTTAATGCGTTAGCTACGGCGCGGAAAACGTGGAATGTCCCCCACACCTAGTGCCCAACGTTTACGGCATGGACTACCAGGGTATCTAATCCTGTTCGCTCCCCATGCTTTCGCTCCTCAGCGTCAGTTAATGCCCAGAGACCTGCCTTCGCCATCGGTGTTCCTCCTGATATCTGCGCATTTCACCGCTACACCAGGAATTCCAGTCTCCCCTACATCACTCTAGTCTGCCCGTACCCACCGCAGATCCGGAGTTGAGCCCCGGACTTTCACGGCAGACGCGACAAACCGCCTACGAGCTCTTTACGCCCAATAATTCCGGATAACGCTTGCGCCCTACGTATTACCGCGGCTGCTGGCACGTAGTTAGCCGGCGCTTCTTCTGCAGGTACCGTCACTTTCGCTTCTTCCCTACTGAAAGAGGTTTACAACCCGAAGGCCGTCATCCCTCACGCGGCGTCGCTGCATCAGGCTTTCGCCCATTGTGCAATATTCCCCACTGCTGCCTCCCGTAGGAGTCTGGGCCGTGTCTCAGTCCCAGTGTGGCCGGTCACCCTCTCAGGCCGGCTACCCGTCGTCGCCTTGGTGAGCCATTACCTCACCAACAAGCTGATAGGCCGCGAGTCCATCCAAAACCACAAAAAAGCTTTCCACCCCCCACCATGCGATGAGGAGTCATATCCGGTATTAGACCCAGTTTCCCAGGCTTATCCCAGAGTTAAGGGCAGGTTACTCACGTGTTACTCACCCGTTCGCCACTAATCCACCAGCAAGCTGGCATCATCGTTCGACTTGCATGTGTTAAGCACGCCGCCAGCGTTCATCCTGAGCCAGGATCAAACTCTCCGTTGAAGTAAAACAGACACAACCAACACCCCCGGGAAAACGGGACGCGCCAGCTGCACAAAATTTGAAACCAGCTGTAAAAACCAGACCACACCACGGGGTGGCGCAATCCAGTCAATTCAACCAATTCAATACAATAAATTGGTATCAACAAACTTGGCACACTATTGAGTTCTCAAACAACAGACACACCCGGCACCACCACAACCACAAGCCATGGATCGCTCCGGAGCAACTTCCCAAACTTACCCGATACCGCGAAGCTACGCAAATCAACGTTTCCGCGATTCCCCACTCCACCAGCACCATCCCCACCCAAAAACAACGCGTAACAAACCACGCCATATTCCAGGCCGTTCAGAAGGGGGTCGGTCGCTTTCTTACCGCAACAGCGGCGGCGACTCGAACAACAATACACACCCCCACGACCAACCACAAATCCATCCCCCGTGCCCTCCATCACACGCATTCGGGACCACCTGCCGATACGATCAGGAGGTGATGGCAGAACACCGGCGCCAGAAGCAGGTCCCCCTCCACCGCCGCGTGTCCGGGCCGGCCGCCGCCGGCCTCTCCCGGGGCGACGTGGCGTCGCGGATGAGCAGCGGCCTGGACAACCGCGTACCGGACGCTACCAGCCGAAGCCTCTGGGAAATCGTCCGCGCCAATGTACTGACTCTTTTCAATGCAATCGTCGGCACGAGCTTTGTCCTCCTGCTCCTGCTGGGCAGCTGGCAGGATGCCCTTTTTGGACTGGCCGCCGTCGGCAACGCCGTCATCGGTGTCGTGCAGGAGTACCGCGCCAAAAGGTCCCTGGACCGCCTCGCCGTCCTCGAAGCTCCACAGGCCAGGGTGCTGCGGGACGGCACGGTTCAGGAAATCCCGACCGCCGACGTCGTCCTTGACGACGTCCTGGTGCTCCGGGCCGGCGACCAGGTGACAGCCGACGCTTCCGTCCTCGAGAGTGGAGGGCTGGAGTCCGACGAGTCGCTCCTTACGGGGGAGTCGGACCCCGTGGACAAGGACATGGGAACCGAAGTGCTCTCCGGTTCGCTCATTGTCGCCGGGCGGGGTACCGCGCGGGTGGTCCGCGTGGGAGCCGACTCCTTTTCCAGCAAACTCGCCGCTGACGCGAAACGGTTCTCGTTGGTCAACTCGGAAATTCGGAACAGCCTTAACCGTATCCTCGGGTGGGTGAGCTGGGCACTGCTGCCGGTGGCCCTCATCGTTGCGAACGGTGAAATGCAATCCCGGGGCGGTTGGGAAGCCGCCATTGCCAACGGGGCATGGACATCCGCGGTGGTGGGTGTGATTGCGAGCGTCATCGCGATGGTTCCGTTGGGGCTGGTCCTGCTCTCGAGCGTTGCTTTCGCTGTCGGCGGGGTGCGGCTGGCCGGCGAGAAGGTCCTGATCCAGGAGCTGGCGGCGGTCGAGGGCCTGGCCCGCGTCGATGTCCTCTGCCTTGACAAGACCGGGACGCTTACGGAGGGCAGGATTGTCTTCGACGGCGTGCACGAACTTGACGGCCCCGCGCAAGCCGGGTGGGAACACGCCCTGGGCTGGTTCGCCGCGGATCCGGATGCCAATGCGACATCCCGCTGCCTCGCATCGGATTTCGAGCACGACGGCGGCACCCAGGCCGTCTCGTCCGTTCCGTTCTCGTCCGCCCGGAAATGGAGCTCCGTGACTTTCGACGGAGGAGGTACCCGGGCGGGCTCGTGGATTCTTGGGGCCCCGGAGGTTGTGCTGTCCGGAAGAACCGATGGAGCGGACGGGACGCCGGCGGACGGGACGCCGGCGGCCGGCAACGCCTTGGTAAAGGCGGGCCGTCTCGCTGCCACGGGGTTACGGACCGTGGTGCTGGCGTACGCCGACGGCGCCGCGATCACTGCCGACAAGGCGACACTGCCCGCACGGCTGCATCCCGTGGTTGTGCTGACGTTTAGGGAACAGATCCGTGTCGATGCCCGGCAGACGCTCGATTACTTCCGCGAACAGGGTGTCGAATTGAAAATCATCTCGGGGGATGACCCGCGAACGGTTTCTGCGATTGCCCGGGCAGTCGGCCTGGACGTCGAAGATGGGTACGATGCCAGGCAGCTTCCGGCCGATCCTGTCCTGCTCGAGGAAGCAATGGACGCGAACACCGTCTTTGGCAGGGTCAGTCCTGAACAGAAAAAAGACATGGTGGCGGCGCTGCAGCGCCGTGGGCATACGGTTGCGATGACCGGCGACGGTGTCAACGATGTGCTCGCGTTAAAGGAAGCAGACCTTGGCATCGCGATGAACTCGGCGGCGCCCGCCACGAAAGCAGTGGCGCGGCTGGTGCTGCTGGACGGCCGGTTCGACCGGCTCCCGGGGGTGGTGGCGGAGGGACGCCGGGTGATTGCCAACATTGAGCGCGTGTCCAAGCTGTTCCTCAGCAAAACCGCCTACTCAATTGCAATCGCCGTCAGTTTTGGTCTCCTGAATCTGCAGTTTCCTTTCCTGCCGCGCCAGCTGTCCTTCACCGACGGACTTACGATCGGGATCCCGTCATTCTTCCTGGCCTTGATGGCCAACAGCCAGCGCTACCGGCCGGGATTCCTGCGCCGGTCGCTGGCGTTTTCCATCCCCGCGGGCCTGATTGTCGCTGCCGCCTTGCTGGGGTTAAACCTGTACGCAGGCTCCCGCGGCGACGCGGGAGCGGCGCCCGGGTCATTGCAGTCCGCGTCGGTCCTGACCCTGGCCGTCACCGGCCTGTGGATTCTCTGGGTGGTCTCCCGCCCCCTGGACGCCAAAAAGGTGGGAGTGCTGCTGATGATGTGCGTAAGCCTCGTCATCCTGCTGAACGTGCCGTTGGCTCAGAGCTTCTTCCACCTGGCCTGGCCACAGCCGGACGTGCTGTGGGTAGCCGCCGTCGCCGCTGTGGGCGGAGGGCTCGCCATTGAGCTCCTGGCGTTGGTCCACGGCCGGCGGTTTCCCCGCTAAGACCGTTGTCACCGGCCCTGGGAGAACGCCCCCCGAAACGCGGTGGGGGCTTAAATGCGGGAGAGCCCCTGACCTGGTGGTTAGGGGCTCTCGACCGTTTAATGGTGTTCCGGCGGTGACCTACTCTCCCACACCCTCCCGGGTGCAGTACCATCGGCGCTGTGGGTCTTAGCTTCCGGGTTCGGAATGGGACCGGGCGTTTCCCCCACGCTATGACCGCCGTAACTTTTTCTCCGCACCGTACCAGGGGCCCCGTGGGGGGGGGTGGTGGTGGGAAACTTTTGGTTACAACTGTGGTGTTGTTATTTTGTTGTGTTCGCAAGCAACGGGTTTGTTGGTTGGGAACCACATAGTGGACGCGTGCAGTCTTGTTATCTTTGTACCTCCCGGTGGTGCAAACGCTTTTGAATCGTTTGCCCGGGTGGTGTGTGGTGTAAGTTATCGGCCTATTAGTACCGGTCAGCTTCACGAGTCGTTAGTCCTCGCTTCCACATCCGGCCTATCAACCCAGTGGTCTGGCTGGGGGCCTCTCACACACAAGGTGTATGGAAATCTCATCTCGAAGCGAGCTTCCCGCTTAGATGCTTTCAGCGGTTATCCCATCCGAACGTAGCTAATCAGCGGTGCACTTGGCAGTACAACTGACACACCAGAGGTTCGTCCGTCCCGGTCCTCTCGTACTAAGGACAGCCCTTCTCAAATTTCCTGCGCGCGCAGCGGATAGGGACCGAACTGTCTCACGACGTTCTAAACCCAGCTCGCGTACCGCTTTAATGGGCGAACAGCCCAACCCTTGGGACCTACTCCAGCCCCAGGATGCGACGAGCCGACATCGAGGTGCCAAACCATGCCGTCGATATGGACTCTTGGGCAAGATCAGCCTGTTATCCCCGAGGTACCTTTTATCCGTTGAGCGACGGCCATTCCACAATGTACCGCCGGATCACTAGTCCCGACTTTCGTCCCTGCTCGAGATGTCTCTCTCACAGTCAAGCTCCCTTGTGCACTTACACTCGACACCTGATTGCCAACCAGGCTGAGGGAACCTTTGGGCGCCTCCGTTACTTTTTAGGAGGCAACCGCCCCAGTTAAACTACCCATCAGGCACTGTCCCTGACCCGGATTACGGGCCGAAGTTAGATGTCCAAAGTGACCAGAGTGGTATTTCAACGATGACTCCACCCGAACTGGCGTCCGGGTTTCAACGTCTCCCACCTATCCTACACAAGCCACTCCGAACACCAATACCAAACTATAGTAAAGGTCTCGGGGTCTTTCCGTCCTGCTGCGCGTAACGAGCATCTTTACTCGTACTGCAATTTCGCCGAGTTTATGGTTGAGACAGCGGGGAAGTCGTTACTCCATTCGTGCAGGTCGGAACTTACCCGACAAGGAATTTCGCTACCTTAGGATGGTTATAGTTACCACCGCCGTTTACTGGGGCTTGAATTCTCAGCTTCGCCTTGCGGCTAACCGGTCCTCTTAACCTTCCAGCACCGGGCAGGAGTCAGTCCGTATACATCGTCTTGCGACTTCGCACGGACCTGTGTTTTTAGTAAACAGTCGCTTCCCCCTGGTCTCTGCGGCCCCTGCACGCTCCGGACAGCTGGTGTCCATCACGATGGGGGCCCCCCTTCTCCCGAAGTTACGGGGGCATTTTGCCGAGTTCCTTAACCATAATTCTCTCGATCGCCTTAGTATTCTCTACCTGATCACCTGTGTCGGTTTGGGGTACGGGCGGCTAAAACCTCGCGTCGATGCTTTTCTCGGCAGCATAGGATCACCAAATCCCCCCTTGACGGGGGTCCCATCGGGTCTCAGGCATCATGAACAGCGGATTTGCCTACCGTTCGCCCTACATCCTTAGACCGGGACAACCATCGCCCGGCTTGGCTACCTTCCTGCGTCACACCTGTTAATACGCTTGCCTCCCAGGATCAGGTCCCGCGCTCCACCAAAACCCTCCACCCACAAGGGGTGTCAGGCAGGTCTCGGGCAGTTAGTATCCCCTGTTCAACATGGACGGTTTTTCGCCGGTACGGGAATATCAACCCGTTGTCCATCGACTACGCCTGTCGGCCTCGCCTTAGGTCCCGACTTACCCAGGGCAGATTAGCTTGACCCTGGAACCCTTGATCATTCGGCGGACGGGTTTCTCACCCGTCTTTCGCTACTCATGCCTGCATTCTCACTCGTGTAGGCTCCACCGCTGGTTTACACCGCGACTTCACTGCCCACACGACGCTCCCCTACCACTCCAGACGCCTGAACCACAAGGGCTTGGCTACTATCTGAAATCCACAACTTCGGCGGTGTACTTGAGCCCCGCTACATTGTCGGCGCGGAATCACTTGACCAGTGAGCTATTACGCACTCTTTTAAGGATGGCTGCTTCTAAGCCAACCTCCTGGTTGTCTTCGCAACTCCACATCCTTTCCCACTTAGCACACGCTTAGGGGCCTTAGTTGGTGGTCTGGGCTGTTTCCCTCTCGACTATGAAGCTTATCCCCCACAGTCTCACTGCTGCGCTCTCACTTACCGGCATTCGGAGTTTGGCTGACGTCAGTAACCTTGTAGGGCCCATTAGCCATCCAGTAGCTCTACCTCCGGTAAGAAACACGCAACGCTGCACCTAAATGCATTTCGGGGAGAACCAGCTATCACGAAGTTTGATTGGCCTTTCACCCCTACCCACAGCTCATCCCCTCCATTTTCAACTGAAGTGGGTTCGGTCCTCCACGACGTCTTACCGTCGCTTCAACCTGGCCATGGGTAGATCACTTCGCTTCGGGTCTAGATCACGCCACTGCAACGCCCTATTCAGACTCGCTTTCGCTACGGCTTCCCCACACGGGTTAACCTCGCGACGTAACACTAACTCGCAGGCTCATTCTTCAAAAGGCACGCCGTCACAGCTACAAGGCTGCTCCGACGGATTGTAAGCACACGGTTTCAGGTACTGTTTCACTCCCCTCCCGGGGTACTTTTCACCTTTCCCTCACGGTACTGGTCCGCTATCGGTCATTAGGGAGTATTTAGGCTTATCAGGTGGTCCTGACAGATTCGCACGGGATTTCTCGGGCCCCGTGCTACTTGGGATACTCCCCGGGCGGTACACAACATTTCGGTTACGGGGCTCACACCCTCTCTGGCCGGCCTTTCAAGACCGTTCACCTATGCCTGCACTACACACCCCACTGTCCCGGCAGAGACAGAATGGGAAGTCCCACAACCCCGACCATGCAACGCCCGCCGGCTATCACACATGGAACGGTTTAGCCTGATCCGCGTTCGCTCGCCACTACTGACGGAATCACTATTGTTTTCTCTTCCTGCGGGTACTGAGATGTTTCACTTCCCCGCGTTCCCTCCACGCACCCTATGTGTTCAGATGCGGGTCACCAGGTGACTCGCGCCCCTGGCGGGGTTTCCCCATTCGGACACCCTGGGATCACAGTCCGGTTATCGACTCCCCCAGGCTTATCGCAGATTCCTACGTCCTTCTTCGGCTCCTAATGCCAAGGCATCCACCGTGTGCTCTTAAAAACTTGACCACAAAAGATCAAAAACGCTAATTTTCGAGAGAACCACGAAAACCAGCCACACCCAACAACACCCCCACAAAGGGAATGCCACCACGCGCAGCCAGATCCAGGTTCATATTCTTGGAAATTGCTTCTTTATAAAAGATGCTCGCGTCCACTATGTAGTTCTCAAACAACAACCCCAAACCACACACCCCACACGCACCCCCGCAAAAGGGGCGACACCGTGTGCTCGCTGCAGCCAGGAAACCAGAAACACAAGTCCCGGCAGAACAACAACCCCAAAAGGCCATCCCCCCACCGGTCCTGTTGCCTCAGGACCCAACAGTGTGCCAAACACTAAACCACCAGCACCCCCCGCACACCGTTCCAGGAACCACACAAGTGCAGAACCGTACTAAGTGCCGCAGGAAAAACCAGCGGCCGCTATTTGTTGATATTCCACCCGTGAGCACCCGCCGCAGAACTTACGTCTGCGCAACGGGCGTACTCCTGACAACCCCTCCACACTCACATACATGAGGCAAGGTGGCTGTAGGTGCTCCTTAGAAAGGAGGTGATCCAGCCGCACCTTCCGGTACGGCTACCTTGTTACGACTTAGTCCCAATCGCCAGTCCCACCTTCGACAGCTCCCTCCCACAAGGGGTTAGGCCACCGGCTTCGGGTGTTACCAACTTTCGTGACTTGACGGGCGGTGTGTACAAGGCCCGGGAACGTATTCACCGCAGCGTTGCTGATCTGCGATTACTAGCGACTCCGACTTCATGGGGTCGAGTTGCAGACCCCAATCCGAACTGAGACCGGCTTTTTGGGATTAGCTCCACCTCACAGTATCGCAACCCTTTGTACCGGCCATTGTAGCATGCGTGAAGCCCAAGACATAAGGGGCATGATGATTTGACGTCGTCCCCACCTTCCTCCGAGTTGACCCCGGCAGTCTCCTATGAGTCCCCGCCATAACGCGCTGGCAACATAGAACGAGGGTTGCGCTCGTTGCGGGACTTAACCCAACATCTCACGACACGAGCTGACGACAACCATGCACCACCTGTAAACCGACCGCAAGCGGGGCACCTGTTTCCAGGTATTACCGGTTCATGTCAAGCCTTGGTAAGGTTCTTCGCGTTGCATCGAATTAATCCGCATGCTCCGCCGCTTGTGCGGGCCCCCGTCAATTCCTTTGAGTTTTAGCCTTGCGGCCGTACTCCCCAGGCGGGGCACTTAATGCGTTAGCTACGGCGCGGAAAACGTGGAATGTCCCCCACACCTAGTGCCCAACGTTTACGGCATGGACTACCAGGGTATCTAATCCTGTTCGCTCCCCATGCTTTCGCTCCTCAGCGTCAGTTAATGCCCAGAGACCTGCCTTCGCCATCGGTGTTCCTCCTGATATCTGCGCATTTCACCGCTACACCAGGAATTCCAGTCTCCCCTACATCACTCTAGTCTGCCCGTACCCACCGCAGATCCGGAGTTGAGCCCCGGACTTTCACGGCAGACGCGACAAACCGCCTACGAGCTCTTTACGCCCAATAATTCCGGATAACGCTTGCGCCCTACGTATTACCGCGGCTGCTGGCACGTAGTTAGCCGGCGCTTCTTCTGCAGGTACCGTCACTTTCGCTTCTTCCCTACTGAAAGAGGTTTACAACCCGAAGGCCGTCATCCCTCACGCGGCGTCGCTGCATCAGGCTTTCGCCCATTGTGCAATATTCCCCACTGCTGCCTCCCGTAGGAGTCTGGGCCGTGTCTCAGTCCCAGTGTGGCCGGTCACCCTCTCAGGCCGGCTACCCGTCGTCGCCTTGGTGAGCCATTACCTCACCAACAAGCTGATAGGCCGCGAGTCCATCCAAAACCACAAAAAAGCTTTCCACCCCCCACCATGCGATGAGGAGTCATATCCGGTATTAGACCCAGTTTCCCAGGCTTATCCCAGAGTTAAGGGCAGGTTACTCACGTGTTACTCACCCGTTCGCCACTAATCCACCAGCAAGCTGGCATCATCGTTCGACTTGCATGTGTTAAGCACGCCGCCAGCGTTCATCCTGAGCCAGGATCAAACTCTCCGTTGAAGTAAAACAGACACAACCAACACCCCCGGGAAAACGGGACGCGCCAGCTGCACAAAATTTGAAACCAGCTGTAAAAACCAGACCACACCACGGGGTGGCGCAATCCAGTCAATTCAACCAATTCAATACAATAAATTGGTATCAACAAACTTGGCACACTATTGAGTTCTCAAACAACAGACACACCCGGCACCACCACAACCACAAGCCATGGATCGCTCCGGAGCAACTTCCCAAACTTACCCGATACCGCGAAGCTACGCAAATCAACGTTTCCGCGATTCCCCACTCCACCAGCACCATCCCCACCCAAAAACAACGCGTAACAAACCACGCCATATTCCAGGCCGTTCAGAAGGGGGTCGGTCGCTTTCTTACCGCAACAGCGGCGGCGACTCGAACAACAATACACACCCCCACGACCAACCACAAATCCACCCCCACATACCGCCCCACACCCCCAAAAACCCCGCCACCACACCAAAAACCAGCACCCACCAACACTCCCGCCGGCCAAAATGCCGGCACGCAGCCTATGTGTGGTGCATCACCACTACCAGCCCGCCACCCGCCGCCGCACGTCGGACGTCGGGACGTCGGGACGTCGGACGTCGGACGTTAACGCAAGAAGGGCCGGCAACCAATTGGTTGCCGGCCCTTCTTTAAGCCACTGGCTTCAAGGGTACTGAATTACCAGGAAGACTTCGTGATGCCCGGGAGCTCACCGCGGTGAGCCATGTCGCGGAAGCGAACACGGGAGATGCCGAACTTCTGGAAGGTACCGCGCGGGCGGCCATCGATGATGTCGCGGTTACGCAGACGTACCGGTGAGGCGTTGCGGGGCAGCTTCTGCAGGCCGAGGCGGGCGGCTTCGCGAACTTCGTCGGTCGAGTTGGGGTCAACCAGAGCCTTCTTCAGTTCGAGGCGCTTTGCAGCGTAACGCTCGACGATGACTTTACGCTGTTCGTTCTTAGCGATCATTGACTTCTTAGCCATGTGTTTAGCGCTCCTCTCGGAATTCGACGTGCTTGCGGATGCGGGGGTCGTACTTCTTCAGAACCATGCGGTCCGGGTCGTTACGACGGTTCTTGCGCGTCACGTAGGTGTAACCCGTGCCCGCGGTCGACTTGAGCTTGATGATCGGACGTACGTCCTTGTCCTTAGCCATTAGAGCTTCACTCCTCGTGCCAGGATGGCGGCTACGACGACGTCGATGCCACGCACGTCGATGGTCTTGATGCCACGCGCAGAGACCTGCAGGGTGACATTACGGCGCAGGGACGGAACCCAGTAGCGCTTCTTCTGGATGTTCGGGTCGAACCGGCGCTTGTTGCGTCGGTGCGAGTGCGAAATGCTGTGTCCAAAGCCCGGCTCGGCTCCGGTCACCTGGCAGTGTGCTGCCATGACGACTCTCCTCAAAATAAATGAAACGGTTGCGGAGTTCCCGCGTAACCGTGCGACAGGCGGCGTCCGCATCCAGCGCCCACATTGCTCGATGGTCCCGCGGTGTTCAAGCAGGCGGCGTAAGCCGGCTGCGTTCACTACGGCGAAGATTGTGGACCACGGTTACCGGCCGCTGAATCCAAATGGAAGGCCGCGACGAAGTACCGGGATGCTGGGCGAATACAGGAATGCACGCAACTTGAGCCCCTAACTACCGGCCTGCAGGATTGCCGATATTACCGGCAAGTCCCGCCAACCGGAGCAATTGCGCACGCTCCGCGCCACCTAGCGCCTACCAAGTCTACGAGTCAGAGGAATTAAAGACCAATCCGGTGATCCGAGGTGTATAAGGCGAGCTGGCGGTCTGGCAGGAAGTCACATCGGCACCCTAGTGCTTTCACAGCAAATTGATAGGCCGCGGGCGGACGGTGGAACCATGAACTCTTTACTCCGGACGACCGTACGGGACCCGGCCCGGCCCGCCCCTGTGGAGCGGTTCCGGGGTCAATCCCGGCGCCGGCTGGTCCGGGCTGATCTGCTGACAGTGCTGGCCTGGGCATCGGTTGCTGCGGCCATTGCGCTCTGGCTCGCCGACGGCGGGGCGACCGGGTTTTCGACCCTGGCTGGGACTTTCACAGCCCTCGGGATCGTCGCCGGCCTGGCCGGTATGGATCTGGTGTTGCTGATGTTGTTGTTGGCCGCGCGGCTTCCCGTGATCGACAACGCCGTGGGGCACGACCGGGCCTTGGAATTCCACCGTAAGCTCGGTAAACCGTCGCTCTACCTGCTGCTTGCCCACGGCATCCTGATCGCAGCCGGTTATGGGATGGCCGAAGGGCTCAACCCCGTCAGCGAGCTGGTGTCACTGTGGGTCCAGGTTCCCGACATGTGGCTTGCGATCGTCTCCCTGGCACTGTTCATTGCCGTCGTTGTCACCTCACTGGTGGCCGTCCGACGCCGGTTTCCTTACGAGTTCTGGTACGCCGTCCACCTACTGACCTACGTGGCCGTCCTGACCGCAATCCCGCACCAATTCAGCACCGGGGCTCTCTTCGCCGAGGGCACGTGGCAGCGCTGGTATTGGCTGGTCATCTGCATCGGTACCGGCGCCGCCTTGGTCCACTACCGGGTTCTCGAGCCCCTCGTCGCCACCGTCCGGCACCGTCTGACGGTGCGGCGCGTCGTGACAGAGGGTCCCGGCGCCGTGAGCATTGAACTGGCAGGCCGCCACCTCGACGAACTGGCCGGCAGCGGAGGCAGGTTCTTCATCTGGCGGTTCCTCGCACCGGGCGCCTGGTGGCACCCGCACCCCTTCAGCCTTTCCGCAGAACCGGCAGTGTTCGATTCCTCCGGCCGCGGCACGCTGAGGATCACGGTGCGCAACCTCGGGCGGGGCTCGGCGCAGCTGACGCGGCTGCGGTCCGGGACCAGGGTGGCCATCGAGGGCCCGTACGGGCTGTTCAGTACCGCGGCGCGCAGCAGGAACCACGTGGTGATGATCGGAGCCGGCATCGGCATCACCCCCATCCGGGCACTGCTGGAACGAACCCCGTTCGAACCGGGCAACGCCACGGTGATCCTCCGCGGGCACAGTGAGGCCGAGCTCTATCTGGGCACTGAAATCCTGGACCTTTGCCGCCGGCGGGGCGCCACCTTGTTTCATGTCACAGGCCCGCGGAGCGCCGGCGGCCCGACCTGGCAGTCCGAAGCGGCCGTCCGGTCAGGGCACCGGCTGGCCAGCTACGCCCCGGACGTCGCGGACTCCGACGTCTACATCTGCGGCCCGTCCACGTGGGCCCGCAGCGCGATCAGCGAGGCCCGTGCGGCGGGCGTACCCGACGAGCAACTCCACTACGAAAGGTTCGACTGGTGAGAATACGCGCAGCAGTTTCTGCAGCATTGGCATCCGCGGGGATACTCCTCGCCGGCTGGCAGTCCGGCGCCCACGTCGCGGAGACGGGGAGTGCGGCGTCGGCCACGTCGGCCCCTGCTACGTCCGGAGTGAGCAAGGGCGGCGGAACCACCGGTTCCAGCGGCGCGGCCGGTGCTTCCGGAACCGCGAGCGGAACAAGCGGCTCGACCAAAAGTTCCGGCACCGGGGCCCAGGGCGCCGGAACCTTCACCGGAGCGCAGGTCCAGACCCGCTACGGATCCGTCCAGGTGCAGATTACCGTGAAAGCCGGGGCGGTCTCGGATGTCACGGCTCTGCACTTGACCGACGAAGACCGGAGGTCCGTGCAGATCAGCAATCGGGCCGCTCCGCTGCTGCGTGCCGCTGTCCTCAAGGCCCAGTCGGCGCAGGTGCAGACCATCAGCGGCGCCACTGTCACCAGTGATGCCTACTTGACTTCGCTTCAGGCAGCCCTCGATGCAGCCAACCTTTAAGCCCCCGCCCGCCGCCAGTCCGGCAGATGCCGGACTCAATTCGGCCACCGCCCGCCCGGCCGGCTCCGGCCAGGACGGTCCTGACCTGAGGAGCAGGACGTTCCGGTGCATGGGGACCGTCATCAGCCTGACCCTGCCGGTGGATGAGTGCGGGACGTGGGAGGGCGAGCCGGTGCTGGACGCTGCCACGGCCGCCGTCGAACGCGTATTCACCGGCTTGGACGCGACGTTCAGCCTGTACCGCCCGGATTCGGAGGCCAGCCGGCTGGCCCGCGGCGAACTGACACTCCGGGACACCTCGGCGGCGTTCCGGGCGCGGTTTGCGGACGCCACAGGCTGGCGATTGCTGACCGACGGCTTCTTCACCCCCGAGCGGCCCGACGGCGTCCTGGACCTCTCCGGCATCATCAAGGGGTACGCCATTGACCAGGCCGCCACTGCCCTGGCGGCTGCCGGCGTCACTGACTGGTGCCTGAACGCCGGCGGGGACGTGCTGGTGGGCGGCTCACCCCGGCCGGAATGGGGGACCCCCTGGATGGCGGGCATCGTGGATCCGCAGGACCGCGGGGCACTGCTCTCGGGCTTCGCGCTCGGCGGCACCGGACGTTGTGCCGCCCTGGCGACGTCCGGAACCGCCGAACGCGGCAACCACATCTGGCGTGCCGGAGCGGGCCGCGCCGGCAGTCGACCCATCGAGTTCCGCCAGGTGTCGGTGGCTGCCCCGGACATTCTCACCGCGGACGTGCTGGCCACGGCGATCGTCGCAGGAGGCCAGCGGATGTTGGACTGGGCTACGGACAGCTGGGATGTCGAGGTGCTGGCCGTCCGCGGGGGCGGGGAGTTGCTCGCGACGCCGGGCTTCCGCGCCTAGAAGTGCGTGAGCGTCCCGTAGCGCGGAGCCAGCCCGTCGCCCGAGGACTTCCCCGTGACCCGGCGGACCACCCAGGGTCCGGCGAATTCGCGTACCCAGCGGGCGTTGGCGCGCACTGCCTCGGCCCGGCTGAGCTCCGGAACAGGGGTCATGGGTGGAACGTCGATCGAGTGGTCATGTTCCAGGACGGTGAGGACGCGCTTGGCCATGTTCGCGTGGCCGGCAGGGGACATGTGCATCCGGTCGGTGGCCCACATGCTCCAGTCGTAATACTCGCTGAAGCGCCAGTAATCCACCAGCAGGGCGCCGTGGTCACCGGCGATGCCGCGGACCAGTTCGTTATAGATGGCCGTGCGGCCGCGGGTGGTGGCGAAGATCTTTGAACCCCGGGAGTCGAACCCCGTGAACATCACCACGGTGGCGCCGGTGGCCTTGAGCTTGCGGATCCCGGCGTCGTACTCCACCAGCAGATCGTCGATATCGACCTTGGGCCGGAGGATGTCGTTGGCGCCGGCGTAGATGCTCACGAGGGTGGGGTTCAGTGCCACGGCGGCATCGACTTGCTCTGCCATGATCTGGCGCAGTTTCCGGCCCCGGATGGCGAGGTTCGCGTAGCCGAAGGCCGGATCAGCGGCGCCAAGCTGCTCGGCGACCCTGTCTGCCCAGCCCCGGACTCCGTTGGGACGGGCTGGGTCGTCATCGCCGACGCCTTCCGTGAAGGAATCGCCAAGGGCTACGTAGCGGGACGTGAAATCCATGGCTCCAGTCTGCCAGCAGTTGCCCCAAGCAAACAAAAAAACTATTCCCGGATCCGGACCACCGATTCGCGGAGGTACTGCTCCACCCGGGTGTAGGCATCGCGGGTCAGGGCCTTCCAAAGGGCGAGTGCCAGGCGCGGGTCGGCGGTTTCCAACTCGGCGATTGCTTCCGCGCTGAGCACCATGACCTCCACCGGCCCGACGGCACGCACCGTCGTCTCCTGCCGGTTGCCGCTGCCCAGCGCAAGTTCGCCGAACGTCATACCGGCGCTGAGCGTATTGAGCTTGACCCGTTCCGCAGTGGGCCCGGGGGAGGTGCTGCTGACCCGGCCCGAGGTGATGAAGTACACCCCGCCGAACCGCAGGCCGATGCGCCGGATGACGTCGCCGTCGTCGTAGGACCGCGGGGTCATGAGGGCTTCCAAAGCCGCGGCGTCAGTCTCCTCCAGCGGCGCCAGGGCCGGCGACACCGTGACCGGAACGTGGTCGGGCAGCAGCAGATGGTCCCCGTGCCGTTCCAGCAAACGGTTTTCGGAGTATTCGACGGCGGCGCTCCGGGTCGCGAAGGACGGCACCAGCCGTTGTTTCAGCGGTTCCAGGGCCTCCGCGACGGAGCCGTCCGCTTCAACGAGCACCAGCTCCCGGCCGGTATCGGCCATCCCCTGCCGGGCCTTGGCCAGCATGCGCACGGCAACCTCGCTGATCTGGTCGGTGCGGCGCAAATCCAGAACCACCAGGTCGACGTCGTCCGGCAGGCTGCTGAGCTCGCGCACCATGGACTCGGTTCCGGCGAAGAGGAGGTCGCCGTTGACCTCGATCACCCGGGCCCGGTGGCCGTGGGCACGGAGGACATCCGCAGCCTCGTCGTTCCGGCGGATGCCCGAGGGCGTCTCGGTCACGTCGTAGGCGGCGAGGATGGCGGACCGGCCTGTCCGGGCCGCGCGGACGAAGTGGAGCTCCATGTCCCGGGAGAGGCGCTGCGCGGTGGCCAGGCCGCGGACGCTGCTGCCGTGCTCATCCAGCGGCGGCGAATAGACCGCCAGGCCCACCTGTCCGGGCAGCACGGCGATGATCCCGCCGGCCACGCCGCTCTTGCCCGGCATGCCAACGCTGCTGATCCAGGCACCGGCGTCGTCGTACATTCCGGAGGTCATCATGACCGACAGCACGCGTTCCACCGGTCCGATCTCCAGTACCTGTTTGCCGCTGATCGGGTTCCGTCCGCCGTTGGCCAGGGTGGCGGCCATGATCGAGAGGTCGAAGCAGTTCACCAGCACGGAGCACTGGCGGAAGTAGTCTGCCAGCACCGGGGCGGGGTCGTCCTCGATGATGTCGAACGAGCGCAGGAGGTACGCGAGCGCCGTATTGCGGTGGCCGTGCTTAAGTTCGGATTCGAAGACCTGCTCACTGACCGAGAGCTGGCGGCCGGCGAAAGCGGAGTACGTGCTGAGGATCCGTTTGAAGCCGGACTGCCCGCCCGAGCCTCTAATAAGCGAGGTGGCAGTGAGGGCCCCCGCGTTGATCATGGCGTTGGCCGGCCGGCCGGTACCTTCGGCCAGGGAAATTTCATTGAAGGAGTCCCCGGAGGGCTCCACGTCCACTTTGGCGTCCACGGCCTCGTCGCCGAGGTCCTCGAGGGCCAGTCCGTAGGTAAAGGGCTTGGAAATCGACTGGATGGTGAATTCCTCGCGGGTGTCACCAATTTCGTACACCTTGCCGTCCACGGTCGCGAGGGCGATGCCGAAGTTATCCGGGTCCACATTGGCCATGGCCGGAATGGTGCTGTAGGGCAAGCCGTCCTTGAGCTGGGCGATCTCGGCGTGGATTTGGCGCAAGTAGCTGTCGATCGGCGATTCCATACTGCCAACACTAGGGGACATCGCACCGCGGCCGTTGCGGGCCCTAGGCCTGCCCGCCCTCCCGCAGGATCCAATGGTCCCTGTCCAGCCTGCCCACGATCTTCTCGCCAATCCGGGCGAGTTCGGCGACGTCTTCCTCGCTCAGGGCGTCCAGGAACAGCGAACGGACAGCGTCAACGTGGCTGGGGGCGAGTTCCTCGATGGTCTGCATCCCGGCGTCGGTAAGGTGCGCCGTCGTTACCCGGGCATCGCCGGGGTGCGGGCGGCGCTCCACCCACCCGCGGTTCTGCAGTTTGGTAACCACGTGGGAGAGCCGGGACAGTGAGGCGCTGGTGCGGGCAGCGAGTTCACTCATGGGCAGGAAACGGCCGTCGGCCTCTGAGAGCATCGCGAGGACGTTGTAGTCAAAAAGGGAGAGTTTGCGCGCGTGATGAAGCTGGGTGTCCAGCGCTGCCGGCAGCAGGGTATTGATGCTCACTTGGGCCAGCCAGGCCCGTCGTTCGTCGGCATTGAGCCAGCGCGGTTCAGTCATGGCTACAGTCTAGGAGTATTGATCATTGACGGTTCAACTTCGGCGGCGTCAGCCCCGGATGATTCCCGTCACGGCGTGCGGGACTGGCGGTAGGCTGACCCTATGTATGTAGTCTCGCTGACTTACAAGGTCCCCGAAGAGATCGTTGATTTCCATCTGCCCGCCCACGTGAGGTGGCTGGAGGATGCGTTTGACCAGGGCATCTTTCTGGTTGCGGGGCGGAAGATCCCGCGCACGGGCGCCCTGCTGCTCTCCAATGCAGACCGTGGCGCCCTCGATACCTCCTTGGCCAGCGATCCGTTCTACGTCAACGGCGTAGCGGAATTCGACGTCGAGGAATTCCATGCGAGCCGGGTGGCGCAGGGCTTTGAGAACCTGCTGGACAGCTGACGCCGGGCGCCCAGATCAGGAATGTGGACCAGCCGCCGGGACCTTGGCGGTTAGTTTCTTGAGTCCGGCCCTTGGCGGGACCCGGACGGGCTCCGGCCAGCGGGGGCTGAGCTTATCGCCCAGCGTGACTCCCCGGAGCTTGCGCCCGAACAGCGGGACCACCCAGTCGGAAACCCAGCGGCGCTGCCGGCGTTCCCAGCCGCGCAGGCCAAGCCGGGCCGGCGGCGCCCATTCCTTGCGTTTGACCGTGTGCTGCACCCCAAGCTGGTCCAGGACCTGGCCGGCAAGATACTTGTGCCCCGCCTTGGACATGTGCAGCCGGTCCGAATCCCACATCCGCGGATCGTAAAATGCATCGAAGCACCAGTAGTCCACCAGCACGGCCCCGTACCGCTCTGCCACTTCGCGGACCCGCCGGTTGTATACCGCGTTTCGGCGTTTGAGGGGCTCCAGGAGAGCCGAGACTCTCACATCGAACCCGGTGAACAACACCACCGTTGCCCCGCTGGCGGCAAGCCGGGCGACGAGGAACTCATAGTCCTTCATCAGCGCGTGGATGTCGGTGCCGGGATCCAGAATGTCGTTCCCGCCCGCGTACACAGTAACCAGGGTCGGTTCCATCGCCAGGGCGGGGTCCAGCTGTTCGGCAATGATGTGCCGCAGCCTCTTGCTGCGGATGGCAAGGTTGGCGTATTCCCATCCCGGGTCCGCCTTGGCCAGCTGCTCTGCCACGCGGTCCGCCCAGCCCCGGACCCCGTTCGGGAACCGGGCGTTATAGTCCCCCACGCCTTCGGTAAAGGAATCCCCCAGGGCAACATAGACCCGCCGCCCACCAGGACCAGGAGCTAAAAGGTTCTCGGCCATGCCGCCACGGTAGCCGGGCCGAACGACGTCGGGGTGAACAAGCGGGGCACAACAGGTGAGCCGAGCACAAGGCCGCGGTTAGAGCTCAGACTTCCCCTGCCGCCAATACCCCATAAACGACACCTGCTTCCGGTCAATCCCTACGTCCCGCACCAAATACCGGCGCAGCTCCTTCACCACCCCGGCTTCCCCGGCGATCCAGGCGTAGAACGGCAGGGCACCGGCGGGTATGTCCGGATTCCTGCTGGCACTGACCGCCGGGGCATCGATCCTGCCGGGGGTTTCCCACAGGATGTCGTGGTCCACGTTGACGTCCTCAGGTTCTGGCCCGGCCGCAGCTCCGCGGGCTGACCGCAGCCCCACCCAGCCGGGCAGGCTGACGGCGGTCCGGACCGCTTCCTGCAGTAATTCTCCGTGCGGCCGTGAACGGCCGGTCGCCGCACCGCGCGCAAGCCAACTGACCTCAACATCAGCAGCTGTGGTGAGGCCTAGGAAGTCGCCGGCTTCCGGAACCTCGAGGATGGCGTGCCCGCTTACGTAAGAGGGCAGGCTTGCGAGGATGGCGCTGATGGCCGGCACCGCTGTCTCGTCGCCGGCGAGCAGGATCCGCTGCGCCAGTCCGGGCCGCCATTCGATCCCGGAATACGTCTCCGCGGTGACGCAGTGCGCGGCCCGGTTGTTGGGTCCGATCAAGGTCAGGGAGTCCCCCGGTTTGGCGTTACGGGCCCAGGTGGCGGCCGGCCCGCCGTGGCCGGCGGCGTCAACGTGCAACACAAAGTCGACGTCGAGTTCGGGGTAGACGGTGTCGAGGCGTTCCTGCCGCACGGTGTAGGTGCGCATGGTGCCCCGGGTCGCAGGATCCATGTCCAGCCACTCGCGGTACCAGCCGGGCTGCTCCGTCCGGAACTCCGGCAGGGGCAGAACAGTACCGTCGGCCAGTGACGGGATCACCAGTTTGATGCGCAGGTCCAGGGTGTTGCCGTGGACGCCGAAACTCCGCAGCGAATAGCCGCCGAGCGTGATCCGCCGGAAATGGGGCCCGAGCTGCTGCACCGCCGTGACCTGGACACTGAAGGCGCGGGTCATGGGTTCGGCGGGCCGGGGGAAGTCATGCTCTGGCCGGGTGCGGGCCGGGGTGGCGTTTGTAGCAGTCATGGAACCAGCTCCAGGGTGGGTGGACGGCGTACATCGGCATGATGGCGGCCGAGCGGGATGATCAGGGGTGCGCCGGATACCGGGTCGGGGAGGACCCTGGAGTCCAGGGCAAACACCTCACGGACCAGGTCCTCGGTCACCACGGCGCGGGCTGCCCCTTGGGCAAGGATCCGCCCCTCCTTCATGGCGATGATGTGGTCTGCGTACCGCGCGGCGAGGTTGAGGTCATGCAGCACAATGGCCACAGTGGTGCCGCGCCGGCGGTTAAGGTCGGTGATGAGGTCCAGTACCTCCACTTGGTGGGTAAGGTCCAGGTACGTGGTGGGCTCGTCCAGCAACAGCACTTGTGTTTCCTGCGCCAGGGCCATCGCGATCCACACCCGCTGCCGCTGTCCGCCGGAGAGTTCATCCACGTTCCGCCCGGCAAGCTCCAGCGTCCCGGTGGCCGCCATGGCCTCCTGCACGGCCCGTTCGTCCTGTGCCGGTCCGTCGGCGGCCCGGCTCCGGAATCGGCCCTGATGCGGGTAGCGCCCCCGGCCCACCAGGTCCCGGACGGTGATGCCATCGGGCGCCGTGGGATGCTGCGGCAGCAGGCCCAAAGTGCGGGCCACCTCGCGGGCGGGACGGCGGTGGATGTCCTGCCCGTCGAGGGTCACAATGCCCCCGGCAGGCTTGAGCAGCCGGGCGAGGCCGCGCAACAGGGTGGATTTCCCGCAGGCGTTGGCCCCGACGATCATGCTCACCCTGCCCTCCGGGATTTCCACGCTGAGTCCCTCAATCACGGTCCGCTGATCGTATTTCAGTGTCAGGTCCGAGGCCTTCAACGATGCCATCTCAGGTGTCCTTTCGGTGGGAAGTGAGGAGTTGCCAGAGCAGGAAGGGAGCACCGAGGGCGCCGGTGACCACCCCGACCGGCAGGACCGTTCCGTCCAGCAGCAGCGGGGCACTGTTGGCGGCGATGTAGTCGGCACCGAGAACAATCACCACACCGGCGAAGGCCGAGGCCGGCAGGCTCGATTTGCGGACAAACCGGCGGGCGATCGGTCCGGCGAGGAACGCGACGAACGAGACCGGCCCGGCGGCCGCCGTCGCCGCCGCGGCGAGCCCGACGGCTGTGACCACGATGCCCAGCCGTACCGCGCCCACCCGGACGCCAAGGCCGGCGGCGGTGTCGTCGCCGAGTTCAAGGATGCGCAGCGGCCCGGCGAGGACCAGAACAGCGGGGACCAGGGCGGTCAGGGCGAGTCCAAGGACTCCAGCCCGGTCCCAGGTCGCGGAGTTAAGCGAGCCGTTGAGCCAGATCAGGATGTCGGCGGCGGAGCGGATATCCGCCCGGGTCAGCAGGAAACTCACCACTGCGTGCAGGGCGGCGGCGATGCCCACCCCGGCCAGGATCAGGCGGCTGTCCGCGGCGTCACCCCTGCTGCCGCCGGAACCGAAGGATCCGCTGCGGGAGATGGAGTAAATAAGCCCGGCGACGCCCAGGGCTCCGGCGAACGCGGCGCCCGCGACTGCGGCGCCGGATGCCCCGAAAACCACCATGGCCGTCACCGCGGCGGCGCTGGCCCCATAACTGATGCCGATCACGTCCGGGCTGGCGAGAGGATTGCGGAGCATGGTCTGGAACAGGGCGCCGGACAGTCCGAAGGCGGCACCGATCAGTGTTCCCACGAGCGCTCGCGGCAGCTTGTGTTCCATCACGATGAAGCTGGCGCCGGGGATCTTTTCACCCCCGGTGACGTGCGCCGCAAGGATTCTGAGGAAATCGGGGACGGTGACGGTGTAACTGCCCAGGAGCACGCACGCGGCGAAGAGACCGGCGGCGGCCAGGGCCAGCAGGGCGGTCCGGGTGGGCACCATCCGCTGGTGCCCTTCTGTGCGAGTTGACAGATCACGGCAGTGTTTGCGGGTGCCGGTGCCGCGAAGTGCCGCCCCGGCGTCGGGTCCCCTCACAGGCCGGCCGCCTTGCCGCGCCGGATCAGCCACACGAACACCGGCGCTCCGAGGAGGGCAGTCAAAATTCCCGCGGGGACTTCGCCGGGCAGCAGGATGACGCGGCCGGCCACGTCGGCGGCCAGCAGCAGTGCCGGGGCCAACACCAGGGAAAAGGGCAGAATCCAGCGGTAATCGGGACCGGTCAGAAAGCGGACGGCGTGCGGAACCACCAGGCCCACGAAGCCGATCGGGCCCGCAAGTGCCGTGGCTGAGCCGCAAAGCAGGACGATGCCGAGGGCGGAGAGGCCGCGGCTGAGCCCCACCCGCTGGCCCAGGCCGCGGGCGAGGTCATCGCCCAGGGCGAGGTTGTTGAGGATCCGGCCCGTGCAGAGCACCATCGCGGCGCCCAGCAGCAGGAACGGGAGCGCCGGAACAATCACGGCCCAGTCGCGGCCGGCGATCCCGCCTACCTGCCAGAACCTAAAGCGGTCCAGTGTGTCCCGGCTGGAGACCAGGATGACGTTCGTGAGCGAGGAAAGGCCCGCGCTCAGGGCGGCCCCTGCGAGGGCGAGCTTCACCGGCGTCGCACGGTCCCTGCCGAGCGAGGCGATCACGTAGACCACGACGGCGGCAGCCGCGGCGCCGAGGAAGGCGAACCAGATGTACCCGGTCAGTGTGGTGACGCCGAAGACGTAGATTCCCGTCACGATGGCCAGCGCGGCGCCGGCGTTGATGCCGAGGATGCCCGGGTCCGCGAGGGGGTTGCGGGCCACCCCCTGCATTGCCGCGCCGGCGAGCCCAAGGGCGCCGCCGGCGAGCAGCCCGAGGATGGTCCGCGGGATCCGCGCGTGGACCACGGCGTGGTCGCCGCTGGCCGGGTCGAAGCCGGTCAGCGCCTGCCCCACGGTTCCAAGATCCAGGCCGCGCGCACCGATGGCGAGCGAGGCCCCGGTCAGCAGCACCAGCACGGTGACGGCAGCCAGCAGCCAGCGTACCTGTGGTCCCCTGGCCGGGCCGGTTGCAGGCACGGCGTTCCTCGGGGCGGTGCGGGCGGCAGTGCCGGGCGGCGGCGTCCTGGCCAGGTTCATGGAACGGTGCCTACTTCACCGCGGCAGGAACGTTGTCTGCCGCGGCCGCCAGCTTCGGCAGGAAAGTGTCCAGCGCCCAGGGCAGGCTCAGGGGTGAGGAGGCGGAAATGGACAGGGTCAGCGTGGTGTCCGAGTCGGCGACCAGTGCGCCGCTCTTGATCGCCGGGATCTGGCCCAGCAGGGGGTCGGTCTGGATGGATCCGGCGGTTTGCACGTCCGGAACCCAGGTCACAAACACGTCGGAGGTGAGTTCGTTGGCCTTCTCGGCGGACCACGGGATGAAGAATGCCGTGGAGCCCTGGGTCTTGTCTGCGACCGCGGGGGCCAGTGTCATGCCGATTTCGCTGAGGAAGCGGGGGCGGTTGTCGTTGGCGGTATAGACGTTAACGCCGTCGCCCTTCGCCGGTTCCAGGTTGCCGTAGATGAAGGTCTTTCCGGCCAGCTGAGGGTATTCCGAGGCCTTGTCCTTGATGGTGGCTTCGGTGGCGGTGATGAGCGTGGCGGCTTCGGCTTCCTTGCCAAGGGCTTTACCGATGATGGCCGTGGAATCCTGCCACGGCGTACCGTAGGCGACCCCCGGGTGGGCCACCACAGGGGCGACTTCGCTGAGTTTTTTGTAGTCCTCTTCCGTCAGGCCGGAATAGGCGCCGAGGATGATGTCCGGGTTGAGCTTGGCAATCTCGGTGAAGTTGATGCCGTCGGCCTCGGAGAACTGGGCGGGCGCCGTCGCCGAGCCGAAGCCGGCGCCGAGCGTCTCAAGCGCAGAGTCCTTCCAAGGAGTGGAGCCCTGGCCGTTGCCACCCCATTCATTCTTTGGCACGCCCACCGGCACGACGCCGAGGGCGATGGCGACGTCGTCGTTGACCCAGGAGACGGTGACGACGCGCTTCGGCTGGTCCTTGATGGTGGTTTCGCCAAACACGTGCTTGATGGTCACCGGGAACGCAGGGCTCGTCGATTGGTTTACGGCCTCCGACGAGGCCGATCCCGCCGGGCCGGTGGAGCAACCGGCCAGGGAGAGCGCGACGGCGGCCAGAACGGCGGTTGCCTGGCTGCTGGCGCGGAGGAAACGGCGCCGGGGCACGGCGCGGCTCGGGGCAGGGAGAGGCATGGGATTCCTTAGGCTGATGAAGTGAACCTAAGTAAGGCTAGCCTACCCTTACAATAATTACGCAAACATTTCATCACGTAATTGCGCCAAGGCAAGAAATGCGGGGTCCATTACGGCGCATCCCGGTCGGGAGGACGGGCCGTAAGTGACCCCGCGGTGTGGTTGAAGGAGGCGGGCCGGTCAGCGCAGGACGATGTCCACCGGATTCGCCTCGGAGCGCCACGTACCAGCCAACCCGGGGCGCGGCCCGATCACGGGAGCCGTGAGCACACCGGAGCGGTTGGTCCGTTTGTCGCGCAGGATTTCGGTGACAGAGCCTAAGTGACGGGACAGGTCAATGACGTTTTCCGGCGCGGCCAGCAGCAGCTGGAAGCCGAACTCGTGCAGGGCTTTGATGCCGGCGCCCGCGAATTCCTCCGAGGCCAGCACGAAGGCCTCGTCCATCATCACGGTGCCGTAGGTGGTGAAACCCTGCTCAGCTATGCCCAGCTGGTAACTCAGCGCCGCGGCCATGATGAACGCGGTGAACCGCTGCCGCTCACCGCCGGACATCGCTCCGGTGTCCGCGTGCATGAAGACCTCGGTTTTCCTCGGCCCGCCTGTGGACGCCGTGGAACCTGGCCTTCGGACCTCTCGGTGTTCCTTGCACTGGATGAAAAGATGCCCGCGGACATCCAGCACCTCGGCACGCCAGCGCCGGTCCTCCGGCGTCTGTGATCCCAGCCTCTTCACCAGGGTCTCGAGCGATTTGTACCGGGTGGTGAGCTCGGCGTCGTCATCCCCCTCGGCGCTGGCGGCACCGGACGCCGGCGCGGGCGCCTTTCCCGGACGGGTGTGCCGGACCTTGAGCGCGTTCTGGATGGCGTCTTTGAACTGCTTCGCCGGCGCAGGCAGAGTCTGTTTGATGTCCAGTTCCAGGAAACTTCCTTCGTGGAAGTTGACCTCGGAGAGGATGCCGTTCAGCGGCAGGATCCGGCTCGTAATGGAGCGGCGTTCCTCATCCAGCAGGTGCAGCAGGGTGCTGAAGGATTCGTGCGTGCGCTGGTTGAAGAACTGGCGGAACTCGGCTTCCTGCGCGGGCAGGCCATCGCTGACAATGGCGTGGTACCGGGCCTCGAACTCGCCCGCGGCGCCGATCGAGGTACCGTGATCCGCGGAAACCGCCGTTCCCCATTCCCGGGCGAAGCCCTCGAAAATCCGGGTGAGCCGCTCCGAGGTGGCCTGTCCGCGGGATTCGGCCGCGTGCAGCTCGGCCAGGAGGCGGGTCCGGACCTGGTTGGCGAGGTTGTCCAGCTCGTGCATTTCCAGGATGTCGCCCAGGCCGGTGAAGTACGGTTGAAGTGCCGTGACGGCCGCGTCCGACGGCGGCGACTGCGCCAGCCGCGTCCGAGCGGCCTCCAGCAGCGAATCTGCCGCGGTGAGCTGCGCGTCGAGGGCCTTGTACTCGCTCTGCAGCACGGCGGCGGTCTCGGTGCTGGACTGGTGCTTGTGCCGGGCAACCTCAATACTGGCCCGCAGCGGTTCCAGGTCCGCCTGCGCGGCGAGGGCGTCCCTGAGGCGCTGCTCGATCCGGGCGAGGTCCTCCGCGGCCACGGCGGCCGAGACCTGTTCCCAGGGGCGGTGGTCTTCGGCGACCCGGCGCAGTGCCTCAAGCTGGCGGCTCATTCCCTGGTGCGACTCCTCCCGGCTCTGCGCGAGTTCGGCGGCACTGGCCAGTTCCTGCTGCAGGTCCGCCACCTGCGCCGCGACGAGCTCCAGCTTTGCGGCGTTGTCGAAACCGAGAACGTAGTCCTGCCGGGAGACGAAGCGGTCATCCTTTTCCACGGTGTGGCGGTTGCGCTTGACCACTCCGCCCAGGCTCAGGCCTCTGTCCAGCCCGGCCAGCTCATCCGGATCCTGGACGCACGGGTACGCGAAATCGAGGGCGATCCGTTCCCGGATCCACTCGCCCGCCTCCGCGGCGGGCCCGGCGGTGAGGATGTCCAGTTTGGTGAGCAGCTCGCCGTCGGCCGTGTCCTCCACGGCCAGCGCCCCGCCGGGCAGCGGCTTCGAGACGTCCACCGCGCGCAGCGCACCCCGGACGGAGTGGTCGTTGAGATAGCGGGTGACGGCGGTGAAGTGCTCGCCCGGGACCAGCAGCGTGGTGGCGAGGCTGCGCAGGGCACGTTCGGCAGCCGGCCGCCACTGTTCCTGGCCCTCGGCGAGGTCCATCAGCTCTCCGCCGAACGGCATTTGCTCCTCGGGAATGCCGGTGGCCGCGGCGATGGCGGTGCGGTTTTCAATGCTCGACGGCGGCAGCAGGGACTTGCGCGTCTTGAGCGATACGAGTTCCTGCTGGGCCGCGGCGAGCTCGCGCTTATGTGTCGCGTGCCCGTCGAAGGCTTCGAAGCGCAGTTCCTTGAGCGCTTCGAAGTCCTCTTTCAGTTCCGCCGAGCGGGCGGCCGCGTGCTCGTGGGCCTGTTCCCAGCCGGTGGCGGTCCACTCCAATGCAAGGCCGGCGTCGGCGAAGGCTTTCCGGGCGGAGTCTTCCACCTGGCGGCGGAGCTTGAGCCCCACCCTCGCGTTCTCGAGCGACTGCTCGATCGCGGAGATCGCGTTGCCGCCCTGGTTGTTGTAGTCGGCCTCGAGCTGGCGGAGCTCCTTGGCCAGGACGTCCCGGACGCCGCGCTCCGCACCGAGTTCCCTGGCCTTCCCCTGCGCCAGTTCCTTGAAGCGGGCGAGCGTCTTCTCATGGACGGTGACGGCCAGTTGCTGCCTGTAGGCCTCGAATTCTTCGCCGGCGAGCTCCCTCAGCCGGTTCGAATCCAGCAAAGACTGGGCATATTCCTTGTTCAACCCGGGGACTGGCGCCAGCTGGTCCCGTTGCTGCCGGACGTCCTCGAGCCGTTGCCGGATGGACATCAGGTTACTGAATTCCTCGACGACGTCGTCCGCGGCGGTCAGTGTGGCCGGCGCGTCCAGGACCTGGTCGCGGAAGAAGTTGTTCACGCTGCCGCCAAGGCCCTTGCCGGCCTGAATGACGCGCAGCAACGGCAGCGCCTGGTCTGAATTGATTCCCAGCAGGCGCCGGAAGCGTTCCGCGAAAGCCTTGTGCACGTCGAAGACCTGCGCGTCCGGGAAGATCGTGTCCAGCGCCGACTTGGTGAAGCGCTTTTCCGCGATGCCCTCAATTGCCACGAGATCCAGCGGTTTGTTGTCGATCAGGTAGTACCGGCCGACGCTGGACTCGGTGCCGTTCTTGGGCAGGTCGAACAAGGCCGATACCGTCACCCGGGTACCGGCGGCGTTGTCGAATGTCAGGGCGACGGCGGACCACGTGGCACCGGGTCGTTGGAATGCGCTGGCCGAGCCCTCTCCGACGGCCTTGTCCCCGACCTTGCCGCGCATGTACGTGAACGTGGTGCGTTTGTCCTCCAGGGCGCCGCCGGCGCGCTGGGCCGCGGCTTCGTTCGAACGCGGCCGTGCGTCGAAAACCCGCAGCATCGCGTCGAACAGCGTGGACTTGCCGACGCCGGAGTTCCCGGTCAGCAGGGTGCCGTTGCGGTCCACATGCATGGTGTGGGCGCCATGGAAGGTGCCCCAGTTCACCACCTGCACGAGGGCGAGCCGCATCTGGCCCGGGTTAGTGAGCTCGCCCATGGGCAGCATGGTCGCGATGCTCACTTGGCTTCCTCCGAGTCTTTGGTCATGCCCTTGTGGTCGCCTTCCGCGGCGCCACCGGACACATGCTCTGCATGCTCGCTCGTTCCTCGCTTAGACGCATGCTGCCGCATGTCCCCGGCGCCACCGCTGCTGTCAGTAACCGGATCGACGGCATCGCCGTCGTCCGAGTCATCCTCCCCCGGGCCTACCGCGTCACCGTCGAACTCGAGGAGGGGTTCGGTGCCGGCGGAGTCGGTGGAGGCTGCTACCAGGGCTTCGATTTGGGCCGGGATATCGCCGATGTTCTCGAACGGGAGGGCCAGGGGGAGGGCGTTGGAGATGGTGTAGACCTCGTCCAGGCCGGTGGGGAGGAGGAGCTGGCGCGCCAGGAGCTTGGTGATGGCACGGTTGACGACGTCGGCATCGCGAAGGGCGTCCTGCTGGCCGGCGGGCTGGTAGTGGGCCACGAGTTCCGCGATTTCCTCGCGCGTGATCGTGGGGTCAGTCTGGGCTGTGACGTGGCGGTCCAGGAGCAGGCGCAGGCGCAACAGCACGATGGTTTCGACCCGGCTCAGGGCCCGCTGCTGGCGCAGGATACTCGAACGGGTACTGCCACCGATGGCCTCCGGGTCCACCGGGCGCAGCACTGCCACCTTGCGTTCGTGGTCCAGCTGGAGCGTCAGGAAAAGCTCGGACAGGCGGCTGCGCAGGATCAGTTGGTGGTCCAGCAGGGTGGTCCAGAGTTTCTCGTCCCGTCCGCCGTCGACGTAGGGGCCCTTGAGGAGCTTCACGAGGGCCTGGCGGACCTTCATGGGGAGCACTCCGGTGTCGCCCGGGAAGAGGGCAGCGCCGTCGACGAAGGTGTCACGCGCGGTGACGGTGAAGGGGTCGGCGTGGACGTGCTGGGCAGGCTCCGCAGCGGTGTCCGCCGTCGGAAAGTCTTCAGTCATCTTCAATCCTTCTTGAGCGTGACGACCGGCAGGTACGCGGTGCGCGTGGAGCCGTCGATCTGTTCGAAGTCCAGCGTGTCCCAGGCCTCGCGGTCAAAGCCGGCGCCGCCGAGCAGGGCGGAGGAGAGCAAGGCGCGGATCGAATTGATGTGGCGTTCCCCGGCCGGAAGCTGCCCCCAGGCCTCCGCCAGGGTGGCGGCGCCGGCCATGGCTGCGCGGATTGCCGCAGGGCTGGCTTTGCCGGTCCGCGGCGCCCGCACCCGGTCCGAGTCGCTGAACGCGATTGGGTCGGCCAGCTTCGGCGGGGCCGCGAATTCGTCCGGGTCGAACAGCTTGACCATGGCCAGGGATTCGAACCCGGCGTTGAAAAGTACCGGGCCGCGGACCAGTCCGGGCCTTTCGCGCTCGTACGGCAGGGACCTGACAGCCTGTTCGGCCTCGCGCAGGACCTTGCGGAGGCGGACAGACTGGCGGAAATCATCGCTCTGGACGTAGGTGTTGAGGCTTTCGCTGAGCTTGCCGTAGATCCGCTGGATCTGGCTGTGCTGGGTACGCAGTTCCGCCACCAGGTTTTTCAGCGTCTCCCGTTCGTCATGGCTGAGGTCATCGGCGAACTGCCGGCTGAGTACCTCGCCGATCGCTGACCGGAATCGCAGTTGCTGCTGCGGGTCCTCCAGGAATGCCGTGAAGGACCGGAATGTTCTGCCCTCGGGGCTCTGCCGGAGCCGTTTGTCCGCTTCCAGCACTTGGGCCATCGTGGCGCCCTTGCTGAGGGATTCTTCGATGATCTGGTTGCGGAGCTCGCCTACCAGCTCCTCGATCCGGTCACGCATCTTCTTATAATCTGCGGGCAGGCTGGCGGCCAGGTCCAGGATGTTGCCGGCGGCCTCGACTGCTTCGTCGTCGTCGAGCAGCCCGTCAACGCCGCCGGAGCTGATGTCCGAAATCAGCTGGCGCCGTTCGCCGATCTCCTCCTCGAGGGATTCCAGCCGGGCGCTTTGGTCAGGGTTGGTCTCGTTGGCGAGCTTCTCGACGTCGCCGAGCAGGGTGCCGAGCCGCGAACCGTTGAGCGTGGAACGCTCACTGGAGAGGCTGTCTAAAAAGGCGAGGACCCGGGCGGCGGGTTCGGTGAGCTCGTACACGATCTGCCCGGACTGGTTGCGCCGGGTCAGGAAGTTCTTGCGGGTCCACTCGTCGCCGAACGATTTCCCGTTGGCCGTTCCGCCCAGTACAGGGTCCTGGCGGCGGAGCTGCTCGAGGAAGGCGTCGACGTCGGCGTGGAATTGTTCCAGCGGAAGCTGGGGCCTGGTGCGGGTGAAAGAGGCCTGCAGCACGGCGATCACCCAGGGCGCCGAGCGGGTCAGGGCCCAGGCCGGGCCCTTGGTCAGGAGTTCAAGGTCCCGCAGCCTGGCGGTGATGGCGTCGGCGGAGGACAGGGCGGAGCGGGACACGCACTCTCCTTTAACTGCCGTGGGATCTGGGTTGGGGCAGCGGATCCGGAAAAACTGCCAGCTACAAGGTTAACGCAGGCCCGGGCACGTCACGGAAGTCCGCCTCCGGGCGGAGTCTCCGCAACCGCTCCGTGACCTACGCTCCAGTAGTATTTCGATCCCATATCAAGAGCCCCGGCACGCGTCGTGGACTCTGGCTGGCACGCTGTCGGCACCCTACGCTCGGGCTACTGATTGAACAGATGCACATGGTGCAGGGGGAAAAAATGCAGTTTGACCTTAGCGCGGTGGAGACGGCAACACTGGTCTTTATCGGAACTCTCGTGTTTGCCCTGGTGATCGCGGCGTTCATGATGACGGCGGCCTTCGTGGCCATGATCCTGGTGGGTGCAGGGCGGTTTACCTGGCTTGTTGCCGCGAACGTCCTGCTGGGCCTGGTCCACGGCATCAACCACGCTTGGGACCGGCTGGTGCACCACGCCTCCCGGGCAGGGCTTCCGGGCGACTTTTCCGGTGACTTCGTCGGGGACATTGCGGCCGAATTTAGGGGCCAATCGGCCCCTAGCACCGGCACTTACCCGCGGGTAGTATTGCGGGACAGCTGAAGGGTCTTCCACCCACGGCGGATCCAGGGCTCGAGCCGGTAACCCCGGTTAGAGGAGATGCCCGATGAGCTCCGCCGTTGAGAACCCAGCCACTGGCACTGCAGCCGACAGCCCTGCCGCGGATGTCCCCATCCCGACCGAGGCGATCGGCCCGGACGCCACCGCGGCCGATGCACGGGCCATCACCGAGGCTGCCCGGGACACCAGCTGGGACCGGCCCAGTTTTGCCAAGGGCCTCTACCTTGGCTCCTTTGACCTCAGCCTGATCCACCCCTGGCCGGAAGCCCCCGCAGACGACGTCGAACGCGGGGAGGATTTTATGGCCCGCCTCACCGAATACTGCCGAACGATGTCCGGGCGCACTATTGAGCGGGACGCACAAATTCCGGACGAATACCTCAAGGGCCTCGCCGAGCTGGGTGTTTTCGGCATGAAGATTCCCCGGAATTACGGCGGCCTCGGCCTCTCGCTCGTGTACTACGGACGCGCACTGGGCCTGCTGGGCTCGGTCCACCCCAGCCTCGGCGCCTTGCTCTCGGCACACCAGTCCATTGGCGTACCGGAGCCGGTCAAAGTGTTCGGCACCCCGGAACAGAAACACGAATACCTGCCGCGCTGCGCGGCCGGGGCCATTACCGCGTTCCTGCTGACAGAGCCCGACGTCGGCTCGGACCCTGCCCGGATGGGCAGCACCGCCGTCCCCTCCGAAGACGGGAAGTCCTACCTCTTGGACGGTGTTAAGCTCTGGACCACCAACGGCGTGATCGCCGAACTCGTGGTGGTCATGGCGGTGGTTCCCTCCCACACAGGCGATGACGGCACCGTGCACAAGGGCGGAATCAGCGCCTTCGTCGTCGAGATGGACTCCCCCGGCATCACGGTGGAAAACCGCAATGCGTTCATGGGCCTGCGCGGCATCGAGAACGGTGTCACCCGGTTCCACCAGGTCCGGGTGCCCGCCGCCAACCGCCTGGGCCGCGAGGGCCAGGGCCTGAAGATTGCCCTCAGCACGCTTAACACCGGCCGGCTCGCGCTTCCTGCACTCTGCGTCGCCTCGGGGCGGTGGAGCCTGAAGATCGCCCGTGAGTGGTCCAATGCCCGCACCCAGTGGGGCCGCCCGGTGGGCGAACATGAAGCCGTGGGCAAGAAGATCGCTTTCATTGCGGCCAGCTCTTTCGCACTCGACGCGGTCTTCGAGTTGACCGCCGAGATGGCCGATGCCGGCCAAAAGGACGTCCGGATCGAGGCCGCTCTGGCCAAGCTGTGGTCCACCGAGATCAGCTGCCGGATCGCCGATGAATTGGTCCAGATCCGCGGCGGCCGCGGCTTTGAGACGGCGGACTCGCTTCAGGCACGGGGTGAGCGCGCCGTGCCGGCTGAGCAGCAGTTCCGTGACCTGCGCATCAACCGCATTTTCGAGGGATCCTCGGAGATCATGAAACTGCTGATCGCCCGCGAGGCCGTGGATGCGCACCTTGCAGCGGCCGGGGACCTCGCCTCCGCGGACGCCAGCCTGTCCGAGAAGGCCAGGGCCGCGGTCGGAGCGTCCGGTTTCTACGCAAAATGGCTGCCCAAGCTGGTGGCCGGGGCCGGCATGGACCCGCGGTCCTACACCGAATTTGGCCGGCTCGCGAAACAGTTGCGCTTCGTGGAGCGGTCCTCCCGGCGGCTGGCGCGGCAGACGTTCTATGGCATGGGTCGGTGGCAGGCGAAGCTTGAGCACAAGCAGGCGTTCCTGGGCCGGATCGTGGATATCGGTGCCGAGCTGTTTGCCATGGCCGCGTCCTGTTCCCGGGCGGAAATGCTGTTGCGGACCACCCCGGAGAAAGGGGCTTCCGCCTACGAACTCGCCGAGGCGTTTTGCGAACAGGCCCGGGTGCGGGTTGATGAGTATTTTGATCAGCTCTGGAGGAACACCGACGACAGCGACCTGGTTGTCTCCCGACATGTCCTGGCCGGGAACCATGAATGGCTGGAGGCTGGCGTGCTGGATCAGTCCGAGGGCACCGGTCCGTGGATAGCCGACGCCGGCCCGCGCGCGTCGGTCAAGCCGAATCTGCACCGGAAATACCGTTGAGCGGGAGCGTCGGCGCCAGACAACCCGGCGGAGGGAAATAGTAAGCATCCTTGCTACCTTGTACCGCCCGTGCTTAGCTGGACACGATTCGAACGCCGGCCCGCGCCTTGCGGCAACGGGCCCAACAACGGACCCGCAATTTCAGTGAAAGTGAGCAGTCCTCATGAGCAGCCCAGTAGGCCCCGAAGATCGCGATCCTCGACGCGTCCGGAACGAGGAAGCAGGCGCCAGCCAGGACGCCCGGGTCCACGACGCCCGCCAAGAGGCAGACCGCCGCGAGGACACCCGCACCACCGAAACCCGTGTCATCCCCACCGGAGCCGGGACCACCGCACCCACCCGCGCTCAGGATGTGGTCCGCACCGGGCCGGTGACCGCCGTGCGCCACGAAGAGCCGGTGCGCCAGGACCAGCCGGCTTATGAGACCGCCCCCGAGGTCCCTACCCGCGAAAGCGTCGTGGCCCGCGAGAAGGAGCAGTTCGGCGGCATCAAAGTTGGCTCCGCATTCTTCGGCTGGCTCGCGGCCACCGGCATGGCCGTGTTGCTGACCGCGCTGGTCGCGGCCGCCGGCACGGCCGTCGGGCTTGCCACGAATACGGACGTCAATGCGGCCGTCACCTCCGGCAATGAGACGGTGGGGCTCGTCGGCATTATCGTGCTGCTGGTTATCCTCTTCGTGTCCTATTACTGCGGCGGCTACGTCGCGGGCCGGATGGCGCGCTTCAACGGCACCAAACAAGGCTTCATGGTGTGGGTCTGGGCGCTCATCGTCGCGGTGATCGTCGCCATTCTCGGCGTGGTGGCCGGCCAGAAGTACAACGTCCTGGCGCAGCTCAACAGCTTCCCGCGCATTCCGGTCAACGAGGGTGCATTGACCACCACCAGTGTCATTGCCGCGGTGGTGGTGGCTGCGGTGGCCCTTGTCGGCGCCGTCCTCGGCGGAACGGCCGGCATGCACTTCCACCGCAAGGTGGACCGCGCCGGGTTCACCCCGGTGGACCGGGCGCGGGAACGCTAAGAGACACCATCAAGGTAATACCAGCGGCGGTCAACCCGCAGGAAGCGGCTCGTCTCGTGGTGGACGCCGCGTTCGCCGCCGTGCCGGTAATGGGCCCTGAACTCGACGGTCCCCTCTGTATCAAATGGTCCGCCGCCTAAGGTGGAGACGATATCCAGCCGACGCCACGTGGTACCGGGCTCCAAGTCCACCACGCCCGGCCGTGAGTCCGGATGCCAGGTCCGCAAGAGGTAGCCGGCGTCGAGCACCACGAAGGCGCTGTACCGGGAGCGCATCAGCTCCTCGGCTGTTGCAGCGTGCGCTCCACCGCTGTGGTACCGGCCACAGCACTCGGCGTACTGTTCACCCCTAAGGCAGGGGCAGTTGCCAAGGAACGGGACCGGGACGGGCCCGAGGGCACCCGGGCTGCTGGCTGCTGGGGGTGTCACAGGGTCCTCTCCGGAGGCCGGGGGCACCGGCAGGGCTTGCTACCGACTATAAGCCACCGTCCAGCGGCCCCGCAGGGCAGCCGGTGTAACAGCTTCGACACGACTTGGCCGGGAAGCCAGATACCTGCGTCTCCGGGGGAAAAAGTCCGTATGGTTAGGGGTGCCGTGACCCCGCCGTGCCGGCGGGCGCGTCGCTTTGAAGGCCAGTTAGGAGAGGTGAAATGGGAGATCCGACAACCATCGCCCTGAACCTGACCTTCCTTGGCACCTTGGCAGTGGCGCTCGTCATGTTCTTCGGCCTGTTTCTGGTCTTCGTGGCCACCTTGGTGATCGCGGGCCTCGGCCGGCTGTGCGCCGTGACCGTCATGGGCCTGGGGCGCGCGCTGTTCAGGACTGGCCGCAAGACCGCCGGAACCTCGCAACGGAACACCACAGTCCGGTTTGCCGGCACCATCTCGAATCGCCCGCCGGCCGAAGCGCCGAAGGCTGCCCCACCGGCCAAGCCGGCGAAGCCTGCGAAGGCCGCCAAGAACGAAGCCACCCTTTCGCCCGGCTGGGCCGCCGCCGTTGCGCGGGCTGACCGCCGTGCCGCCGCCCGCGCCAAGGCGGAAGCAGCGCCCACGGTCAGGGTCTCTGTGCGCGAACTGCCGGACCCCGCCGCGCCGGCGCGCGACCTCACCGCCGTCGCACCGCTGGTGGCATCGGCCACCGACCCGAACGGCCGGCCCGGCACCAGGCCGGCCGCCTTCAAGAAGGCGCCGGTGCCCGCTGTGAACTCCCTGCTGGACACGGGCTCGCTGGTATCCCGCCCCGGCCGGTTGCCGCTGCCCCTAAAATCCCAGGGTGCGCCCGCGGCCGAAACCGCAGGCCAGCAGGCCAACCACCGGCCCAAGTCCGCGGCCCAGGCCCAGGAACGCAAAGCCGGCTGAGGTCTTACCCCCGGCAGCCAAGTCGGCTACGGTGAAACCCATGGAATTCAGATACCTCGGGAACAGCGGCTTCAAAATATCGGAAATCACCTTCGGCAACTGGCTCACCCACGGGTCGCAGGTGGAGAACCAGGTCGCCACCCAGTGCGTCCGGGCTGCGCTGGACGCCGGCATCAGCACCTTCGACACCGCCGACGTGTACGCCAATACGGCGGCGGAGACCGTGCTGGGTGAGGCCCTCCGGGAGGAGCGGCGCGAATCGGTGGAGATCTTCACCAAGGTCTTCGGCCCCACCGGCCCCAAGGGCCACAACGATCTCGGGTTGTCCCGCAAGCACATCATGGAGGCCATCAACGGGTCGCTGACCCGGCTGCAGACCGACTACGTGGACCTGTACCAGGCCCACCGCTATGACTACGAAACCCCGCTGGAAGAGACCATGCAGGCCTTCGCGGACATCGTGCGGCAGGGCAAGGCCCTCTACATCGGCGTCAGCGAATGGACCGCCAACCAGATCCGCGACGGCCACGCCCTCGCGAAGGACCTTGGCTTCCAGCTGATTTCCAACCAGCCGCAGTACTCCATGCTGTGGCGGGTCATCGAGGCCGAGGTTGTGCCAACGTCAGAGGAGCTCGGCCTGTCGCAGATCGTCTGGTCCCCCATGGCGCAGGGTGTGCTGAGCGGGAAATACCACCCCGGCAAACCGGCCCCGGAGGGCAGCCGCGCCACGGACGCCAAGGGCGGATCCAAGATGATCGAGCGCTGGATGTCCGACGAAGTCCTCACCGGTGTGCAGCAGCTCAAGCCAATCGCGGACGAGGCCGGGCTGACCATGGCCCAGCTGAGCATCGCCTGGGTCCTGCAGAACAAGAATGTTGCCTCCGCCATTATGGGCGCCTCCCGGCCTGAGCAGATCGAAAAGAACGTCGCGGCAGCCGGCGTCAAGCTGGACGCCGGGATCATGGACAAAATCGACGCCGCAATCGGCGCCCTGGCCGAACGCGACCCGGCACAGACCAAGTCTCCCGCCTCCCGGGAGGCCTAGGCCCGTGGCCGGCGCGCCCACGCTCGCCGTCACCGGGTCCACCGGGCATCTGGGGGCCTGGTGGCGCGCGGGCTGGCCGACGCCGGCAGCCGGCAACGGCTGCTCGTGCGTGACCCCGGCCGGGCACCGGAACTGCACGGAGCCGTGCCCGGCATCTTCACCTACGCTGACCGGATACTAGCCGAATCAGCCCTCAAGGGGGTGCAGACGCTGTTCATGGTGTCCGCCGCGGAGGCTGAGGACCGGCTGCAACAGCACCGCACCTTCGTGGACGCGGCGGCAGCAGCCGGGGTGCAGCACATTGTTTACACCTCGTTCTTCGGCGCCGCCCCCGACTGCACCTTCACCCTGGGCCGGGACCATTTCGCCACAGAGGAGCACATCAGGGCCTCCGGGATGGAGTTCACCTTCCTCCGGGACAACTTCTACCTGGACTTCCTGCCACTGCTGGCCGGGGACGACGGCGTCATCCGCGGACCCGCCGGGCAGGGCGCCATGGCGGCTGTGGCCCGGGCGGACATTGCCCGGTCCGCCGTGGCCGTACTCCGGGACCCCGCCCTGCACGTTGGCCGCACCTACAGCCTCACCGGTCCTGCGGATATCTCCCTGGCCACGGCCGCGGACCTCCTCACCGCCAGGACCGGCCGCACCATCACATTCCAGAACGAGACCCTGGAGGAGGCCTACGCCTCTAGGGCCCCGTTTGGGGTTGCTCGGTGGCAGGTGGACGCCTGGGTGAGCACCTACACGGCGATCGCCGCCGGGGAACTGGCCGGGCCGACGCCGGCGGTCCACGAACTCACCGGCCGCGAGCCGCTCAGCCTGGCGCAGTTGCTGGACGATTCGCACAAGATTTAGCGGGCGGTTGCCGGGCCGGCCCGGTATTGACGGCTTCCGGGGTGCGGCGTAGACCTGACTACAGGTGACACCGGTCCAAAACCGGGCTGGTCCGGACCAGAATCGCAGTGCCATGCCAAAGCAGCTTTCCCCCCACTCGTCCATTCTGAAAACCGCGCGCTCCGGCCGGAAACCCGGGGAACACGCCGGCGAACCCAGCTACGGACCGCTGACAGGCGAGGAACTCCAGCTCGCGGCGCGGAATCATTCGCTGCCGTTGGAGGCGCTGCGGGAAGACCTGACGCCGCCGGGCCTGCATTACGCGCTCACGCACTTCGATATCCCGTTCCTCGAGGCCGAGCGCTGGCACCTGCAGATCAGCGGGGCCGTGCAGCGGTCCCTGGAGTTGAACCTCAAAGCACTCCGCCGGGCGCCGCGGGTCAGTGTCCCTGTGACCCTCGAATGCGCCGGCAACGGCCGCTCGCTGTTACGGCCCCGGCCGCTGAGCCAGCCCTGGCTCCTCGAAGCCGTGGGCACCGCCGTCTGGACCGGAGTTCCACTCGCTTACCTGTTGACCCAGGCCGGGGTGCAGGACGGCGCCGTGGAAGTCCTGTTCACCGGTGCGGACACGGGGATCCAGGGCGGGGTGCGGCAGCAGTTCGCCCGGAGCCTGCCGATCGCCGAGGCGCTGCGGCCTGACATCGTGCTGGCCTACCGGATGAACGGAACCGACCTGTCCCCGCAGCACGGCTACCCGGTGCGACTGGTGGTGCCCGGCTGGTACGGCATGGCCAGCGTCAAGTGGCTCTCCACGATCAAGGTCCTGACTGCACCGTTTGAGGGTTTCCAGCAGGCGGTCGCCTACCGTTACCAGCAAAACGCGGACGACGCCGGTGTCCCCGTCACCTGGATGAAAGTGCGCTCGCTCATGATCCCGCCGGGCATCCCGGACTTCTTTACGCGGCACCGGGTGCTGCCTCCCGGCCCGGTGATGCTGGCCGGGAAGGCGTGGTCAGGCGGAGGTGCGGTCCAGCGCGTCGAGGTGGGCATCGACGGCACATGGACCCCGGCACAGCTCGAACGCCCGGCCGCCCCCTTCGCGTGGTGCGCCTGGTCCCTGCCCTGGATAGCTGATTCCGGCGAGCACGAACTGGCCTGCCGCGCCACGGACGCCAGTGGTGCCACCCAGCCGCTGGAACAGGTCTGGAACTATCAGGGCATGGGCAACAACGCCGTCCAACGGATCAAGGTCACGGTCCAGTAGCGGCCCGGCCGCCCCTGCCGCCGCTAATAGTCAACGATCGCGCCGGCAGAAATGTTAACCGTGGCGTCGGTGATGGCACCGGCCTTGTCCGAGGCGGCGAAGCAGGCCACGTTGCCGACGTCGGCCAGCGTTGCGGTGCGGTTCAGGTGCGCGGACCTGGTGATCTCCTCGACGATCTCTTCCCGGCCCTCTGCCTGCCAGGGAATCGTCTCAACAATCCCGCCGGAGACCATGGTCACCACGCGGATTCCATGTCTGCCGAGTTCCAGCGCCCATTGCCGGCGCAGCCCTTCCATCGCGTCCAAGGCCACTTTGAAGCCCCCGAGACCGGGCAGCGTCCGGGGTCCGGAGCCGCCGAACATCAGCACCACCCCGGAGCGTTGCTTGATCATGTGGGTGGCCGCCGCCCGGGTGGTGAGGAAATGGGTGCGGCTGGCCAGGGTGACTGGCTGAACGAAGTCATTGACGTCGATCTCCATCAGCGGCTGCTGGACGTCGCCGAAGGAAATGGCGTTGAAGGAGATGTCTATCCGCTTGCTTTTCCGGGCCGCACGGCCCACGAAAGCGTCCACCTGTTCCTCGTCCAGGGCATCCACGACGGCGGTGTCCGCCTGTCCGCCGGCTTCCAGGATGTCCCTCGCCACTTTTTCCAACGCAGGCTCCGTGCGTCCGGCGAGGTGCACAACGGCGCCCTCTGCCGCGAAAGCCCGGGCCACGGCGCCCCCAATGGAACCTCCCGCGCCGTAAACCAATGCGGTCTTGCCCTGCAGCAAACCGCCTCCCGGCACCTCGTTGTTCCGCATGATCGCCTGCCTCCCGGCTGGAGTGGTAAATTCCCTCCACTATGTTCTCGCCGGACACTGCTGGCAAGAGGGGCGGGCACGATCAGGAAGCGAGAGTTCCGCGGACGATACTCACGCTCGAGTGCGCGGGATCGCCGTCAACCGGTTCATCGGATACGTCCACGATCGGGTACTCACCCAGGTTCAAGCCCGCCGGCACCGAAAAAATGCCGGAGTCCGAGGTCATCACTCCCAGGCTCACGAGCCGTGACAGGTCCGGCGCGATCAGCCAAACCTCCTGGTATCCTCGGGCCTCGTTCTTGTCGACGTGGATCTCCAGGGTGCGCTGACCGTCCCTGGACTCAACCACCCGGGCCGAGCCGGTGGCAGAATGCTGGTCCACGGGCGCGAGTAGCGCCTGGGCCAGCGGGGTCAGGGCCGGTTGGTTCTGTTGCACGGACCAGAAGACGCCGGCGGCCAGCAGCGCTGTGGCGGCAGCCGCCGCCAGCCATACCCCGGGGCGGCGGAGCCAGCCACGGCCGCCGTCGACCTCCCGCACCCCGCCGCGGCCCGGGAGACGGAGCGGCGCGGCGGCACCGGACGGTGGGGCAGGGACGTCCGGTGACGGTGGCAACGGCCCGGCTCCCGACGTCGGGGTTCCCAGTGGATCGGCGGCCACGGCGCTGGACAGCCCCAGGGCACCATGGATTCCAGCCCACACCTGCGGCCCCGGCGCTTCCAGCGCCGCGGAATCCGGGCCGGGCCGCACCGCCACGACAGCGCGGCGAAGTCCCGCGTAGTCCCCGGCGCATGTGGCGCACGAACGGAGGTGGTGTGTGGCGTCATCTCCGAGCTCTTCCCCGAGGGCCAGCAGGCTCAGGGACTCCGGATCAAGATGTTGCACGTTCTACCTCCAATCGGCTTCTTAGCTGGGACAAACTGCGGCGGATGTGGCTTTTGACCGTACCAAGCGGCAGGTCCAGTTTCTGTGAGATCTGCGAATGCGTCAGGTCCTCGTAAAAGGCGAGCTTGAGGATGGATCCCTGCGGCTCCCCCAGCCTTTCCAACTCACCGTCCAGCAGCAGCCGGTCGGCCAGCAGCTCCGCGGCCGCGTGCCCGGCGCCTTCGTCGGGCACCGGTGAGAGCTCGACGGCGGCCAGCACCTTCCGGGTTTCCCTCGTCGAGGCTGCCTGGGCGTCGGTAATGACATTCCTGGTGATGCCCACGATCCAGGCCGGGAGCCTCGCCTTCGTCGGGTCGAACGCCGACCGCGAGCGCCACACCCGAATAAAGACGTCCTGGGTGACGTCGTCAGCAGCAGCGTCGTTGCGCAGTGAGCGGAGCGCCAAAGCATGCACCATGGGAGAAAACTGACGGTACGCCTCGACCAGCACGGTCTCGTCGCCGGCAGCAAACGCGTCGTTCAGCCCCGCATCCCACGCGGAAGAGCTCTCGAAAGGTGCCAAGCTTGGCTCCTTTCCGCTGCTGATGGCGACGACAAGCGCAGCGTCCCGCATCAAGCCGGTACCGCCGTGACAATCACATTGTCGCCGTAGTCCTGTTGTTCGTCCAGCCATCGGCCGCCGCAGGTCACGAGCTTGAGCTGGGGTGGTCCGTCGCGCCGAAAGATGGACGCACCGTCAAACGCGTCCTTGGCCATGAGTTCCACCCCGGTCACCCGGAAAGTCAAGGCTGGGGCTCCCTCCCGCTGCACCTGGACGAGGGTGCCAGGGGCGACTGTCTTGAGTTGGGAGAAAGGCGCATTCTCCGAGGTCGTGTCGACGTGCGCCGCCAGGACGGCGGTCCCGGTGGCGGCTCCGGGCGCCGGCCCGAAGCGATACCACCCGGCCTCATCGAAGGGTTCCGGGATCTCCATGGCCCCGTCCGGGCTCACACCCACTTCCACGACGGGCATGTTGATGGTGGTCCCGTCCACGCTGAGGAAACTCGGGGCCGGGTCCGGGGCCGGCCGGCTCAGCGGGCTTGCCGGCCGGACCGGGACAGCGGGTTTGGGAACGGCTGCAGGTGTGGGAGGCGCCGCGGGCAGGGCCTGTGGTCCAGCTGCGGCCGGGCGACTGGCGCCCGGGCCGGCCGCCCGCAATTCACTCCCCTCCGCGGCCACGGGCGGCGGCGGAACGGTCCCCGGCGCAGCGCAGCCACCGAGCAGCAGCACCGTGCCAACGGCAGCAGCTGCTATGTGTGCATGGAAGCGCCGTCGTGCTGCCGTCCTCCGGTCACGAGCCGGCGGCCGGAGGACGGCTTCCGCCGTCGCGGTGGGTTTCATGTCCGTCCTTTCCGGGGAGGAGCAGCGGCCGGCCGCCCGGCGGGGGAGCCGGGCGGCCGGAAACCGGTTGCGGGGTGCTAGCTGTTGCGGCGGAAGGCCGGCTGCCTGCGGGCAACAGCGATCCCGCCGGCGAGCAACAGGAGCGCCGCGGCGCCGACACCGACCGTCGTGGCCGTCTGACCGGCTGAGGCGGTCCCGGCGTCAGAAACGCCTGCGCGTGCTCCGGGAACGCCTCCCGGTGCAGAGTGCAGACCGTCAATGGTTTGTACCGCCAATTGCAGGTTCTTGTCCGCAAGGCTGCCCCAGGCGTACACCACCGTGTGGGTGCCTTCTGTGACTGTCACATCTGCCGGTCCAATCACCGGGGCCGTCGTGCCGGCTGCGGCCACGGCAACGGACAAGGTGCCGGGATCCAGCGTCAGCGTTTCCTCCTTGGGGTTGGCAAGGCCGGAAATCACCGGCGACCCCCCGGCAAGAATGTCCACGGCCGGTGCCGCTGCCGTGTGGCGGACCGTGAGCTTGCCCTTGCCGGCATCGATCTGCGACACGTCGTTGGTAAAGAAGTTGGCCGTCGGTTTGCCCTCGGCGTCGAGGTTGGCCACGGCCGTGTAGTTACCGTTGGCGGCAAGAGTGACCTTGACGGGGCCGATTACCGGCGCTGATGCGTCCGCCGCATTGGCGGCGGTGATGGCCAGGTCGTACTCGCCCGCCGGGAGGGCCAGCGGACCGGCAAGGGTGCCCGGGGCGAAGTCGTCCAGGGTGCGCTCGCCGTTGACATACACGTCAACAGTCAATCCCGGCACGCCGTGGAGAACGGAAAGCTGGGCGTCGGATTCGGCCGCCTGGGCAGGACCGGCGAGGGTAAGAGCTGCCGCGATCGCGACGGCTCCTGCGGTGAAAAGGCTGGTACGCATGTACATCTCCTTCAACGGCCCGGCCAGCGGGCGATTTTTGCTTACACCCCTACTACCGGCAGGGTGGGGCATTTGGATGCACATGCATGCAGAAATTTTAGTGCGCGACGTTGGTAGGCCCCGGATGACCGCGGCGGGTTCTAGGTGCGCGGCGCAGCGTCCGGTCCGGGTGGCGGTGCCGGGCTGACGGCGGAAGCCGGTCCGGCCGGGGGAACGGTGGCGGCAAGTCCGGCGGTGTCACCCGGATCCTGCGGACCCACGTCCAGATGGAATGGCGGGTATTCATCGCGCATCAGGGAAACGTAGGTCATCACGCGATAGATCCAGCGGTTCAGCCCCATCAGGAAGTCGAAAAGGCCCCTTGTATAGACGCCGGTGAACAGCAGGATTAATCCGGCGATCAAGACCAGGAGCCCGAACAACGAGAAACCCGCCCCTCCCTGTACCCACTGGCCGTCGCGGTAAACCCAGGCCTGGGTGGTGCCGGTCAACAGCGAGATGATCAGCAGGTGCGGTATGGCCAGAAGCCAGGATTTCACCAGCACCAGGCCGCGGGAGAGTTTCTCGGGGTACTCGACGTCGAAGTCTGCCGGATAATCCGTGCGTGCCAGGGTGAACGGCGGATACATGTCCGTGCCAAGAGCCCCGTAGGAGTAAAACGATACGCGCCAACTCCAGCGGAGGACGCCGACGTTGAAGTTGAACAAGGAGCGCGGGTACCGGCCGGTGAAGAGAATCGCAAACCACGCCACGATCGCGACAACCACGAAGGCAAACCACAGGAAAAACAGGACGATGAAGTGTGGGATGGCCAGGAGCCACTTAACCAGCCACAACCAGCGCGACAGGTTGGGATCCAGATAACCGCTGAGCCGGGCCGGATAGACGACGCCGGCAGTATGGGGAATGCCCGATACTGCGCCCGGGCCGGCTCCGGCCGGGTAAAGCTGCGGGACTGCTGCCGCAGGCAGGGGCTGCGGGTAGCCCGGCCGGGCCGGGGCTCCGGGCTGGGCTTGCGGGTACCCGGGCTGGGGCCCGGGATGGCCTGGCACGGCTTGCGGGTCTCCAGGCTGGGGCTGCCGTTGGCCGGGCCGGGGCGGTCCGTTGCTGTCGCGGCCCAGCCCGATGGCGCCGAGCACAATCAAGGGAACGCCAAGGAGCAGCAACACGATCCCGCCGGTCAGCAGCCCGACGAAGACAGGCCACAGCAGATCCGAGCGTGCTCCGGCTTTCATGTCCACGTTCACGGGGGCACTGCCGTCGGCATTCATGATCACCACGGCCCAGTTGCCGGACCGCAGGTCCCATTTCAGCTGCTGTTCTCCCGCACCCGTGGCGGACGCGGCCCAGAAGCTTTGGTCAGCCGGCCTGGCCGGAATCTGGGCTCCGGCCACATCCCGGTACAGCGCCCGGAAAGGGTTGAAGCGCACGGCGGTGATCTCCGAATGACTGACGCCGTCAAGATAGGCAGCGACGTCGCTCTGCGGGCCCACTCCAATGAAGATTTCCTTGCCGGCATCCGCGGAGCCGCTCAGCATGAGACTTCCCACGACACCCACCGGAACGGTGTCCGGCACGCCGTTCTCGGTCATGATGTCCAAGCGGGGCGAGGTGAGGGCGTAGGAGTTCGTGACGTAGCGTTCCGCCGGGGTGGTGAAGTACCCGCCGTCGCGCTGCAGGTAGTTGGCGAAACCCGCTGCGCCGGCGCCGGCGAGCAGTGCCAGTCCGAGGAGGGCGCTGATCGTGCCCAGTACCAGCATGACTATCCGGCCTGCGCGCATGGCCGCCGTCCTTTCCGATGACTTAGCCCAGCGTGATTCAGCTCGCGACCGAGGCGAGAAGCTTTTGTGCCCAGCTTTCGGCTTTCCCAATTTCACCGTCGCGAAGGGGACCCTCGCTGCCCCGGACGTAGAAGGGCATGGGGGCAGCGATGAGGTCTGCCCCGCCGGCCTTCAGTGCGTGAGCTATTTTCCTGGCGGCGTCGCCGTGGATGAACATCCGGACACGGGTGTCGAACGCCGCGGCCTTCACCCCCCGGAGGGACCCGTTTCCCAAGTCAGAGAGCAACGCGGTGATCTTCGGCGTCGGACGCCATCCATTGATGGGGCTGCCGACCACGAGAAGGTTGCCGTACGCGGAGTCGTAGACAACGAGGGCCTTCACGCCGTGATCACTACCTTCAGCGCCTTTGTTTCGGCCGCCCGGGAAAACGTGTCGTACGCCTCCAGGAAGTTCTCAAAGGTGAAGTGGTGGGTGGCAAATTTTTCCGCCGGCACCTTTTTCTGGGCGACGAGCTTGAGCAGCATCGGGGTGGTGTTGGCATTGACCAGGCCCATGCTGATGTTGATGTTCTGGATCCAGAGGTTTTCCACGTGCAGTTCCACGGATTTGCCGTGCACGCCGACGTTGGCGACGTTGCCGCCGGGACGCACGATGTCCGTGCACATGCTGAAGGTTGCGGGGATGCCGACAGCTTCGATCGCGACATCCACCCCCTGCCCGTCTGTCAGCGCGAGCACCTGTTCCTTCCAGTCGGCATCGCCTGAGAGAACGACGTCGGTGGCACCGAACTCGCGGGATTTCTCCAGCCGGTTCGGGTCAAGGTCCACAGCGATGATGGTGGCGGCTCCGTAGAGGCCAGCCGTGGCGATGGCGGCGAGACCCACCGGACCCGCCCCGACGACTGCGACCGTGTCGCCCGGCTTGACGCGGCCGTATTGCACCCCGATTTCGAATCCGGTGGGAAGGATGTCGGACAGCATGACGGCCTGTTCATCGGTGACACCCTCCGGAAGCAGGTGAAGGGAGTTTTCGGCGTAAGGCACGCGGACGTACTCGGCCTGGGTGCCGTCAATCAGGTGGCCGAAAACCCAGCCGATGCCTGATGCTCCTTCCTCGCCCATGCAGTGCGAGTACAGCCCGGTTTTGCAGTTGGCGCAGTGGCCGCAGGACTTTATGCAGGAGATGATGACCCGGTCGCCCACCTTCAGGCTGGTGACCGAGGAGCCGATTTCGGTGATGGTCCCAACGCCCTCATGGCCGAGGATTCGGCCTTTGGTCACGGCAGGAACGTCTCCCTTAAGGATGTGGAGGTCGGTGCCGCAGATGGTGGTGGTGTCCACCTTGACAATCACGTCGCTCGGATTCTGGATCGTGGGATCGGGGACGTCTGTCCAGGATTTCTCTCCGGGACCGCCGTAGACGAGGGCTTTCATGCGTTCTCCTTGATTCTGAGGATTTCCGGCGGATCCACGATGCGCAATTGGCACGGTGTTACCGACTCGTCGATGCCGGATGACACGACTGACCGGCGGGCGTGCTCGTGGAGGTCGTCCATGGCCTCGGCCGTGACGCGGGCGTGAGCCAGGTCAACCACGATTTCGTAGCCGGGGAGTTTTGCTGCCACCCGGCGGCAAACCACATGGAGAGCCCTGATGTTTGCGGGTGTCACCACGCCCCGAACGTTGACGCGTGCCGACTTCTCTACGGCGTCAATGCGGATGAGGACCCTCATGCGGGGATCCCCGTGAGAGGGGTGTGCGTAGTAGGAACTGGACCGGTTGCCGTGTTGTCTGGGGGTCACGGGGCATCAGAGCTCCCGCGCAAACTGCGGGCGGACTCAACGCTGCAAATAACACTGAAGACTGTCATGGTGGCTGCGGTCTCCCGCCCCGGTCCCGCAGGCGCGGTAAGGAGCGGAATGCCTTTTCCTTCCCCAAGGTTCGAGCGAGACCGTATATCTGAAAGCGAGCGGTCCCTTCCCCAAAGGCCGTGCAGGACCCGCCCCAAATCCAGCATGGTTGATGCGCCGTCCGGGGATAAGGGGCGAAAGTCCCTTCCCCGCCCGCCGCCCGGTTCCCGGCGCAGGGGCAGGTCCGGCTAGGTGCACCGCGCTGCGGCACTTAGCCTGTCTCATATGCCTGAGACTCCTGATGATGCAGTGAACGAGCTCGTGCTTGCCTCGGTGCGGATCCCCGGCGGGACGGCGCTGTACGACATTCACGTGGCCAAGGGCGTGGTGTCACGGATCGTTCCCGCGGGGACTGTCGGCAGCTCCGGATCCGGCGTGGTCAGCCTGGACGGCCGGTACGTCATTCCGGGACTGTGGGATGAGCATGTCCACATGACCCAGTGGGCCCTCGCCGCCAACCGGATCGACCTTTCCGGCGCCGTTTCGGCGTACGGGGCAGCCGGCGTCGTGCGCTCTTATCTGTCCGGCCGGAACCACGGTGGCCGGACGGCGGTGGGCGTCGGCTTCCGGGACGCTGTGTGGGCGGATGTCCCCAGCCTGGAACTGCTCGACGGCGTCACCGGGGGTGTGCCGACGGCGCTGCTGAGCCATGACCTGCACTGCGTCTGGCTTAACAGTGCGGCAGCGTCCCGCTACGGCGTGGCGGTGGACGCATCCGGGCTGCTGCGGGAGGAGCCAGCCTTTGCACTGACGCGTGAGCTGGCCAAGCTGCCGGAGGCCGTGGTGGACGCATGGGTACAGAACGCCGCTAAGGTGGCGGCAGCGCGTGGCGTCGTCGGGATTGTCGACTTCGAGATGACCTGGAACCGTGACGTCTGGCTGCGCCGGGTGGCTGGCGGGTTCGATTCGTTCCGGGTGGACGCCGGCGTCTATCCGCAGGACCTGGCGCGGGCCGTCGGCGACGGCATGCGCACCGGGCAGGAGTTCGACGGCGGGGCGGGGCTGCTGCGGACGGGTCCGCTCAAGGTGCTGATCGACGGCTCCCTGAACACCCGCACGGCCTACTGCGTGGATCCGTATCCGCACGGCGGACGCGGACTGCTGACGGTAAGCGAAGCGGAACTGCTGGACCTGTTGGTTCGGGCCGGGGACTCCGGGTTTGTCCCGGCCGTGCATGCGATCGGCGACGGCGCCAACGAGGTGGCACTTAACGCTTTTGCGGCCGCCGGGATCGCCGGGCGGATTGAGCATGCCCAGTTTGTCCGCGCTGCGGACTTCGCCCGGTTCGGCGAGCTGGGCCTGACGGCGAGCGTCCAGCCAGCCCATGCCCTGGATGACCGTGACACTGCCGATTCGAACTGGGCGGGGCGGACGGACAGGGCCTTCCCGCTGCGGTCGCTGCTCGCGGCCGGAGCGAAGCTGGCGCTCGGTTCGGATGCGCCGGTGGCGCCGCTGGAGCCGTGGACCGCCATGTCGGCGGCCACCACCCGTGCCGGGCTGGACGGGAGAGAGCCCTGGCATCCGGAACAGGCACTTTCCCGGCAGGAGGCCCTGGCCGCATCCACCCGCGGACAGGGCAGCATCAGGGTCGGGGCTGCGGCAGATCTTGCGGTCCTCGACGGCGACCCGCTGGGGGTATCCGATGCTGCCTTCGCCGCGATGCCGGTGGCCGCGACGCTGGTGGCGGGGCGGTTCACGCACGGCGGGCCATAACCGGCCGTGCTAGCCGCCCTTGACCCGCGCCCGGACCAGGTTGGCGAACGGCAGGCGGCCGTATTGATCGACGAACGCCGTGTGGCACCCTGCCTCGGCCTCGTTGAGCTGCTCTACGGGCAGCTCTTTCCACGCCAGGATCAAGGACCCGGCCGCCGCGAGCTGCCAGATCAGCCGGCCGTCCCAGTGGCCGGGCGGTTTGCCTCTTCCGAAGTCGACAAATTCCTGAATCTGCCGCCGCAGGCCGCGGTTGCCTTTGCTGCCGGGGCCGGCTTTGCCGATGTAGAGAACGTCTGCGCCGTCAACCCACTCGACCACCAGCGCTTCGGCCGCCGCTGTGGGATCCTTCTTTTTGAAGATGCCGGCCGTACTCGTGGCAAGGAACTGCGGCCGCAGGCCTTCGGGCTGGAGCACCGCGAAGATTCCCGGCTTTTGCGGAATCCGGTTGATGTCCAGGTCCCCAAGCGGCCGGAAACCGGTAAACCCGTCCTGCTTGAGTGACTGTCTGTTGATCGGCATGGGTTCCTTGGGTCGGGGCGCTGCGGTCCTGTAAAGCTCAGGGACGAGGAGGCAGGCCCCGCTTACCGGCCACCAATGACATGCAAAGGCCTGCAGGTACCTTCGCGATCTCGCTATGAGATGGCTCGGACATTTTCATGTCCTGAACGACCCGGCTACATCAGATGGCTACCTGCAGGCGTTTTAAGCCTACGCCTGCCCGCGCTCCGTGACCAGAGGTCCGTGGCCTCTCCCGCGGTCCGAGAAACGCCCCAGCGCTCAAAAGCGTACAGTGGAACAGGACGCCTGATTCTGGACGCCGAGCGCTGAGGGAGAGATCGTGACGATTGACTGGGACGAAAAGAAGACCTTGCTGCAGGAACCGAACATTGCCGCTGTAACGCAGCTTTGCGACGAACTGATGGAAAAGAAGCCGGGGTCTGTCGTCCCCTACATCGATCCCGTCCATGACGAGGACGAGTGCCGGATCGTCAGCCTCCACATTGCCCCGGGCAAGGGTACGGAGTCCGGCTTCGTTTCCCATTTCAACGACGACGAGACCGCCCGGCGCGCCACGTCCATCTACGAGGCGGTCGAACTCGATCCCCGCTACGTCATGCCGTGGAACGCCTACCCCTGGGTCCGCGATCCCGAGCTTCCGTCCGCGTTGAACGTCCAGGAGAAAACGGACGGCCTGCGGCCCTTCCGCCAGTTTCTGAAGATCAATAAGCGGGTCTCCGCGGTGATCGCCCACGGCGCCGACGCCCACGCGTTCCTGACCCTCTTTGAGAAGACCTACCACTCTTCGCTCAAGAACCGCGGCGTCAAGATTTACAAGGCCACGGCCCTCGGCGGACGCGCATTCGCTGTCTCAGCAGCCAAACAGGAAGAACTCCTCAGCAAGAACGTCGAGGTGTACAGGGACGCCATGCAGCGGGCAGGCATCCAGCACCTCTAAGCGCCCCCTGACCGGAAAGGTGAGACCCGTGTCCCAGAATCCCGGGTCCAAACTTGCCATCGTCGGCGCGGGAAGCGTCGGCACCTCCCTCGCGTACGCTGCGCTGATCCGCGGCTCAGCCAGCCGCGTCGCGCTCTTTGATGTCAACGCCACCAAAGCTGAGGCCGAGGTCTTGGACCTCGCCCACGGCACCCAGTTCGCCGCCGCGGCGGCAAGCGTCACCGGCGGCGGGGACATCGCCGCGACGGAGGGGGCCGACGTCGTCGTCATCACGGCCGGGGCGAAGCAGGCGCCGGGCCAGACCCGGCTGGACCTGGCCGGCACCAACGTCCGCATCCTCGAACAGCTCATGCCCCAACTCCTCGCGCATTCGCCGAACGCCGTCTACGTTCTGGTGACCAACCCCTGCGACGTGTTGACGGTCGCGGCCCAGAGGATCTCCGGCCTGCCGTCAGCGCGCATCTTCTCGTCCGGGACGGTGCTGGACACGTCCCGGCTGCGCTGGCTCCTGGCGCACAAGGCCGGCGTCTCGGTTACCAGCGTCCACGCCAGCATGGTGGGCGAGCATGGCGATACCGAGTTCCCCATCTGGTCCGGCGCCACGATCGGCCCGGTCCCGATCCGCAACTGGGAGGTCGACGGCGAACGCGTCTTCACCTCCGAATACCTGGCCGGGACCGCCCATGACGTGACGCAGGCTGCCTACAAGGTGATCGCCGGGAAGGGTGCCACGAACTATGCGATCGGGCTATCCGGCGCGCGCATCGTCGAGGCCGTGCTGCGCGCTGAGAACGCCGTCCTGCCCGTGTCCACCGTGCTGGCCGGCCAGTACGGGATCACCGGAGTGGCGCTGTCCCTGCCTAGTGTCGTGGGGCGCGGCGGTGTCCGGTCGGTTTTGGACACCCCCATGGACGACGGCGAACTCGCCTCGCTGCACCATTCCGCCGAGACGCTGCAGCAGACCCTGGCCACACTCGGACTCTAGGGGGTCAGGACAGGTCCGGCCGGCGCGAAGTCCGCCACCACTGCCACGGAGCCGAGGTGCGGCAGGATGTCGCGGAGAGCGCGTTCCACGGTGGACGTCACGGCGGCGAGGTCCGCCAAGTGGCCGTACCGCTCGACCGGCAGCATGACTTCGACGTGCAGCCGGTGGCCGGACCAACGCAGCCGGGCACTTCCGCCGCGGGGTGAGTGCGCTGCGATGACAGCCTCGACCTGCTCGGTCAGGTCAGGGTCGACGCCATCCATCAGCCGCCGCCCGACGTCGCGCACGGTGCCCCACAGGAGGACCACAATGGCGGCGGAGATCAGCAGGCCTACTAGCGGATCCGCGAGCGGGAAGCCTAGCCAGACGCCAATAACGCCGGCGACAACGGCCAGCGAGGTGAAGCCGTCCGTCCGGGCGTGGACACCGTCGGCGACCAGAGCCGCGGAACCGATCCGCCGTCCGACACGGATCCGGTAGATCGCGACGAGTTCGTTGCCGGCGAAGCCCACGAGTCCGGCGGCGAGAACCCAGCCCAGGTTGTGCACAGGCTGGGGTTCAAAAAATCGGCGGATGGATTCGACGGCGGCCACCACCGCGGACAGCGCGATCATGGCGACGATGAACAGGCCCGCCAGGTCCTCAGCGCGGCCGAAGCCATAGGTGTAGGTCCGCGTTGCCTTGCGGCGGCCCAGCAGAAAGGCGATCCAGAGTGGAACGGCGGTCAAAGCGTCGGAGAAGTTGTGAACGGTGTCCGCCAGCAGCGCCACCGAGCCGCTGATGAGCACGATCACGAGCTGGAAGAGTGAGGTGGTCCCCAGCCCGATCAGGGATACCTTGACTGCGCGGATTCCCTGCGAGCTGGATTCCAGCGCTTCGTCGATGGAGTCCGCGGCATCGTGGGAGTGCGGGACGAAGATCGACGCAAGCCAGCCTTTAAGACCCCTGGCGTGCGTATGGCCGTGCGGTCCATGGCCGTGTCCGTGACCGTGGTCAGTGCCGTTGTCGTGCGCGTGGCCGTGGCCGTGGCCGTGGCCATGGTTGTGGCCATGGTTGTGGCCGTGGCCGTCGTTGTGGTGGTTGTTCTCGCTGCTGCTGTGCTTGTCCACAGCGTCCGACGGGCGGTTCATGCGCCATGCCGCGGGGCCGTGCCGAGCGCGTGCTCCGCCTGGTGGACTGCATCCATCACCAGTTGACGGGCGTGGTCATTCTGCAGCCGGTAATAGACTTTGGTGCCCTCCTGGCGGGTGGCGACCATGCCGCCCAGCCGCATTTTGGCCAGATGCTGGGAAACGGCTGGCGCCGGCTTCCCGACGCGCTCAGCGAGGACGTTGACCGGCAGCTCGCCGGCGCCCAGGACAAGAATCAGCCGGACCCGCGTGGCATCGGCGAGCATGGCAAACACCTCAACGGCCAGCTCCACATGGGGACTGTCAACCTCAACCCGCATATCTGCATTCATATGCAGATACTGTCATAGTTGTCCGGACCGGACAACGTCCGAGGGCCGTCGCCCCAAGGGGGCGCCGTAACGAAACGTCCCCGCAACCTCCCGTGGAGGCAGTTCGCATATGCTCAGGAGACAGACTCACACTGGCTCAGCGACGAACCACCCGGGAGAAACCTTATGACCAACTGGCGAATCAGGGACTTCCATTCCGCCGATCTGGACGGCATCCTGCACCACTGGGAGTCACTCAAAGCCACCAGCGTGGAGCCGGTTTACGCGCTCTCCGAGGTGCTGGCCTCCTGCGAGAAAGACCATGCCGTCGTGGCGGTGCAGGGCGACCAGGTGGTGGGAGCAGCCGTTGGACGGGCGGCCCACGACCAGGGCTGGATTGTCTTCCTGGCCACGCTCCCCGAATACCGCGGGCGCGGAATCGGCACATCGTTGCTGGCGGCCGTCGAGAACCGGATGGCACCGCACGGTCTGAACAAGCTCTCCGCGCTCATGCCCGAGTCCGAGACCCGGGTGGAGGCGTTCCTGGGCCGCGGCTTCGTGCTTAAGAAGAACCTGCGCTACTTCGAACGGAAGATTCCGGTGCAGCGCCAGGAACTGGAGCCTCTCGGCCAGCTCGGCGGCCGCATTTTGGCCCGGGACCTCTGGGAAAACGTCGCCGGGATGCGGCATGAGAAGGAACTGCTGGAACGCCGGCTGGTCCTGCCATTGGCAGAGGCGGACCTTGCCGATGAATACGGGGTGGTGCCGCCGCGCGCCGTCGTCCTCTTCGGGCCGCCGGGTACGGGCAAGACCACCTTCGCAAAAGCGATCGCCTCCCGCCTTGAGTGGCCCTTCGTGGAGGTCTTTCCGTCGCGTCTGGCCGCCGATCCCAAGGGCCTAGCCGGTGCGCTGCGCGAGACGTTCCTGGAAATCGCGGAACTGGAACACGCGGTCGTTTTCATCGATGAGGTCGAGGAGATCGCGTCACAACGGTCCGGGGAACCGCCGTCGCCGTTGCAGGGCGTCACCAACGAACTCCTCAAGATCATCCCTGCCTTCCGCGAACAGCCCGGCCGGCTCCTGGTCTGCGCCACCAACTTCATCCGCGCGCTGGACACCGCGTTTCTGCGTCACGGCCGCTTCGACTACGTCATTCCGATCGGCCTGCCGGACCGGCTGGCGCGGGAGGCCATGTGGCAGCGTTTCATCCCTGCCACGGTGGTGGACGATGTCGACGTGGAGCTGCTGGTGGACCGCACAGAGGGCTTCTCCCCGGCTGATATCGAATACGCGGCCCGGAGCGCGTCCCAGCGTGCGTTGGAAAAGGCTGTTTACGACGAGGGCGGGCTGGCCTCCGGGGGCAACGCCTCCGTCCGCGAGGCCATCCGGAAAGGCCCTGCAACGCAGGACTACCTCGACGCGGTCGCGGACACCCGAACCACGGTCAGCGAGGAAGTCCACCAGCAGTTCCTCGAGGACATCGACGCCCTGGGACGGGTGTAGCCCCCAGGTCAGCGAGAGGTCAGCTACGGCCGATGCCGGCGCCCGGATGGGATGCGAGTGACCCCGGGTTGCTAGAAAGTGGTGGTTGCGGGTTCCGCCGGGTCGTCGTAGGAGAGGTTCTCGTAGTCGGTGTCGTCCGCCTCGTCGAGCATCTCGTCAAGTTCATCCAGCAGCCAGGGGTTGACCCGGGCCAGGACCATCCGGATTTCCTCCACCGGCACGGCCGCGTACAGGACCGGGCGGGCCTCGTCGTAACGGGTAACCGGGGGTTTATCCGGCCACTTCTCCGCGAGCGCCCGGACGCGCTCGGGCAGGGAATTGTGCGCGTTGTCCGCGATTTTCACGAGCGCAGCATCGTGGTCCCCGGCGATGTAGCGGATGCCGGCCTGATAGTCGTCCGGGTTGTCGTGCAGCCGCTTTGTGACCCGCTCAATGATGTCTACCGCCCGCTCGGAGACGCCCATGTCCAGCAGTGCCTGCCGGGTCATCGGGGTGTCCTCGGCGATGTCGTGCAGGTACCCGGCAATCCGAATGTCGTCGTCAAAATCGGCCAGGGCATCACCGACGGCGATCACGTGCTCGCGGTACGGGCGCTTGAGCTTATCCTTCTGCCGGTTGTGGGCCACCTCGGCGAGCACCTTCGCTGTCTCGACGGTGAACGCCCGCTGCGGGCTCTGCGGTTCCATCAACTCTTGTTCTGCCATGCATCCAGCCTACGCGCCGCCCGCGTCCATCCCGCGCCAGATCCAGGGCTCCCGCGGCAGCCTGGCGGGATCAAAAACGGCCAGCGCGCGCCCCGGCGGTCCGGCCGGAAGCCCGAGAGATGCCAGCAGCGCGTCCCGCACGTCCGGCGCGGGCACCCCGGCCGCGGCAAGGTCAGCGAGCGTCACCGCGCCATCTCGCTTGGCCAGCCGGGCGCCGTCGGTATTCAGTACGAGCGGGACATGCGCATATTCCGGGACCGGCATGTTCAGGAGGCATGCGAGGTAGGCCTGCCGGGGCGTGGACGGCAGCAGGTCATCCCCGCGGACCACCTGATCGATGCCCTGGGCGGCATCGTCCACGACGACGGCCAGGTTGTACGCCGCTACTCCGTCGTTGCGGCGGAGCACAAAATCGTCCACCACTCCGGTGTAGCCGCCGCGCAGTACGTCCTGGACAGTGGCCCGCGGGACGGCGGACCGGAGCCGGATGGCCGCGGGCCGGCGGGTTCGCTTCTCTTCGCGCTCGGCTGCGGTGAGGTTCCGGCACGTGCCGGGATACGCGCCCTGAGGGGCATGCGGCGCGGACGGGGCCTCTTGAATTTCCCGGCGGGTACAAAAGCACTCATACGTGAGGCCTGCTGCGCTCAGCCCGGCGACCGCCTCCTGATAGAGCGGTTCGCGGTCGGTCTGGCGGACGACGCCGCCATCCCACGTGATGCCGATCGCGGTCAGGTCCCTTAGCTGCCCAGCCTCGGCACCGGACCGTGCCCTGTCGAGATCCTCGATGCGCAGGAGGAAACGGCGCCCGGTAGAGCGGGCAAAGAGCCAGGCGAGAAGGGCCGTACGGAGGTTCCCGACATGCAGATCGCCGGACGGGCTGGGGGCGAAACGGCCGGCAGGTGTCATGCCACCAGCCTATGCGCCACCAACACAAGAGCCCCTCAGCTACCGATGACTTCGGCAGAATCCGACGTCGGTGGCTCAGGGGCTCTTGCCGTGCCGGGCCCGGGAGTTGCTCCGGGTCGTGGCACTGCGTTGCGGAGATGTGTGCAGAGTGACGATGGTGTGAACAAGAGTCAATCAGCCGGCGGGATCCTTGCGGGAAGCCTTGTCCAGGGTCCCGGGTGGTGTGCCGGTGCCTTGTAGCCTTTGGGATCCGGCGGTGGCCTCGTCCCTTTGTTGTCACCATTTCAACAGAAGTCCTACAGTTGGTGCAATGACCATCTGACAACATGGTCAGACTGATCAATCATTCGGTTGTCTCTCAGTAGGAAGTAGTCATTTTGCAGAACCTGGACGCCACAGACCGACGAATCCTCCTCGCCCTCGACGCGGATCCCCGGCTGCCGATCATGGTGCTGGCCCAAAAGCTGGGCCTGGCCCGCGGCACCGTGCAGTCACGCCTTGAGCGGATGACGGCGTCGGGCGCTCTCCGACCCAACAGCAGCCGTGTGCTGCCTTCGGCGCTGGGCAGGGGCGTGGCGGCCTCGGTCAGTGCCGAACTCGACCAGAGTCACCTCAACGAGGCGATCGCCGCACTCCGGAACATCCCTGAAGTCCTTGAATGCCATGCGCCGGCCGGAGAAACCGACCTCCTGATCCGGGTGGTGGCGATGAGCCCGGACGATCTGTACCGCGTCTCCGAAGAAATCCGGCTCTGCCCGGGCATCGTGCGGACCTCCACCAGCATGTTCCTGCGTGAGGTCATCCCGTACCGGACCACGGGGCTGCTGGGCTCCTAAACCCGCCGCGTCTTGCCGGCGAGCCTGTTAGCCCCTCATGTGCGCGGCATATACCACTCGGTGAACGCTGTGGCACGGCCGTCGACCGTGAGCTGGATAACCCAAAGATTGTCATAACTGCGGCTGTCCTCGCAGTAGTCCGTCCGGCCTTGCACAAAAGCCCTGCCGCCGTCGACGCCGAGGAGCTTCCACTCGAATGCCCAGTCCCCCGCCTCGTCCTGTGCGGCAATCCAGCGCTTTACGATCTGCTCGCGTCCGTCCCATGGCTCGGGATCATCCGGGCGGGTCGCGTACACGGCGTCCTCCGTGAAAAGCGCCCGGATATCCGCCGGATCGTTGGACGTCCAGGCTGCGATGTAATGCTGCACCCAGCGCGTCGCCGCATCTGTCATTCCTCGGTTCTACCCCTGCTTCGGCGCACCCGCAAGGGCAATTATGCCGGACCGGGCACAGGGCAAAGCGGTTCAATCGTCGTCGGAAAGACCGTATTCGCGGTCCCACAGTTCGTGCAGCTCGGCATCCTTGCGGAGCGTGCGGACCGTGTCCAGTTCGGTGGGCTGCCGGTGCTGCCATTCAAGCCCGATCAGCACCTTCCGGCCGTTGTCCAGCAGGAGGAGCGCCCGGTCCGTCAGGGCATCACTGCGGAGCGTGAAGTCGGTCCCTCGCCGGCGCAGGACTTCCTGCAGGGCCGCCCTGGCTTCCCGGTTGTCGCCAAGCTTTCGCAATGAACGCGCACGCACCAGCAGCAGCGCTGCCGAGAGGTCATCCCCGTTGAGGAGTCCTTCCGTGTCCGCCACCACGTCCATGTCCCGTCGCAGGGACGCGGACAGCGAGCAGCGGGCCAGGGCCATGGGCAGCGATGGCGGCAGCCCGGCCAGCGCCGCGAGGGCAGCCTCGCTTTGTCCGGTTTCACGAAGGGAGTGTGACAACGCCAGAAATACTGCTTCTTCGCTGAACAGGACCGGAACCTCCACCCGTTCGCCCACGGCAACCCGGGTAATGACACGGGCCAGGAAGGTGGAGGCGTAACGGTTCGCGTCGTCGTCGTTCCTGATGAGCAGGCCGCGCTGAAGGAGTTCGGCGGCCCGCAGGTGGCCGCCCTGGCCGTAGCTCTGCAACCCGGCCATGAGATAGCACAGCCCGGCCCATCCGGGGTAGGCGTGGGCCAGCGCGATCAGCCGGTCGGGATCGGAGCTGCCGAAGATGGCGGGGTGGACATTCTTCGCTGCTTTGCCCGGTGTTCTGCCGCCGACTTTGCCGAGGCGGGGAGCGCCGCCCTCCACGGGCAGGGAGCTGCGGATCCGCCCCGCGAGGACCCCGGCCACTTTTCCGCTCACGCCATCGGCGATTCCGCGGACAGGTGTCCAAATTACCGCCGACCGGAACGGCGTGAGGTCGCGGTGGTCGCGGTACAGGGCTGGTCGGGATGCGGATTCCCCTGCTCCGGCGCTCATGGTTCCATGCTAGTCGGCGCGGGGTGGGCGCGGGGAGACTAGGCCGCTGCCGAGATCCACACGCCGATCACCCAGGTGCTGCCCGCGAGGCACGCGAGCCCGAATTCCACGATCATTCCCAGTCCCGTGGCTTTCAGGGCTTCCCAGCTGGATGCGAGAGCGGTGCCAAGCGTGCGCGTGCGGTGCAGCTCGCTCAGCAGCAGGCCAGCGGCGAAGCCGACGAACAGTCCCACAACAGGGATGATGAACATCCCCACCACCCCGAGGACCAGCCCGGTCACAACGGAGCGGCCGGGAATGCTGTGCTGTTTGAGCTTGCGGCCGGTCAGGACCGCGCTGGCGGCCATGCCGGCGAGAACGAAGATCATTCCGACGCTGAACACCACCCAGCCCGCTGTTCCGGCACCGCCCCAGATGGCCCAGGCAAGCAGGCTCAGCCCAATCAGGAAGCTGCCGGGGAGCACGGGGATGATCGTGCCGGCCACGCCCACCAGGATGGCCAGGCCGCACAGGATCGTCACAACAGTCTCAGGGTTCATCCCAACAGTCTAGGGTTCCGGCCGCGGCCGCCCGCCCGGACAGCGACGGCGGCGCACCGCAGCAATGCGCCGCCGTCACGGTCGGTTCAGTTGTGGCTACCGCGGTTCAACCGCCGCGGCGACCGCGGCGGATACCGCTGGCGCCACCCGCGGGTCCAGCGGGCTGGGGACGATGTAGTCGGCGGATAGATCTGCATCGGCAAGTCCGGCAATGGCACGGGCCGCCGCCAGCTTCATGGCCGGCGTGATCCGGCGGGCGCCGGCGTCGAGGGCTCCGCGGAAGATGCCGGGAAAGGCGAGGACGTTGTTGATCTGGTTCGGAAAGTCGCTGCGTCCCGTGGCGACGACGGCTGCGTACTTGCGGGCCACCTCCGGCAGGACTTCGGGGTCCGGGTTGGACAGCGCGAACACGATGGCGTCCTCGCTCATGAGCTTGAGGTGTTCCTCGGCCAGCTGGGAGGACGAGACGCCGATGAAGACGTCGGCCCCCAGGAGTGCCTCGGCGGGGCCGCCGGACACGTCGCGCAGGTTGCCGCCCCGGGCAAGTTGGGCTTTTTTGCTGGCGGGGTCGGCGGCGATGTCGGCCCGCCCGGTGTTGAGGACGCCGCGGGAATCCAGCAGCACGACGTCCGTGATCCCGGCGGTCAGCAGCATCTGGGCGACGGCGATTCCGGCAGCGCCCGCGCCCGAGACGACAACCCGCAGTTCCTCGAGTCCGCGTCCGGTCACCTTGGCGGCACCGGTGAGGGCGGCGAGGACCACGACGGCGGTGCCGTGCTGGTCATCGTGCATCACGGGGCAGTCGAGGGCTTCGATGAGCTTCTCCTCCAGCTCGAAGCAGCGCGGCGCTGAGACGTCTTCGAGGTTGACGGCGCCGAAACTCGGACGCAGGCGGACGAGGGTCTCTACAATTTCGTCGACGTTGGTGGTGTTCAGCACCAGGGGGATGGAGTCGAGTCCACCAAAGGCTTTGAACAGGGCAGACTTGCCCTCCATGACGGGCAGTGAGGCGCTGGCTCCGATGTCGCCCAGGCCCAGGACGGCGGTGCCGTCACTGACGACGACTACGAGGCGCTGGGCCCAGGTGAGGGTTTTGGCGAGTTCCGGGATCGCGGCGATAGCTCGGCTGACCTGGGCGACGCCGGGCGTGTAGGCGATGGAGAGGTCACGTTTGCTGGCCAGTGGCACGGTGCTGGAAATCGCCAGCTTGCCGCCGTGGTGGGCGGCAAAGATTTCTTCGTCGCTGAGCACTTGTACCGGCTCTGCGGGGGATGTGGTGACGGTGGGGATGGTCTCAATGGACACTTCGTTGTCTCCTTGGGGCTCACTGTGGGCACACGGCTCATGTAGCTCGAGCACGGGAACACTTAAAGATGGTCTGGGAAACGGCGGTAGCGGCCCGGGGTTGGTGGGCCGGGGTTTGACGCTTCGGGTGCTGCAGGCGGCGGCGCCGCTCCGGTGCTGCCATCGTAGACAACGTGCCCCCGCTGACTGGCGGCCGCGGTCCGTTCCGGCCGTGGTGAAACCTTTATCCTCGGGTATTAGTGAGGTAGGTCACCCGAAAATGCCACTACCGGGCGGTAGAAAGCCGGACTGGTCTAGGCCAGTTACGCCGCAGGTCAGCCGGACGTTTCCGGAAAGGCCCAGTTTCGGGCCGTTCCCGGCAGTGCCATAGCCGGCATTGCCATAGGCGGCCGCGGACCTAGTCGACGCCCTTGATTTTTACGACAAAGACGGCGCCCAGCAGCCCGATCGCCGCAGCCGCCACGTACAACGAGACGTAGCCTCCCCACAGGGTCACGAACGGGAAGGCGATAAGGGGCGCGAGCACTTGCGGCAGGGAATTGGCGATGTTAAGGACGCCCAGGTCCCGGCCGCGGCTCAGGGCTGCCGGGAGCACCTGGGTGATCAGGGCGAAATCCACCGCAAGGTAACAACCGAAACCAACTCCGAGCACCGAGGCACCCAGCAGGGCACCGGTCCAGTTTGGCGCAAACGCCAGGATCAGCGAGGCCACCGCGATGATGCCCGAAGACATGATGACAAGCGGCTTCCGCTTTCCCATCCGGTCACTCAGCCGCCCGCCGATCACGCTGCTGATAATCACCATTACCGCGTAAAGTCCCGTCAGGACCAGTACGCCAAACTCCGGCGCAATGCCCTGTGTCTCTTCCAGATGGACAGCATCCTTCAGGAAGAAGAGCAGGTAAAGGGTCACCATATGGTTCCCGATGTTCACGAGGAGCCGTGTCAGCCAGGCCCAGGCGAAGTCCGGGTACAGCGCCGGGGAGATCCAGAACCCTTTGACGAAACCGGCCAGGCTGAACGGCGGCCGGGCTTCCGCGGGAAGCCGGACGTCGTCGTTCGTGAAGTAGTAGAGTACGACGCCGGCGAGCAGTGCCACGGCGCAGACCAGATAGCCGACGGCGAAGTTCCCGGTGACCGCCGCCGCAATGACTGCGCCGATGAGGATGCCGACCGTCTGTCCCATCGCGGCCAGGCCCCCCACCGTGCCGCGCTGGGGCACGGGCACCCTGTCCGGGATCGCGGCGGTGATGGCCGCGTAGGCGCCGTTGCACCCGGCCTGCACGAAGCACCAGAGCAGGGTCATGACGGCGACGCTCGGCGCCCCCGCCAGAGCGATGAGGGCCGCGGCTCCGAGGATGGCACCGAAGAGCACCCACGGCACGCGCCGGCCCATCCGCGAGCTGGTCCGGTCGCTGAACGCACCGAAAAGGGGGTTGGCCACAAGGGACACTGCGGCACCCGCACCGGTGACAAGGGCCAGGATGGCCTCCTTGTCCCCCTCGCTGAAGGATGCGGCCTGCTGGCCGAGGAGCACCTGGATCGGACCGAAAAAGGCGGCGTTGATGCCGACATTGACGAGCACCACGCCCGTTGTCCAGACGGGCCGGACGCGGCTTTCCGGCTCGGCCAGCGCCACGGAGGCATGGTCGGTGCTCGATGCTCCTGCGGCGGGCCCACGGACTGGCTCCGGAACGGCGCCGGGTGAATCGGACAGGTTCATGTTTTTCGCTTCCCCCCGGAAACTGACGATGCACGCCGAAGATCGGTGTAAAGCCAGACTATCGTGAGGACCACAATCCGCCCCGTGTGAACAAGCTCTTTAACCACCCGGCGAAGTATTGTCATAGTCATCCGCGGATCTCCATTCCGGCGGAAACGCGCCTCACTCATTCCCGGGGGAATAGATCTTGTTATCAGAAGAACAGGGCGCCACCGCCCGTGCCAAGACTTTGGGACTGGTCGTTGCCGCTGCCCTTACGCTCGCTGGTTGCAACGCGGGAACGTCCGGCCTCAAACGGGATGCTGCCGCGGAGACCGGCGCCGGCACCCAGGCCACAGTAATCCGGGTAATTGATGGAGATACCTTTGAGGCCTCGGTCAACAACGAACAGAAGACGGTCCGCCTGCTCAACGTGGACACGCCAGAAACAAAAGACCCGAATGCCCCGGTTGAGTGCATGGGCCCGGAGGCCACGAAAGCTCTTGAGCAATTATTGCCCGCCGGTTCCAAGGTGGAACTGGAATTAGACAAAGAGCCGCTGGATAAATTCGGGAGGACGTTGGCGGGTGTTTTCGACTCACATGGAAAACTGGTCAACGCTGAGATCGCCCGATTGGGCCTCGGCGTCCCTGCCCTGTTCGAGCCCAACAGGAAATTTCATCCCCCCGTTGTCGCGGCTTTCGAGGAAGCGCGCACGAACGGAATCGGACTCAACTCAGCCGACGTTCCCTGCCTTCCCGCCCAGCAGGTAGAACTAGCCGTTGGGGCGGTTGAAACCGTGGTCGCTGCACCGCTGGCTGACGTCAATGTTGACCTTGAAAAGAGCGACGCCGCGCTCGTTGCCGCGTTAGCCTCACTTGCCGCACTCAAGGCCGCAGCCAGCGTCAAAGACCATGTGCTCTGGACTGCTTATACGACGGGCCGACGGACAGTAATGGTGACCCGGTTGGACGCAGCTGCCAGCGTAGGGAAGGCGCGCCAGGCCGCCATCAGCGCGAAGAAGAAGCACATCGCGGATGCTGCGGCAGCCGAGTCCGCCCGCCAAGTGGCGGATGCTGCGGCTGCCGAGTCCGCCCGCCACGTCGCTGATGCCGCGGCTGCTGCAGAAGCTGAGCGGCGTCTAAACGTTCCGCCCCCAGCGCCGTACGTTCCGCCGGCCCGCGTTCCACCTGCGAACGTAGCCCCTGCAGCTCCGGCACCCGCTCCGAACCCCTACCCGGGGTATAACGGTCCTCGCTGCTACGCACCAGGCGGTAAGAGCTGGACGCCGTGCAGCAAGCGGTAGTTCAATGACCGGAAACCGCAGATTTCGTGAGGCGCAAGTGACACCCTTCAAACTAATCCCAGGAGAATCCTATGGACGCATCTGCCGTAAACACTGCCGATCTCTACGACGAGCGCGGTGAGGAACTCGACTCCGTGGCCCTGCAATTCCAGTCACTTGGCGGCCGAACGCATTTCAGCGGCCCCGTCCGGACCATCCGCTGCTTCGAGGACAACGCCCTGGTCAAATCCACACTCGCCACCCCCGGCGACGGCGCTGTGCTGGTGGTGGACGGCGGCGGTTCTCTCCGCACGGCGCTGATGGGGGATCTGATTGCGGCGAGTGCGGTGGCGAACGGCTGGGCCGGCGTCGTGATAAATGGCGCCGTGCGCGACCGGCTCGCAATTGCCGAGCTGTCCCTCGGGGTCAAGGCGCTGGGCAGCAACCCGCGCAAAAGCGCCAAGACTGGCGCCGGCGAGACTGATGTGGAGCTGCAGCTCGACGGCGTCGCCGTCCGTCCCGGGGCGATGATCTGGTGCGATCCGGACGGGATCCTGCTGGAGCGCTGACGCGGGTGGCAGGAAAAGTTGTGGAGCGGGAACAAAGCAGCAACTAACATAGTTACTGCAAGCAACCTTCCTGCTTAATCCCAACCCTTCCCCCGGGAGCCGTCATGTCCAAGACCCCCTCCGTGCGCGCCGCCGGTGAGGTCCTGACGCATCGTCAGACCATCACCGTCATGGTGGGCCTCATGCTCGGCATGTTCCTGTCGTCGCTGGACCAGACCATCGTGTCCACCTCCATTTACACCATCGCCAACGATCTTGACGGGCTCTCCCTGCAGGCCTGGGCAACCACCGCATACCTCATCACCTCCACGGTGAGTACGCCGCTTTACGGGAAGCTCAGCGATATCTTCGGCAGGCGCCCGCTGTACCTCGCCGCCATTCTGATCTTCCTGGCAGGCTCCGTCTACGCCGGTTCGGTCCACTCAATGACCGAGCTGGCGATTGCCCGCGGGATCCAAGGGCTCGGCGCCGGCGGGCTGCTGGCCCTCGCCTTGACCATCATCGGCGACATCGTGGCCTTGAAGGACCGCGCCAAATACCAGGGCTACTTCATGTCGGTGTTCGGTATCTCCTCGGTGTTGGGGCCCGTGATCGGCGGCGCGTTCGCCGGCGCGCAGTCCATCCTCGGTATCGATGGCTGGCGCTGGGTCTTCTTCATCAACATCCCGATCGGGCTCGCGGCCCTCGCTGTGGTGTTCCTTTACCTTCACTTGCCGGCCAAACACGTAAAACAAAAAATCGACTACTGGGGCGCGGCTGCCATCACCCTGGCCATCGTGCCGCTGCTGCTCGTGGCGGAACAGGGCCGCAGCTGGGGCTGGACCTCGCCCAGTTCGCTACTCTGCATCGGACTCGGTGTGGCGGGCATCGTGGCGTTCCTGCTGGCGGAAAAACGCGCCGGCGATTACGCGCTGATCCCCCTGCGGCTCTTCCGGAACATGACGTTTGGGCTTTCTTCGCTGCTGAATTTCATCATCGGCGTCGGGATGTTCGGGGCGATTGCGATGCTTCCGATGTACCTGCAGCTGGTCAAGGGGCTGACACCCACTGAAGCCGGCCTGATGATGATCACCTTCACTCTCGGCATTCTCACCGGCTCCATCACCGCGGGCCGGACCATTTCGGCGTCGGGGACCTACCGGATCTTCCCCATCCTGGGAACCGCCATCCTCACGGGAGCCGCCACGGTCATGGGCCTCTCGCTCGGTGTGGACACCCCGCTCTGGGTTCCGGGCGCCATCGCGGTGTTCTTCGGCCTGGGCCTGGGCTTCTGCATGCAGCCGCTCACTCTGGCCATGCAGGTTTCCGTGCCGGCGAAAGATATGGGGGTGGGGACCTCCTCCGCCGCGTTCTTCCGCTCCATGGGCGGCGCGGTGGGCACGGCTGTGTTCATCTCCATGCTGTTCAGCATGGCGGCGGACAAGGTGGCCGCGGGAATGAAGGACGCCGCGCAGAACGCGGACTACCTTAAGGTTCTCAAGGACCCCGCCGTCGCTGCCGACCCCGTGAACGCTCCGCTCTATGCGTTCTTTAAGAACGGTGCGAGCAGCGACTCGCTCAATGACACGAGCTGGGTGCACCAGGCGAACCCCGTCCTCACACGCCCCATCACCGAGGGCTTCGCCCAATCGATCGACGCCGTGATGCTCACGGCCGCTGTCCTGACCGGCATCGCCTTTCTGATCAGCTTCGCGCTTCCGAACAAGAAGCTGACGGACCCGTTGGCCGAAGCCCGCGTGGAAGCTGCCGCGGCCCACTAGGCCGTCCCGGCGGCTCCGGCGGAGTGTATGTTTTCTCTCATTTTCCGGCTTGTAACGTGCGACGCTCCGGCTCCGATGTAAGACTGGGGGCTGCGGCGCGCAGGCCGCGGAACGCGAATGCCGAGGGAGCCAGATGACAACCAACCAAGACCAGACCGCCGCCAAGATCCCCAAGCGGGTCATTTGGCTGGCCGTGGCAGGCGCCGTGGGCGGCTTCCTCTTCGGCTTTGACTCCTCCGTCGTCAACGGCGCCGTTGACGCCATTAAGGACGAGTTCGCGCTGAGCGAGGCGGTGACCGGTTTCGCCGTGGCAGTGGCCCTGCTGGGTTGCGCGGCCGGCGCCTACCTTGCCGGGAAAATCGCCGACCGCTACGGCCGCATCCCCGCCATGAAGCTCGGTGCGCTGCTCTTCCTGGTCAGTGCGATCGGGACCGGCTTTGCCTTCGGCGTATGGGACCTCATCCTCTGGCGTCTGGTTGGCGGCCTGGGAATCGGCCTGGCCTCCGTGATCGCGCCGGCCTACATCTCCGAGATCTCTCCGCGCCACGTTCGCGGCCGGCTCGCCTCGCTCCAGCAGCTGGCCATCACCACCGGCATCTTCGCAGCCCTGCTCTCCGACGCCTTGTTCGCGAACTTCGCCGGCGGGGCAGACCAGGAACTCTGGTTCGGCATTGAGGCCTGGCGCTGGATGTTCCTCGCGGGCGCTGTGCCCGCCGTCGTCTACGGCTGGATTGCCTACACCCTGCCCGAGTCGCCCCGATTCCTGGTGGTCCAGGGCAAGGACGAGGAAGCCCTCAAGATCTTCAAGTCCATCGCCCCGAACGATGACATGGACCGCCACCTGCGGGAAATCAAGAAGGCCATCGATGAGGACAAGCTCGCCGGCCAGAAGGGCTCCCTGCGCGGCAAGGCCTTCGGCCTGCAGCCGGTTGTCTGGATCGGCATCATCCTGTCCGTGCTGCAGCAATTCGTCGGCATCAACGTGATCTTCTACTATTCCACGACGCTCTGGAAGGCCGTCGGCTTCCAGGAGAAGGACTCCCTGACCATCTCCGTGGCCACTGCGATCACGAATATCCTCGTGACCCTCGTGGCGATCGCCCTCGTGGACCGGATCGGCAGGCGGCCCATCATGCTGGCCGGCTCCATCGGTATGGCCGCCTCATTGGGCACCATGGCAATCGCCTTCGCGTCAGCCACGGGGACCGGCGACGCGATTTCGTTGCCCGGCGCGTGGGGCCCGGCTGCCCTGGTGGCCGCCAACGTCTTCGTGATCAGCTTCGGAGCGTCCTGGGGCCCCCTGGTGTGGGTGCTGCTCGGCGAGATCTTCCCGTCCCGGATCCGCGCACGCGCCCTGGGCCTCGCCGCCGCCGCCCAATGGATTGCCAACTTCGCCATCACCCTTAGCTTCCCGGTGATGGCGGCGGCCTCGCTGCCCCTGACCTACGCCATGTACGCATTGTTCGCGGCGGCGTCGTTCTTCTTTGTAAAGTTCAAGGTGCCCGAGACCAACGGCATGGCCCTGGAGCACGCTGAGACGCTCTTCGTTCCGAAGGGGTCCGCCAAGACGTCCGCCAAGGCCTGACCCGGACCGCGCCCGACGTGCGGCCCGCCTTCCGCCTTTCCAGGTGACGCCCATGTTCCAGTGGAACATGGGCGTCATCTGTCACCTGAGCGGCCTGCGCCCGGGTGGGTCAGACCACGTGCGGCTCGTGCGCGGTCAGGTAGCGGCGTCCGCCCAGGACCACAGCAATGGCTGCCACCATAGCCAGGGCCCCGGCAAAGAAGGGCACCTGCGGGCCGAAATGCTCAGCCAGCTGTGCCGCGGCAAAGGGCGCCAGCGCCCCGCCCATCCAGCGCACAAAGTTGTATCCGGCCGAGGCGACCGGCCGCGGCGAATCAGAAACCCCCATGGCCAGCTCCGTGTAGACGGTGTTGTTGACGCCCAGAAGCGCCCCGGAAACGATCACCAGTACGACGACGGCGGGCACCGAGTGCCCGGCGGAGAGTCCCAGCCCCACGAGGTCCAGCATCAGCAGGACCAGGGTTCCGGTGAGGACGCGGACGGTCCCGAAGCGGTTCTGCAGCACGGGGGCGGCGAACACGGAGAACACGGCGACGGCGACGCCCCAGCCAAAGAACACCCCGCCGATCCCGTACGCGTCCATGCCGAGGATGAAGGGAGTAAAGGCGAGGATGGTGAAAAAGCCGTAGTTGTAGAAGAGGCCACTGGCGGCCGTGGTCCTGAGACCCTTATGCCCCAATGCGAGGAGCGGATCCCGGAGCCGTACCTTCCGCTCAGGCAGCGGAGTCTTGGGCAGCAGGGCGATCAGCGCGATGAACGCTGCAGCCATCAGCACGGCGGTACCAAAGAAGGGGGCACGCCACTGCCAGCCCCCGAGCAGGGCACCGAGGAGCGGGCCGAGGGAAATACCCAGGCCGAGCGCGGCCTCGTAGAGAATGATCGCCGTCCCGGCTCCGCCGCTGGCGACGCCGACAATCACGGCCAGCGCCGTGGCGACGAACAAGGCGTTGCCCAGTCCCCAGCCGGCCCGGAAACCAATGAGCTCGGCCACGGTGCCCGAAGTGCCGGAGAGCGAGGCGAAGACGACAATGATTGCCAGCCCGATCAGCAGCGTCCGTTTCCCGCCAATCCGGGATGAGACGTAGCCGGTGATCAGCATGGCTATGGCGGTCACCAGAAAATAGCTCGTGAAGAGCAGCGACACCTCACTCTGCGAGGCATCCAGGTTCTTGGCGATCGCCGGGAGGATGGGATCCACCAGGCCGATGCCCATGAATGCGAACACGGCCGCGAGAGCCGTTGCCCACACTGCCTTGGGCTGTTTGAGTAGTGAGGCCTTCTCAGCCTCAAGGGTCTCCTCGACTGCCGGAAGGGTTCCAGCGGACTGGCCGTGCATGGTGACACTCCTAAATGATGGGATTTTTCAATGATGGGACTTCGGAAAGTGATCGAAGGTGGGCTGGGTATCAGGCCTGAAGCGTCGCGTTGATCTTGCCGATGACCGGGAGGGCGGCCGCCAGGGCGGCGCGGTCGGCGGCCGAAAGGGACGAGAGGATGCCGGCCATTACAGCGTTGCGGCTCTCATTGGCGGATTCGACGGCTGCCCGGCCCGAACCGGTCAAGGTCACACGAACGGCACGCGAATCATCAGGGTCGGGCTCGCGGCGGGCGAGGCCGGCACGCTCGAGCTTGATGATCTGCTCCGTGGCACTCGGGACTCTGACGCCCAGGTTTCGGGCGATCTCGCCCACCCGGGCACCGTTATCCTTCCCGGGGGACGCGGTGGCGTCCATCAGCATCTTGAGGGTGCTGAGCTGGGCGGCACTAAGTTCTCCGTCGGCGTCAAGGCGGCGGACAAGGTAGATGCTGTGGCGAAGAGCCTCGCGGAAGTCCTGCGCGAGGGCGAGAAGATCCGGGCCGGCCTGATGATAATCGTTCATACTTAGGTAGCCTAACTGTTAGGCTACCTAACGGTCAAATGCTGCAGAGACCGTTGCGCTATCACTCCGGGTTGCTAAACCCCGGGCTTGGGCGCCGCAAGTGATAGGGCAACCGGGGTGGGAGCGGGCTTAAACACGCCGACGCCGGAGCCCGGGTGGGCTTCGGCGCCTGCGGTGCCGCGGTTCAGGCGGCCGTTTTGGCTTCGTCGACGAGGGCGGCGACCGCGGGGAACAGCGGGTGCTCCGGTGCCAGCCCCGTGATCTTGGCGGTGGCATCCTCCGCGCCGGAGGCCGCCAGAATCTGCCCCAGCTCAACTGCTTCGGCGTCGGCCGGGTCGTTGAATCGCAGTGCTGCTGCGATCGCGCCAAGCAGTGCCTCCGGGACAATTCCGCGTTCGGCAAGTTCCGCAGCCGGACCGATGAAGCGTTCGTGCCGGCTGAGCTTGCGCAGTGGCGCCCGGCCCACCCGGTTCACCGTGTCCGGCAGATGCGGATTCGAGAAGCGGCCCAGAATCTTTTGAACATAGGCCTCCTGCTCCTCCCGTGTGAAACCATGCTTGGCGACCAGCAGTTCCTTAGTTTCGTCCAGGACGGCGCGCACATCCGCGGCGACGTCTTGATCGGCCATGGCCTCGGAGATTTTCTCCAGGCCGGCCCCGAAACCAAAGTACGCTGCGGCGGCGTGCCCGGTGTTCACCGTGAACAGTTTCCGCTCGATGTACGGCTCCAGCTCATCGACGAAGGTCGCGCCCGGGATCACCGGTGGCCTGCCCGCGAATGGAGTCCTGTCGATGACCCATTCGTAGAATGTCTCCACCGTGACGTCCAGGCCCTGGCCGGCCTCCTGGTTCGGCACGATCCGGTCCACAGCCGTGTTCGCGAAGACCGCCTTGTCATCCAGAGTGCCTGCGGCGGGATCCCACTGGGCCGACACCTCGGACTTCAGGATGTCTGTGGCGTTGATGGCGTTCTCGCACGCCATGACCTGCAGCGGCAGGAGCCCTTCGGCCCGGGCGGCGATACCCTTGGCAATCACGGGCGCCACAAACTTGAGGATGTGCGGACCCACCGCGGTGGTGACGACGTCGGCCGTCGCGATCTCCGCGATGACGTCCGCTTCCTGGCTGCTGGAGTTCAGCGCCCGGAAGTTCCCCACGGTCCGGACGTTGGGATGTTCCCCCACTTCGTGGACCCGGTAGCTGTCTGCCGCAGCGAGCTGGGTGATCAGGTCCTCCGCGACATCCGCGAAGACCACCTCATACCCGGCCTCGTGGAGCAGCAGCCCGACGAATCCGCGCCCGATGTTTCCTGCTCCGAAATGAACGGCTTTCACTATGAGTTGACCTTTCCGAACAGGTCCAGGACTTCCTCGACGGTGGTGGCCGCTTCAAGCTGTGCCACCTGCGCCTTGTTGGTGAAGACCTTGGCGATGGAGGACAGGATGTGGAGGTGTTCGTTGTTGATGCCGGCCACGCCGACCACGTACTTCACTTCCTTGCCGTTCCAGTCGATGCCGTCGGGGTAGCGGACCACGGAGACTGCGGATTTGAGGATGTGGTCCTTGGCGGCGTTGGTGCCGTGCGGGATGGCGAGGAAGCTGCCCATGTAGGTGGAAACCGACTCTTCACGTTCATGCATGGCGTCCAGGTAGCCGGCGTCGACGGCGCCGCGATCCAGCAGGAGCCGGCCGGCCTCGTCGATGGCAGCGTCCCGGGTGGTTGCCGTGCCGCGGAGGACGACACTTTCCGCGGCCAGGATGCCGGACGGGCCGGCTGCGGCTTCCGGTTCGTGTTCAGCGACGGCGGCGGCGGCTGCCGGCGCTCCAGTCAGGCCGGCCGCCTCGTCCGGCGTGTTGGAGCTTCGAACCAGCTCCACGATCTCGTCGTACCGGGGCGAATTCATGAAGTTGTCCACCGAAACGTGCACGGCACTGGCTGTCGCGGGTTTGGCCCGCTCGGTCAGATCCTGATGCGTGATAACGACGTCGTAGGTGTCGCTGAGGTTCGCGATCGCGGAGTTGGTGACCTTGACCTCCGGGAAGCCGGCGGCTTTGATCTTGTTCCGCAGTACCGAGGCGCCCATGGCGCTTGAGCCCATACCGGCGTCGCAGGCGAAGACGATGTTGCTGACCGGGCCGGCGAGAACCGCGACGCCGCCTGAGGTGGCAGCTCCGGAGCCCACGAGCATGGAGGCTACCGAGCTCTTCTTGCCCTTCATCGACTCCATCTGCGACGTCGCAGCGCTGAAGCTGTCCTCTTCAGATTCCCCCACGGGGGTCTTGCTGGCCTTGAGGATGACCGAAGCTATCAGGAAGGAGACGGCGGTGGCGAGGAGCACGGAGAGAATAACTCCGAAGTAGCTGTCACGCGCGGTCTGGGCGAGCACCGCGATGATGGATCCCGGGGCGGCGGGGGCCACCAGCCCGGAGTTGGTGATGGCCAGTGTCGCAACGCCGGTCATGCCGCCTCCGATGGCAGCGAGGATGAGGATGGGCTTCATCAGCACGTACGGGAAGTAGATTTCGTGGATGCCGCCGAAGAAGTGGATGAGAGCGGCGCCGGGTGCCGAGGCCTTGGCAATGCCCTTACCAAAGAACATGTAGGCAAGCAGAATCCCGAGGCCCGGCCCGGGATTGGCCTCAAGCAGGAAGAGGATGGACTTGCCCTCTTCCAGCGACTGCTGGATGCCCAGCGGCGTCAACACTCCATGGTTGATGGCGTTGTTGAGAAACAGGACCTTGGCCGGCTCGATGAAGATGCTGGTCAGGGGCAGCAATCCGTTGTTGACCAGGAACTGGACCACATTGCCAGCACCCGTGCTGAAGGCCGAGACCAGGGGGGAAATTCCGTAGAATCCAAGCAGCGCCAGGAACGCGCCCCAGATGCCGGCGGAGAAGTTGTTGACCAGCATCTCAAAGCCGGGCCGGATCTTGCCGTCCCAGATCGCGTCGATCTTTTTCATGGTCCAGCCGCCCAGGGGACCCATGATCATGGCGCCGATGAACATCGGAATGCCGGCACCGACGATTACGCCCATGGTGCCGATGGCTCCGACCACGCCGCCCCGGACGTCGTAAACCATCCGGCCGCCGGTGTAGGCAATCAGAAGAGGCAGCAGATAGGTGATCATGGGCCCGACGAGACCCGTGTTTGCCACTCCCTCCGCATTTGTCCCGAAGCCGCCAATCTGAGGGATCGGAATCCAGCCCTTCTCAATGAACAGCGCCGTGATGATGCCCCAGGCGATGAAGGCGCCAATGTTGGGCATGATCATTCCGGACAGGAACGTCCCAAATTTCTGGACGCCGACCCGCGCGCTGGTGCGGGGTTTTGCAACTGTCTCTGTTGCCATGTGATTTCCTAACCGTTAGTCCTGCTGCACCGCAGGATGGTCCGATGATGTCGCGAAGCTAGCTGGTCGAACTGGTGGAGATCCGGTGGAGCCATTCGAGAAACAGCTTGAGTTCTGAGCTGGAAAGCTGATCGGAGTGCGACGCCTGCAAAGCCGCGTTCAGGGCGATCGCCGCGACAACCACCGACGATTTCCCGGACTCTTCCGGACCGTTCTTTTTGGCCTGGTCCGAGGACACCGCGAAAATCATCGCGTCGCGGGTCATGGAGGACAGCTCAAGATTGCGCTCGGGCGCCTTTTCCGTGATCAGCATGAGCGTCACGCCGACGTTGGCGGCCAGGATGCTCCTGGCTGCCTCCCGCGGAGGGACATTGAGCTGCCCGGCTACTGCGGCCTTGTTCAGCATTTCCTCCATCAGGGCCTCAGCGTCAGCGACGACAGCCGGGCGGCTCTCCGGGCGGATATTGCCAAACATCACCAAATACAGTTCCGGCTGGTTGAGCCCGAACTGCACATGGTTGTCCCACATCCGCCGGATATCCTCCAGTGGTTGTCCGGACGGCGCGAAGTCTCGTTCGCCCGCGACGTACTCTTCAAAACCTGCCGCGACGACGGCGTCGAACAGCCCCTCTTTGTCGCCGAAGTGGTGATAGAGAGTGGGTGCCGTGACGCCTGCCAGCTGTGTGATCTGGCGGGTGGAGACTGCACCGCCGGCGGAATTGGCCAACAGCTCAGCGGCTGCACGCAGCAACCGCGTCTTGGGCGGAAGCTGGCCATCGAAACTCATAACCGCTACCCTAGCACCTATAGCAACGCTATATGAAGTGCATCACATACAATTTTTCAAGCACCGGATCCGCCGCCGACGCAGCTGTCGGCGTGCCCGCCCGTCGGACCGGCCGGAAGGTCCGGCTCGGCACGGGCGGCCGGTTCTGGCAGTATCTGAATAACCGGCTTACCGGCCCACGGCAGAGAATGAGGACCTTCAGTGCAGAACTTCCCAGGAGTAGGCGTCAGCCCCGGCCGCATCATCGGAACCATCCGCCAGATGCCCAAACCTGTCAGCGAACCGCCTGCCGGGGAACAGTTACCGGCCGGCGTGACGGCTGAGGAAGCAACGGCGGCCCTGAAGTCCGCCGCCCGGGCGGTCCACGATGAGCTGAAGGCCCGGGCCGGGACCGTCAGCGGCGACGGCAAAGCCGTCCTGGAAGCCACTGCCTTGATGGCGACAGACACGATGCTGCTGAAATCGGCTGCCAAACTGATCGGGCGTGGTACGTCCGGCCAGCGTGCCATCTGGGAGGCCGGCGCCTCCGTCTCGGAAATGCTGCACAACCTGGGCGGCTACATGGCCGAGCGTGCTACCGACGTCCTGGACGTCCGGGCCCGGATTGTGGCCGAACTGCGCGGGGTCCCGGCTCCGGGAATTCCTTCCTCCCCCACCCCGTTCATTCTCATTGCGGAGGACCTTGCCCCGGCGGATACCGCCACCCTTGACCCGGAAAAGATCCTCGCCCTGCTCACGGCCGGAGGTGGCCCGCAATCCCACACCGCCATCATTGCCCGCTCCCTGGGCCTTCCCGCCGTGGTTGCCGCCACCGGCGTTGACCAGCTGCCGGATAACACCGAGGTTTATGTCGACGGCGCCGCCGGCCTGATCACGACGGACCCCGACGACTCCCAGCGGGCCGCCGCCGAACACTGGGCCGCGACCGCCTCGTTGCTGGCGGACTTCGACGGCACGGGCGCGACGGCGGACGGCCACCTGGTCCCGCTGCTCGCCAACGTCGGCGGAGCCAAGGACGCCGTGGCCGCCGCGCAGCTGAACGCCCAGGGCGTTGGGCTGTTCCGTACCGAATTCTGCTTCCTGGAGCGCGACACCGAACCCACCGTGGACGAACAGGCCGCCGCCTACAAGGGCGTCTTCGATGCCTTCCCGGGCAAGAAAGTGGTGCTCCGGACACTCGACGCCGGCGCAGACAAGCCGCTGCCCTTCCTCACCGACGCCACCGAACCCAACCCTGCCCTCGGCGTCCGCGGATACCGCACAGATTTCACCACGCCGGGCGTCCTGGAGCGCCAGTTGCAGGCGATCGCGCGGGCTGAGCAGGAGTCCGAGGCGGACGTCTGGGTGATGGCCCCGATGATTTCCACCGCCGAGGAAGCCGCCCGCTTCGCTACACTGTGCAGCGAGGCCGCGATCAAGACTCCCGGAGTCATGGTGGAAGTTCCGTCCGCGGCGCTCACCGCCGAGGCGATCCTGCGCGAGGTCGGCTTCGCGAGCCTGGGAACCAACGACCTCACACAGTACGCCATGGCGGCGGACCGCCAGCTGGGCCCGCTTGCGGCGCTCAACACGCCCTGGCAGCCCGCTGTTCTCCGGCTCGTCCGGCTGACCGTGGAAGGCTCCACGGCGGAGGGCCACAACAAACCGGTCGGCGTCTGCGGCGAGGCCGCTGCTGACCCTGCCCTCGCCGTCGTCCTGACCGGGCTGGGGGTCTCAACCCTGTCCATGACGGCCCGATCCCTGGCTGCCGTGGCCGCCGTGTTGAAAACTGTCACCCTGGCCGAGGCACAGGAGCTGGCTAAACTCGCCCTTTCCGCGCCGAGCGCCACCCAGGCCCGCGCCTGGGTCCGGGAGAAGTTGCCGGTCCTCGAAGAGCTGGGGCTGTAGTCCTGCCGTCAGGCACTCGCCCGCCGTCCGCAGCGAGCCAGTGGACGGAAGGGCCGAGCCCGGGGCGCTAGGATGCAATCCATGACACTGATTGCTCCCCGGGTCACGGCCGCCCTCCCGGCTGAGGACGCCCGGAAACTCCGGTACGCCCTGAACGGCAGTGATGACATCACGGTGTTCGTCGACGGCACAGTCCACCGGCTGCCGGCCCAGGCGCGGGACGCCGTCGTCGATGTGCTGGCGCGCTTCAGCCGCGGCGACGCGGTCACAGTCAGCAGCGTGGAGGAAATGCTGACCACGTCCCGGGCCGCGGAGCTGGCCGGCATCTCGCACACATACCTGCGGAACCTGACGGACCGCGGCGAAATTCCGGTGGAATACCGGGGCACCCACCGGCGCATCCGGTTGGCTGACATCATGGCCTGGCTGGAAAAGCAGACGAAGAACCTTACCGCCGGCAGCGTCCCGGACCACGCCGGTGACGGCGCCGCGGATGCTTCGTGACGGCATGATAAGGATCAAACAACGATCCCGCCCCCGCGCCCGGGCGTGGAGAAGGCCGGGGTTACGCTTGGATTGTGCGTAAGTTCAGAGGGTGGCACATCGTGGCCGGCATCGCCGCCATGGTGCTCACGGGCGTCCTCGGAAACGCCATGGGGCTGAACAATACGGCAGCTTTCATGTCCAGCTGCGTTGCGTTTGTGGCCGTCTCCTTGTGGACTGACAGCAGGATCTCGCATCGCCGCCGGCAGGCCCTGAGGGAGCGAGCCGCTGAGTCAACCCTGGAGCCCGGGCACCCTGACCGTGAGGGCCGCGGCACGTAGGGCCCCCGGTTCAGATCCTGGGGCGGCCGGCCCAGCGCCGGGCCTTGAGGGCCGCGTGGAGCTCCAGCCGCACCATCCCCTTGAGCGGATCGACGCCGAGGAGTTGCCGGATCCGGCCCAGCCGGTTGTAGATACTGCTCCGGTGCAGGTGCAGCTTGTCCGCCACTTCCTGGACCGAGCCGTCGTTGTCGTAGAAGAGTTCCAGGACCGGCAGCAGCTCCAGGTTACGGTCATGGTCCTCCAGAATGCGGAAATAGACGGAGCCAGCGTCTGCCCAGGCACCCGCGCCACCGCCAGCGGAGGCCAGTAACTGGTAGATCCCCGTCGCCCGGCAGTCCACGAGCTCACCCAGCTGGGGATCCACTGCCGCTGCCTGCGCGGCCTGCCGGGACCGCCGGTACGCGTCCTCGAGCTCCCGCGGCCTGGCAAAGCCTTCGGAAGTTCCGAGGATGATCCGGTGGACCGGCCGGCCGGATCGTTTGGCCAGTTCCAGCTGATAGTGGACCAGCACCTGGGCGTGATCCGCCCGGCCGGTTGATTCGCGGAACAAGACGACGGCGTGGGTTTCCGTCCCGGCGCTGAACAGCGCGGCGTCCACCCCGATGGTGGCCTGGAGCGCCGCGGAACGGTGGATCAGCGTCGAAGCGATGGGATCGGAGCCTTCCGCCCAGCCGTCGGCGTCTAGGACCGTCACCAGCTGCCACGGCCCGCGCCCCTGCACTTCCTTCCAGCCCGCCACCGCTGCGACGGCGTTGGACTCGCCCCGGCACGCGGCCAGGAACTCCCGTTCGCGGCGGCGGCGGAACTCCGATTCAGCAGTGTTGGAGTCCAGCAGCAGGGCCGAGAGCTGCTCCAGTTCGCGGGCCACCCCGGGCAGCTGGGCCAGAACGGTCGTCGCCGTCGGCTCCTCCGAGACGAGCTGAACCCACAGGTAGCCCACCCGGAAACCCCGCACCAGCAGGGGGACACAGACCCGGCCCAGCATTCCAAGGTCCGCGTTGGCCGGCACCACCACAGGGCGGACGGCGGTCGCGATCCCGTGGGAGAGCTGCCAGGCGCTGACATCCAGCGGGACCCGTTTGCTGAGCAGAAAGTTCACCCGGACCCGGTCCGCGTGCGACTGGTTGGAACTGTAGGCGAGCAGCTGGCCGTCCAGGTCCTCCAGTGAGAGGCCGCGTCCCAGTTTCTGTGCCACCTGTTCCACGAGCTGTTCGACATCCTGCTGCTGCATCCTGACAGACTACTGCGCGCCGCCGTGCGGCCGCGAACGGCAGCGCCGACGGACAGCAGGCGACACCTGCCGCTCGCGGGTTCGACAAATGTCCACCTTGGTAATTGCAAAACGCCGGAATTCCGCCTACGGCGCCCGATGCCGCACGGTGCAGCCTGTCGCTTGCCTCACAACCGGATTTATTCTGGAAGTACGACTTCCCCGCATTCACCCGGCCCCCTGGGCCACCAGCACTGGAGCCCCCACATGATCATCGGTGTCCCCAAAGAGATCAAGAACAACGAATTCCGCGTCGCCATCACGGCCGCGGGAGTCCACGAATTCCGCACGCACGGCCACTCCGTTCTGGTGGAGCGCGGCGCGGGCCTGGGCTCGGGTATCACTGACGAGGAATACGCCATCGCCGGCGCCGAGATCGTCGCCGAGGCCGATGACGTCTGGGCCGGCGCCGATATGGTCATGAAGGTCAAGGAGCCGGTCAAGGCCGAATATCACCGCTTCCGTAAGGGCCTGATCCTCTTCACTTACCTGCACCTGGCCGCTGAGCCGGAACTGACGCAGGAACTCATCAATACCGGCGTCACCGCCATCGCGTATGAGACCGTCCAGGAGGGCCGCACGCTGCCGCTGCTGGCCCCGATGTCCGAGGTTGCCGGCCGCCTGTCCGTTCAGGTGGGCGCCACCTCCCTGATGGCCCCGGCCGGCGGCAAGGGTGTGCTGCTGGGCGGTGTTCCGGGTGTCCGCCCGGCCAAGGTGGTTGTCCTGGGTGCCGGTGTTGCCGGCACCAACGCGGCGGCGATGGCCCTGGGCCTCGGCGCCGATGTCACCATCCTGGACATCAACATCAACCGCCTGCGCGAATTGGACGCCCAGTACCAGGGCCGGCTGAAGACGGTGGCCTCCAACGCCTACGAGATCGAAAAGTCCGTGGTCGACGCCGACCTGGTCATCGGCTCGGTGCTGATCCCGGGCGCCAAGGCCCCCAAACTGGTCACGAATGAACTCGTGTCCCGGATGAAGCCCGGCTCGGTGCTGGTCGACATTGCTGTGGACCAGGGCGGCTGCTTCGAGGACACCCACCCCACGACGCACCAGGAACCCACGTACAAGGTCCACAACACGATCTTCTACTGCGTTGCCAACATGCCGGGCGCCGTTCCGAACACCTCAACATACGCTTTGACCAACGTCACGCTCCGCTACGCCGTCTCGCTCGCCAATCTGGGCGTCAAGGCCGCGTTTGAGCGCGATGCTGCCCTCGCCGCAGGCCTCAACATTGCCGGTGGCAAGGTTGCCCACCGCTCAGTCTCCGAGGCGCACAACCTGGCTCTGGTGACCGACTGGCATGAGCTCGTCTCCGCGTAATTAGCCGGTTCCGGCATCGTCCTGCAACGCTGGACGACACACATCCTCTGCGTGCAACTCCGTCGCCGCCTTGACGCACGCTGCCGGATGTCTGTCGTCCGGCGTTGCGTGGGTTAAGCCCTCTTAGCGGCCAGTTCCCGGGCCTGCTCGATCAGCCGCAGCACCTCCAGCGGGCCGGCCGGGTCCACCGGGAGGGGCCGCGCTGAGGCGGCTCCGCCGTCGTTGATCTTTGCTGCGAGGATCCGATAGAACTCCGGGTAGGCGCCGCGTTCAGTGGGCAGCCGGTCCACATGGCCGTCCCGGCCAAGGAGCCCGGCCCAGTGTTGGTCCTCGACGCCGTAGTCGGCGTCCAGCGGGCTTCCGCCGGCCGCCATGTACGGCTCCTGCGGGTCCACGCCGTGTTTGGTGAAGCCGCCCCCGCTGCCCAGCAGCCGGAAACGCGGGCCCTGCTGGGCGCAGAGCATGTTCATCCACAGGTGGCTGGTGACGCCGGATGAGTGCCGCAGGGCCAGGAAAACGTCGTCGTCGGTCCGCTCTCCCGGGCGCCGGGCCGCAAGTTCGGCGGAGACCACCGTGGCTGGACCAAACAGCTGTACTGCCTGATCCAGCAGGTGGGTGCCCAGATCGAACAGCGCCCCGCCGCCCTCATCCGCCGTCGCGGCCGCTTTCCAGGCCTTGGCGACCACCGGCGACCAGCGTTCGAAACGGGATTCGAACCGTGCCACGTTCCCGAATACTCCGCGCTCCAGCAGGCCGCGGACGGTCAGGAAATCGCCGTCCCAGCGCCGGTTTTGGAAGACCGTGAGCACGCGGCCCAGCCGCGCCGCGAGGTTAATCAGGTCCTCACCTTCGGCACTGTGCACGGTAAAAGGCTTGTCGACGACGACGTCGAGCCCCGCTTCAAGAGCGGCTTTCGCGAGCGGGTAGTGCGTGGCTGGCGGCGTGCCCAGGACCAGCAGGTCCAGCTCGCCCGCGAGGCCCAGGATGTCCGCCGGAGTGTCCACGATCCGGGTGCCGGGATACCGGTCGGACGCGGCGGCCTGCCGTTCGGCGTCGGACGTGGAGATCGCTGCGATGGTGAAGGCCGGGTTGGCCGCAAGCAGCGGGGCGTGGAAGACGCTGCCGGAGAGGCCGAACCCGGCAACAGCTGTGCGGATGGGCCCGGTGGAGTCGGTTGTCATGGCTCCACGCTACCCCCGGGGGCTCTCCGGGTCCGCCGCCTCAACGGCGAAGGCCGGCACCCCCGTCGATGCGGGGATGCCGGCCTTGAGTGCTCGGAGAGCCTAGCTGGGGGTTACTTCTTTTCCCAGCCGAGGGTGGTCCAGTCCGGGACCTGGGACAGGCTCTTGAACAGTGACGGACCGTAGTTGGCCAGACCGGTGCGCACGAAGGAGATCTGCGGACCGTTCATCACAACACCCATGGAGAAGTACTTCTCCATGTGCTTTTTCTCAACTTCCATGGCTGCCTTGTTGCGCTCGGCATTGTCCGCGATGGAGGAAAGCTTCTTGATCTCGGCGTCCAGTTCGGCGTCGCCGAGTTCGTTCTCGTTGGTCTTGGAATCGTAGAACTGCTTGACGGCGTCGGTCGCATCGGCGCCGACCGTGTAACCGGAGACGCTCATGAAGAAGTCGCGGCTGCCCAGGACCTTGCCGAAGTCGGCGGAGGCGCGCTGGTCGATGCCGACATCCATGCCGCCGGCCTTCAACTGGTTTTGCAGTGTCTGCGCGAACGCCAGGGTGGTGGGATCATCACCGAAGTTGCTGATCTTGAACGCGGCGGGGACGCCGTCCTTTTCCATGATGCCGGCGGCGTTGGCCGTGTAACCGGCGTCGGTGAGGACCTTCTTGGCGGCGTCAGGGCCGGTTTCCTTGACCGGGTAGTTGTCCTGGTAGTACTTGGAGAACGGCAGCAGCATCATGGATCCCGAGCTGGTTTCTTCCCAGTTCAGGCCATTGAAGCGGACCTTGCGCAGCGCCTCGCGGTCGACGGCGGTGAAAATTGCCTTGCGGATGGCGACGTCGTTCATCGGCGCCTTCTGGGCGTTGAGGTTCAGGCCGCCGGCGAAGAGCCGCTGGCCGCGGCGGATCTCGGCGTCCTTGGTGCCATCGAGCTGCTTGTAAGGGGTGATGGTATTGGCGGAGACGCCGTCGATTTCACCGTTCTTGAAGGCGGCGATCTGAGCGCTGCTCTCCAACTGGCGGAAGACGACCTTTTCCAGGACGGGCTTGGTGCCCCACCACTTGTCATTCTGGGCGAGCGTCACAGTCTTGGCGGCGCTGTCGTACTGGTCCACCTTGAATGGTCCTGCCATCCATTCCGGGTGCATTTCCCCGGTGAAGCCTTCGTTGAAGATCGCCGGGGTGTTTACGGCCGGGTGGACGAAACCGGTGAAGAGGGCGTCCAGCGGGAAGACCGGCTGGGTGGTGGTGACAATGACTTCCTTGTCGCTGGAACCGGCCTTGACGGATTCAACGAACTCGTAGGCGCCGGAGCTGACGACGTCGATGTCCTTGTTCTCGCCCTTGAGCATGTTCCAGGTGTTCTCAAAAGTCTTCACATCGATCGGCGTGCCGTCGTTGTAGGTGGCTTTCTCGTTCACCTTGATGGTGATGGTCTGCTTGCCGTCCTTGACCTCGCTCTTGACGTCTTCGCAGAAGTTCTTGTTGGGCGTGGCGGTGCCCTCGAAGTCGAAATTCCAGCAGCCCCAGGTGCCGGCCTCATCGATCGGGCGGTGCAGCGCCGTGTTGTCCGCGCTGTTGCCGTTGTTGGAGAACCCGTTAAAGTCCGGTCCGATGTTGCCCAACGGCAGGGTGACGGTGCCGCCCTGTTGCAGGTCTGCTGCGGGCTTTTCGTTGACACTGATGAGCTTGGCCAGGTCACTGCCTGACTCCTGGGCCTTCTCCGCTGCGGGTCCGGTGGAGCCGCCACCGCCGCCACAGGCTGTCAGCGTCAAGGCGGCCGCAATGGCCGCCGCTCCGCCGATCTTGGTCAGATTCTTCATGGTGTTCCCTTCATTGGTGCGAGTGGTGGTGCTAGTGGTGGGTCGTAAAAATCTAGGGGGCATCATGTCCGGCCGGTTCGTGGACCACCAGCATGTCCTCGTTCAATTCCCCGTCGGGGTAGAAGCAGGCGAACCCCTGGTCGGGATCGGGCGCCGGGCCGGGCTCAAGGATCTGCCCCGCGGTGGAGGACCGGACCGGTTCCAGCGGGGGCTCCAGGGTCAGGCACTTCTCCTGCTTGGCCGGCGGCAGAGCCGCGAAGACCGGGCAGCGGGTGGCAAAGTTGCAGCCCTTGGGAGCCTCCAGCGGCGAGGGAAGGTCCCCCTGCAGGATGATCCGTTCCCGGGTGCGTTCCAGGGCAGGGTCCGGGACCGGGATCGCAGAGAGCAGAGCCCGGGTGTACGGGTGGCGCGGGTTGTCGAAGACATGGTCCACGTCCCCGATTTCCACGATCTTCCCCAGGTACATCACCGCCACGCGGTTGGAGATGTGGCGGACCACGGACAGGTCGTGGGCCACCATCAGGTAGCTCAGCCCGAGTTCGGCGCGGAGCTTGTCCAGGAGGTTGATCACACCGGCCTGAACGGACACGTCCAGCGCCGACACCGGCTCGTCCAGGACCACCAATTTGGGGTTCACGGCGAGGGCGCGCGCAATGCCGATGCGCTGGCGCTGGCCGCCGGAGAACTGGTTGGGGAACCGGTTGACGTGGTCCGGCTGGAGGCCCACGAGCTCCATCAGCTCCATGATCCGCTCCCGGATCCGGGGTTTGGACATGCCCGCATTCTCGAGCGGCTCGGACAGGACCTCGAAGACGGTGAAGCGGGGGTCGAGGGCGCCGGTGGGGTCCTGGAACACCATCTGGAGTTCTTTGCGCATGGCGCTCTTGGTCTTGGCGTCGGAGGCTTCCTTGTTGCTGAGGCCGCCAATGACCACCTCGCCGTCCTGGTCCTTATGGAACTCCATGATTTCCAGCAGGGTGGTGGTCTTGCCGCAGCCTGATTCACCGACGATCGAGAAGCACTCGCCCTCGCGGATATCAAAGCTCAGCCCGTCCACGGCCTTGACCGTGCCGATCCGGCGCTTGATCAGGGCACCCTTCATCAACGGGAAGTGCTTCTTGACGTCCCTGAGCTCCAGCACAGTCCGGCGCTCGTCGCGGGGAATCGCGTCAAAGCGTGACACAGGGATGGCCGGGGCCTGGAAGACTTCGCGAACGTCCACTTCAAGGCCCAGGGAGTCTGTCTTGATACACGCGGCCCGGTGCGGCATACCGGCGTTCGGGTTGATTCCGGCGACAGGCCACAACTCGGGTTCCCCGTGCAGGCAGGAGTCGCTGGCAAGCGGGCAGCGCGGCGCGAATGAGCACCCGGTGGGGGTGTGGATGAGGTTCGGCGGAATGCCTTCGATCGGGATCAGCGAGGACTTTTCGGCACTATCGACCCGCGGTACCGCGCCCAGCAGGCCCATTGTGTAGGGCATCCGGGGGTTGTAGTAGATGTCATCGACGCTGCCGGTCTCCACCGGCTTGCCGGCGTACATCACCATGATGTCGTCCGCCATGCCGGCCACAACGCCGAGGTCGTGGGTGATCATGACGACGGCGGCGCCGGTTTCCTCCTGCGCCGTGTGCAGGACCTCGAGGACCTGCGCCTGGATCGTGACATCAAGCGCCGTGGTCGGCTCATCGGCAATGAGCACGCGGGGGTTGTTGGCGATCGCGATGGCGATCATGACGCGCTGGCGCATGCCGCCGGAAAACTCGTGCGGGAAGGCCTTGAGACGGTCTTTCGGACTGGGGATGCCCACCATGCCAAGGAGCTCGACGGCGCGCGCCTCCTTGGCCTGCTTGCTCATGGTCGGGTTGTGGACCGTGAGGGCTTCGATGATCTGGTTGCCCACCGTGTAGACCGGGGTCAGCGACGACAGGGGGTCCTGGAAGACCATGGCCATGTCTTTGCCGCGGAACCGGCACATCGCTTTGTCGCTGAGACCCAGCAGTTCCGTGCCCTGCAGCCGGACCGAACCGGTGATTTCCGCGGTCGGGGGCAGCAGGCCCATGATTGCCATCGAGGTCACGGATTTTCCGGACCCGGACTCCCCGACGATGCCCAGCGTTTTGCCGGCATGAAGGTCGAAGTCGATGCCTCGGACGGCGTGCACCACCCCGTTTTCGGTGTTGAAACGGACGTTCAGGTCACGTACGGAGAGCACCGCGTCCCCGGGGGCGTACAGTCCTGCGGTGTGCAGGCGCTCGGCGGTGGAGAAGTCGGCGGACTCGGCGCTGGCGGTCATTTCGTGGCTCATTTGGTCTTCTTCTTTTTGGCGCTGCCGACGGAGCTGGAGCTAGGGTCGAACGCGTCCCGCAGGCCGTCGTTCATCATGGCAAGGGACCCGGTCAGCAGGAACATGACGGTCAGCGGGACCCAGAACATCCACGGGAACGTGGAAACCTGGGAGGTTGCCTGCCCGATCAGCACGCCCAGGCTGACGTCCGGGACCTTGATGCCGATGCCGATGAAGGAGAAGGCAACCTCGGCCAGGATCGCGCCGGTGATGCCGCGGGTGATGTCCAGTACCAGCAGCGAACCGATGTTCGGGACGAGGTGACGCCAGACGATGCGCCGCGGCGGGACCCCCATGTACTGGGCTGCTTTTACGAAGTCGCGCGTCATGAGGGACATCGAGAGCGAGCGGATGAGCCGGGCGGTGCCCATCCAGCTGAAGACCAGCAGGACGATGATCAGCAGGAGCCAGCTGGGCAGGGACTTCTGCAGCCCGTTGCCGCCGCCGCTCGTGGCGACGGCCACGACCAGCAGCGCCGGCATCATGATCAGCGCTTCAAGGACGAACAGCATGACCTTGTCCACTTTGCCGCCAAAGTAGGCCATGGTGCAGCCGTAGACGGCGGCGATCAGGACCGAGACCAAGCCGACGACGAGGCCGATCAGGATTGAAATCCGGGTGCCCTCCACGGTCAGGGCATAAAGGTCAATCCCGGCCTGGGAGGTGCCCAGCAGATGTTCGCCCGACGGCGGCATCCCGATGTTGAACGGATCAATCGTTTCTTTGTCCCAGCTGGTGAAAATGCCACCCACGAAGGAGAACAGCGTCAGGGCGAGGAAGATGATCAGGCCGGCCACGGCAGTCTTGTTGCGCAGGAAGCGGCGGAGGATGATCGAGGACTTCGCGATGACGACGTCGTTGTTCTCGATCTTTGCTTCGCTGGCGACCGCGGCGGGATCGATGGCGTTGAGGTTTGTCATGCTTACTGCACCCGCACTCTCGGGTCGACCAGGGTGGTGGCGAAGTCAGCGAGGATCGCGCCGATCGCGAAGATCACGGAGCCGTAGGCGAGGGTCGCCGTCGCGGCATTGACGTCCTGCAGGGCGATCGCGTCGATGCTCCAGGAACCAACGCCGTGCCAGGCAAAGATCTTCTCCGCGAAAAAGCCGCCGGCGAAGATGGCGGGAATGGTGAAGGCGATGCTTTGCGCCACGGGGATGAAGGACACCCGCAGTGCGTGCCGGCTGATGGCCTGGTTGCGGGTCAGTCCCTTGGCCCGTGCGGTCCGGACGAAATCGGCGTTGACGTTGTCCAGGAGGTACTGCCGCTGGGCGATCTGGTAGGTGCCCCAGCCCACGATGGTGATGGCGAAGGTCGGCACCGCATAGTGGGCCAGCATGTCAGTGAATTGCGCCCAGCCGCCCCCGTCCATCCCCGGAGTGGAGATGCCCGTGACGAAGAAGATGCGCTCGCCCACTGTTTCGTTGATGTTGATGGCACCGAGCTGGACCAGGAAGTAGGCGATCGGCGCGGGCACGATGTACACGAGGTAGCTGTAGGAGGTGATGATCCGGTCCGAGGCCTTGTACTGGCGCGCTGCCGTGTACACACCGAGCGCGACACCGATGATGAGCGTCAGGACGATGGAGGCCAGAAACAGCCGGGTGGAAATCCAGACCCGGTCACCGAACTCGGCGTTGATGAACGCGCCGTTGGGGCTGCGTCCCCAGTCCCAGCGGGTGACGATGGCCGTCAGCCAGTCCACGTAGCGTTCCCATGGGCTCAGGTGCGGGTCCAGGCCCTTGAGCCGGAAGGAGTTGGCCACCTGCTCGGGGGTGGGCCGCGGTATCCGTTCCTGCTCCAGCAGTGCAGGCTGCAGGGTGTTCACGGCCAGGAAGTATCCGGCCGTGGTGGTCAGGAAGATCATGAATACGTACGTGATGGCACGCTTGCCAAGGTATCGGAGCATGGGACGACTAGTTCTGGATCGCCGTTGTCTGCGCGGCGTCTGCCGCTGCCGGCGGGGCCGCTACGGCCGCGCCGGATGCTGGATTCTCATTAAGATTCACGACTGGATCCTTCCGTAGTCCCCCTCCGGCAGGGGGTTACCGCCGCCGATCCGGGATCTTGGCCAGCGGGTATCTGGCCGCCCGCACACCTTTCGGCGAGTCCTGGTGGACTATGTTGCGGGTCACATTCCAGAGGAAACTATCACATGGATCCACCGGGCCGACGCTCTCCTGCGGCATTCCTGGAGTCAGGTATCAGATCGTTACCATTGGTTCGGGGCAATGGATCCGGCACCGGCGGGCGGGCGATCGCCGAAAGCTAGGCGCCCCGGACCACGCGCGAGACGAGCTCCCGCCACGATGCGGCGAGTCGATCCGGGGTGATCTGGTGCACCCGGACGGCATGCAGGATCCGCTCCGGCTCCAGGACGGCACTCAGCGAGGTGGCCATCAACCAGGGGTCCGCCGAAACACCCGCCTGCCGCAGCAGCATCTCAAGATGCCGGTGCCACAGCACGGCTGCCGGGACGTCGAAGCGGTTGTAAGCCGACACGTCCGCAGCCCTGGCCAGCTCGCCGAATTCCAGTACCCAGCCGATCCGCTCTTCACCGAAGGCGATGAGCCGTGCCAGAGGTTCCGCGCCCGGGCCGAGCGGCGGCGGCCCGAACATGAACCTTCCCTGGAATCCGGCCTCCGCGTCGCTGAGCAGCGCCATCATCAGTCCTGCCCTGCTGCCGAACCGACGGAATACCGTCCCCTTGCCCACACCGGCCCGCTGGGCCAGGGTGCCCATGGTCAGCCCGTCCGCACCGCACTCGTCGACAAGTTGACGGGCGGCACCGAGCAACAACTCGCGGTTCCGGGCTGCGTCGCGGCGTTCGGGCTCTGCGCCGGGCCGGATGGGGATCAAGCTCACAGGGCACATTCTAGCGGCAGGGAATAGAAGCGGACCGCAGTCCGTTTTTATGGGAGAAGGCCATCAAAGGCCTCACGTATTAGCCAGCCGCACAAGCATCGGCGGCGCGACACCAAGGAGTTCACATGTCCAAGAACACCGTTCTGACCCTGGTCGGCAGCCTGCGCGCCGGGTCAACCAACCAGCAGTTGGCCGAAGCCTTCCAGCTCAACGCCCCGGAACAGATGGAAGTCCTCATCCACGACAGCCTCGGCAACATCCCGTTCTACAACGAGGACATCGACGTCGAAGGCCAGGTCCCCGCCGCCGCCGCCGCACTGCGCGCTGCAGCCAACGACGCCGACACCCTGCTGCTGGTCACCCCGGAGCACAACGGCACGGTTCCCGCGTCGCTGAAAAACGCCATTGACTGGCTGTCCCGCCCTTTCGGCGCCGGCGCCCTGAGCGGCAAGCCGACGGCCGTCGTCGGTACGGCCTTCGGCCAGTTCGGCGGAGTCTGGGCCCAGGACGAGGCCCGCAAGGCCGTCGGAATTGCCGGCGCCCGGGTCCTCGAGGATGTCAAGATGGCCGTCCCCAGCTCCCTGGTCCGCTTTGCCGAGACCCACCCGAAAGATGACGCCGAGATTGTGGAACAGATCAAGGCGGTCTTCGAAGTTTTGGAAGAATCCCGCTCCGTCTCCGCCGCGTAGCCCCACCTGGTTACCCGACACCCCCGGCGCCGCCAAGCGTCCGGGGGTGTTCCGCGTCCGAAGGGGCCACGGGTCCAACAGCCAGCACCGCAACAAAAGTTTTCCGCTCGGCAACAACGGTTGTATTCTTGGACATGTGACCCACGAAACACTTGACGCCGCCGCAGAAGTTCTTCCGGCCGAGGCAATTGACGCAATCGAACGTGCGGCTACGTCCGCCCACCGCCACGAGTTACTGTTCTCGGAGCGCGCAGCAAATATCAAGCAATCAGCAGTCCGCGACGTCTTTGACATTTCGATGCGCCCCGGCCTTGTTTCGCTGGCCGGCGGCAGCCCCTACCTGCAGTCGCTCCCGCTGGACCGGCTGGGCAAGACGGCTGCGGGGATCATCGCGGACCACGGACTGACCGCGTTGCAGTACGGCAGCGGCCAGGGCACCGAAGAACTCCGCATCCAGATCTGCGAGGTCATGGCCGAGGAAGGAATTCTTGATGCCAGGCCCGAGAATGTGGTGATTACCGCGGGCTCGCAGTCCGCCCAGGACGTGGCCACCAAAGTCTTCTGCAACCCTGGCGACGTGGTGCTGGTGGAGGATCCCACGTACGTCGGCGCGCTCAACACGTTTGAGGCCTACCAGGTGCAGGTGGCCACCGTGCCCATGGATGCGGACGGCATCATCCCGGACCTCCTCGAGGCCAAGATCGCCGCCCTGCAGACGGCCGGTAAAAGCATCAAGTTTCTTTACACCATCCCCAGTTTCAACAACCCTTCCGGCATCACACTGTCGGCGGAGCGGCGTCAGCAGGTTGTCGATATATGCCGCAACGCGAATATTTTGGTTCTGGAGGACAACCCCTATGGGCTGCTCCGGTTCGACGGCCAGCCTCTCACCCCGCTGCGGGCTGACAACCCGGACGACGTGATCTACATGGGTTCCTTTTCAAAGATTTTTGCCCCGGGCCTGCGGATCGGCTGGGCCCTCGTCCCCGCGCACCTTCAGCGCCGCTACTACCTGGCGTCGGAAGCGGTCACGCTGTGCCCGCCAACGCTGAACCAGATGCTCGTTTCCGCCTACCTTCGGGACTACGACTGGCGCGGGCAGATTCAGACATACCGGGGGCTTTACGAGGAGCGCTGCCGCGCGATGCTGGCCGCGCTGGAGGAATTCATGCCGCCGGGTCTGACCTGGACCCGGCCGGAGGGCGGCTTCTTCGTCTGGGTGACGCTGCCCGAAGACGTGGACACCTACCCGCTCTTGCAGAAGGCGATCGATGCCGGGGTGGTCTTTATTCCGGGCGCGGCGTTCACGCATTCGGATGAGCCGTCCAACAAAATCCGGCTCGCCTTCAGCGCCGTCGCGCCCGATTCCATCCGCGAAGGCGTGCGGCGGCTGGCGCCGGTCCTGCAGGAAGCCGTCGCGGCGCGGTAGCCTGAACCATTGGCCCACGGCCGCCCCTATTCGTTGACCCAAGGAGCATTCATGACCGGAATTATTGTTGTCGGCGTCGATGGCAGCGAGACTGCCTTAAGAGCCGCGCACACGGCCCGCGATCTGGCCACGTCGCTGGGAGCCACGCTTCATGTGGTCAGCGCGTTCGACAGCGACAGGACCGAGGTGTTCGGCAGCGGCAGCGACGAGTGGATCGTCTCCGACGCCGGCAACGCCGAGAAGGTGGCCCGCAGCGTCGCCGACAGCCTCCGTACGCCCGCCCTGAACGTCACCTACGCCGCCGGCCGCGGCAAGCCCGCTGAGGCCCTGATTGAGGAAGCTGCCCGCACCGGCGCGCAGTTGATCGTGGTCGGCAACCGCCGGATGAAGGGTCTGGGCCGCGTCCTCGGCTCCGTGGCCAACTCCGTGGCCCATAACGCCCCCTGCGATGTCTACATCGCCAAAACGGACGCCACCGACTAGGCGGAGCCAGGGGGCGCGGCCCGGGCCTATCCGGTCGGCGCCCCCGCCGTCTTAAGCATCCGGCGCAGGATCTTGCCTGAGGAGGATTTCGGCACGGCGTCGATGAACTCCACCCGGCGGATCTTCTTGAAGGGTGCCACCTTGGCCGCCACATAGTCGATCACCGCGGACTCGTCCAGCCGCGCGCCCTCATCCCCGGGCTGGCGCACCACGAACGCCATCGGCACTTCCTGGCCATCGGCGTCGGAGGTTCCGATCACGGCGGCGTCCGCGATGCCGGGGTGGGTCAGGAGCAGCGCCTCAAGCTCTGCCGGCGCAATCTGGTAGCCCTTGTACTTGATCAATTCCTTGAGCCGGTCCACAATCGTCACGACTCCGTCGGCACGGACGGTGGCGATGTCACCGGTATGCAGGAAGCCGTCCGGGTCGAGGGTATCCGCGGTTTCCCCCGGCCGGTTGAGGTAGCCGAGCATGACGTTTGGCCCACGGCACAGCAGATGCCCGGGCAAGCTGGTGCCCTCCGCAGGAAATTCGATTTCCTCCCCGGTTCCCGGATCCACCAGGCGGCAGTCCATGTTCGGAACGGTGTAGCCCACTGAACTCACGGGCACACCTGCAGCATCCACCGGAATAAGATGCGAGACGGGGCTCATCTCGGTCATGCCGTAGCCCTGCAGCACCCGGCAACCAAGGCGCTCGGCCAGCTTGGCACCGAGTTCGCCGTCCAGCGGGGCCGCGCCGGAAAGAGTCGTGTGCACGGAACTGAGATCGTAATCGGCCACCATTGGATGTTTGGACAGCGCCACAGCTACCGGTGGGGCGATGAACAGGTAGCTGCATTTCTGGTCCTGAATGATCCGCAGGAACTCAGCGAGTTCGAATTTCGGCATGGTGACCAGGCAGGCACGTTGCCGCAGCGCCAGATTCAGGAGCACCGTCAACCCGTAGATGTGGAAGAACGGCAGCAACGCAAGGAGCCGGTCCTCCGGGGCGACCTTGAGCAGGCCGCGGGACTGCTCGGCGTTCGCGATCAAGTTCCGGTGGCTGAGCATGACACCCTTGGGACGGCCGGTGGTACCGGAAGAATACGGCAGCACAGCCACATGGGTTGCCGGATCGAAACGGACCTCGGGCGCCGGCGCACCCGCGGCGAGGAGGTCCCGGAGCGAAGGGTGGCCGTCGGCGCCGTCGAGCACAACAAGCCGGCTCGCCGGTATCCCGGCCCGTGCGGCAGCTTCCCGTGCGGCGGGGAGCAATGCGGACACGGTGAACAGCCATTCCGCACCGGCATCTGCCAGTTGTAGGGCGATCTCATCCGCTGTGTACAGCGAGTTGACGGTGGTGACAGCGGCACCGGCCCGCAGCAGTCCGTGGAACACGACCGCGAACGCCGGCACGTTGGGGCACAGGATCGCGGCGACACCGTGGACGCCCAGGCCCTGGGCGGCGACGGCTCCGGCCAGCGCGTCGATCTGCGCCACGAGCGTCCGGTAGCTCGTCTCCGCACCGCTGCCGCCGTCGACGAGGGCCACCCGGTCCAGGTCTGCCTCCTTCAGGCCACCAAAGAGGTACTCGTACAGGCTCACGTTGGGAATTTCCACGTCGGGGAACGGGCTTGAGAACACGCAACATCTCCTTTGATCCGCGTCCGCCCGGCTGGCGGCGGCTGGTGCCACTCTAGTGCCGCAGGGGCCGTTCCGGACAGGACCCGTTTCCGCGCCCTCGTCTGGCCGGGGAACGACGCTCCCGCCCAGTTGCCCGCGGCAGGAAGCCGCCGACGTCCCGGTATACCCCGGAAATTCGAGGGAATCCCGGCGGACAGCCCCGCAGTAACCGGGCAGGAACGTCGCGTCGGCGCGGGTCCGGAGGAATCTCAGTCCAGCAGCAGGGCGGGCTCTTCCAGGATCGCCGCGACGTCGGCCATGAAGCGTGCCGAGAGGTCCCCGTCGACCACACGGTGGTCGAAGGAGCCTCCGAGCGTGGTAATCCAGCGCGGAATGACCTCGCCGTCCAGCACCCAGGGCTTTTGCTTAATCGTGCCGAAAGCCACGATTGCCACCTCCCCGGGGTTGATGATCGGCGTGCCGGTGTCGATGCCGAGGGCACCGATGTTGGTGACGGTCAGTGTCCCGCCCTGCATCTGGGCCGGCTGGGTCCTTCCTGCACGCGCGGTGGTGGCCAGCTCGTTCAAGGCCAGGGCAAGCTCCTTGAGCGAAAGGTCCTGGGCGTTCTTGATATTCGGGACCATCAGTCCCCGCGGCGTGGCTGCGGCGATTCCGAGGTTCAGGAAGTGCTTGACGTGGATTTCGGCGGAGTCGCTGCCGTCGGGATTGTCCACCCAGGTTGCATTGACGCTGGGGTTGCGGGCCGCGGCCCAAATGACCGCCTTGGCCAGGATCAGCAGCGGGGATACTTTGATCCCTTCGAAATCGCGGGAGGCCTTGAGCCGCTTGACGAACTCCATGGTCCGGCTGGCGTCGACGTCGACGAAAATGCTGACGTGCGGAGCCGCGAAGGCCGACTCGACCATGGCCCGCGCCGTGGCTTTGCGGACCCCCTTGACCGGAATCCGCTCAATCCGCTGTTCATTCGGACGGCCGGTTTTGCCCCAGAAAGTATCCGCCTGGTCCAGTTCTGCGTCGCGCTGCGCCTGGTAGCTCACCAGGTCCTCGCGGGTCACTTCGCCGCGGGCGCCCGTCGGGACGACGTCGGCAAGGTCGATGCCCAGATCACGGGCAATTTTCCGCACGGGCGGCTTGGCCAGGACCCTGCTGACGAGGCCGGTGATGGCGCCACCGAGGGTGGGCCGCTGATCGGCCGGCCCGGCCGGCGACGGCTGTTCAGCGGCGGCGACCGGCTCCGGGCTGATCCAGATGTTCTGGCTTTCCACCCCCGCCTGCTCGGCAGCCGGGGTCGGGGCAGCAGCAGGGGCCGTCGAGACGGCGGGCATGGCCGTCGCGGAGGCGATCCGCCGACGGCGCTTGACCGCATCCGCCTTGGGCCCGGAACCCACGAGAGGACCGCCGGCCGGACGACCATCATGCTCGCCGGCGTCGGATGTGTCCGGTGTGAGTGTTCCGTACATAGGGGCATCGGCAGCCGGGGCGGTACCGGCGTCCGAGGGCACGGCGTCGCTGACGCTGATGATCGGGGTTCCGACGTCGACTGTCAGGCCTTCGGGGACCAGCAGCTCGGTGACCGTTCCGGCGAAGGGTGAGGGCAGTTCAACGAGGGATTTCGCGGTCTCAATCTCGCACAGGACATCATTGATGGCCACCGTGTCGCCGGGCTTGACCTTCCAGGCGACGATCTCGGCCTCGGTCAGTCCCTCGCCCACATCGGGAAGGTTGAACTTGTGGAGAGTCATGTTGTCCTTGTTGGAGATAGCGCCTCAGCGGGAAGCGGTCGGAGGAAGATGCCAGTCAGCAAGAGCGGCCGGAATCAGTACGAGAAAGCACGGTCCAGCGCCTCAAGGATGCGGTCGATGTCGGGGAGGTAGTCCTCCTCCACTTTGGCTACGGGATAGGGCATATGGAAGCCTCCGACGCGGATGACAGGTGCCTCGAGGCAGTGGAAGGCCCGTTCACTGATCCGGGCCGCGATTTCGCCGCCGATTCCACCGAAGGTGGGCGCCTCGTGGGCCACCACCAGCCGGCCCGTCTTCTTAACGGAGGCTGTGACGGTGTCGAAGTCGATCGGTGAGATGGAGCGCAGGTCCACCACTTCGATGCTGCGGCCGTCTTCAGCGGCGGCGTTGGCCGCTGCCAGGGCCACCGGAACCAACGGGCCGTACACCGCCACGGTCGCGTCAGTCCCCTCGCGGAGCACGTGGGCCTTGAAGGGGTCTGCCGAGGTTCCGGGGGATTCCGTATCGACCTCACCTTTGAGCCAGTAGCGGCGCTTCGGTTCGAAGACAATCACAGGGTCCTGGCAGTCGACAGCTTGTTGGATCATCCAGTAGGCGTCGTGCGGGTTGGACGGGGTGATGATCCGCAGGCCGGCGGTGTGGGCGAACAGCGCCTCCGGGGACTCGGAGTGGTGCTCGATCGAGCCGATGCCGCCGCCATAGGGGATCCGGATGACGACGGGCACGGTCAGGTTGCCGTTGCTGCGTGCATGCATCTTGGCCAGCTGGGTGGTGATCTGGTTGAAGCCCGGGAAGACGAAGCCGTCGAACTGGATTTCGCAGACGGGCAAGTAGCCACGCAGGGACAGGCCGATCGCGGTCCCGATGATGCCGGACTCCGCCAGCGGGGTGTCCACGACGCGGTCTGCACCGAACTCCGCGATAAGCCCGTCGGTGACGCGGTACACGCCGCCGAGGGGACCGATGTCCTCGCCCATGAGCAGGGCGCGGGGGTTGTTGGTCAGCGTCGCGCGAAGACCTTCGTTAATGGCCTTGGCTATGGTCATGGTGGTCATCAGTTAGTGGCACCTTCCGCCGGGACTGCTGCGTCGTCGGCGAATCCCGCGCTGTACTCCTCAAACCAGGCCAGCTCCTCTGCCACCAGCGGGTGGGCCTCCACGTAGGTGTTGGCGAATGCGGTCCGGATGTCCGGCGTCTCGAGGTCATGGGTGGTCTTGCGGACGTAGGCGGCGAGTTCATCACCGTCGGCCCGCACCTGCTCGAAGAACGAATCGCCGGCGAGCCCCTCGGCGCGCAGGTACTTTTCCAGGCGGTCGAGCGGATCTTTGGCACGCCACCGGCTCTCTTCGGCGGATTCCCGGTACTTCGTGGGGTCATCAGCGGTGGTGTGCGCGCCGACGCGGTAGGTGAACGCCTCGATCAGCACCGGGCCTTCGCCCCGACGGGCCCGTTCCAGCGCCCATTCAGTGACGGCATGGACCGCCACGACGTCGTTTCCGTCCACCCGGATTCCCGGGAACCCATAGCCCTTGGCCCGGTCGGCGAGCGGAACGCGGGTCTGCACGGAACTGGGGACCGAGATCGCCCAGTGGTTGTTCTGGCAGAAGAACACCACCGGCGCCTTGTACGAGGAGGCGAAGACCATGGACTCATGGACGTCGCCCTCGGAGCTTGCTCCGTCGCCAAAGTAGACCATCACGGCCGCGTTGGGCTCCGCCGGCTGAGCGGGGGTTGCCCCCGCAAGAGCGGTCGAAGCTGCGAGCTTCTGGTCACGCTGGATGCCCATCGCATAGCCCACCGCATGGGGTGTCTGGGCCGCGAGGACCAGGGTGTAGAGGTGGAAGTTGGTGTCCTTGGGGTTCCAGCCCCCGTTCGACACTCCCCGGAACTGGCGCAACAGCTCAGCCAGGTCCACGTTGCGGGTCAGGGCAACGCCGTGCTCACGGTACGTGGGAAAGATATAGTCCTGTGGCTGGCTGGCCCGTCCGGAGCCGATCTGGGCTGCCTCCTGGCCGGTCAGCGGCACCCACAACGCCAACTGGCCCTGGCGCTGCAGTGCCGTTGCTTCCACGTCGAAGCGTCGGATTTTCGCCATATCGGCGTAAAATCCGCGCAGCTTCTCCGTAGTGAGACGTTCGGCGTAAACCGAGAACACGGGGTCAGTTCCGAGCGTGCCGTCAGGGGCGAGGAGTTGCACCATGGGCTCGGCTGGAGCCCCCATGCGGGCCTCGGCCGCAGCTTCCTGCCGGTCTTCAATATCGGTTCCATCGAACTCGGTAGAGGGCAGATGTGTGGCGCCCATACCGTCTCCTTGCCTGCCGCATCCGAATACGCCGCAATCGCTGGGATATATGCCGGGACGGACATGCATTCCCAGGCCAGCATATATTTTGGCTTACTGGTCCTTACTTTATCCGCAGCCGGAAGGCCGCGGCCGTCATGACAAGTGCTAGGAACGCCTCGGAGGTTTTGTATAGATCGCACAGAGCTCCAGGAAACGCGTGTTGGCTTCCGCTTCCCCTATGCTGACCCGCACCCCCTCGTCGGCGAAAGCGCGGACCGAGAGCGCCCGCTCCCCCGCCAGAGCCGCGAATTCGGCGCTATCGGCGCCGAGATTGAGCCAGACGAAGTTCCCCTGCGCCGCCGGCACGAACCAGCCCAGGTCCCGCAGCGCGGACGTGACCCGGTCCCGTTCGTCCACCAGGCTTTGTACCCTTTCTACAACTTCATGAAAGTGCTTCAGCGAGGTGACTGCTGCCGTCTCGGCGATCTGGGACACGGAGAAGGGGGTGGCCGCAACCCGCAGATGCTGCGTGAGGTCGGGGTTGGACACGCTGTAGCCCACCCGCAGCCCGGCGAGTCCGTGTGCCTTCGAGAAGGTGCGCAGCACCACAACGTTGGGGTATTTCCGGTACATCTCGATGCCGTTCACGGCCTGGCCGTCGCGGACGAACTCCTGGTAGGCCTCGTCGATGACCACCACAATGTCGGCCGGGACGGTCCGGAGGAAGCGTTCGGTTTCCTCTGCGGTCAGGATGGGGCCGGTGGGGTTGTTGGGTGTGCACAGCAGGATCACCCTGGTTCGGGCGGTCACCGCGGCCGCCATGGCATCGAGGTCGTGCCGGCCGTCCGCGGTCAGGGGGATCTGCACACTGTCTGCGCCGGCGAGTCCCACGCTGATGGGGTAGGCCTCGAAAGACCGCCAGGCGTAGATGACCTCGTCAGGCTTGCCATCGTCGTTTTGCCCGGCGAACGTGGCAAGCAGCTGGTTCAGGGCTCCGAGGCTTCCGGCGCCGGTGACAATGTCCTCGGCCGGAACGTCCAGGAAACCGGCGAGCGCGCTTCGCAGCTTGCTGCTGAGCGGATCCGGGTAGCGGTTGAAGTCCGTCTGCGCCGCGATGGCCTGCTGCACTGCAGGGATCGGCGGGAGCGGGTTTTCGTTGGAGGACAACTTGTAGCTGGCCAGGCCCTCGACGGGGGCCGGGGGCTTGCCGGCCGCGTAGCGGGGAAGAAGGTCTACCACCGGACGGGGCCTGGTGCCCCCTGCCGTGTTCTCTGATGAGGTCATGCCCTCTAGCCTACGTCGGCCAACTGCCCGGGTAGGGGTATATGGCCCCTGCCGCTGCCACCGGGCGTGTGACAGCATGGGCCCATGCGCTCATTTATCGTACGAGTCATCATCAACGCGCTGGCCCTGGCCGTAGCGTGCTGGATCCTGACCGGCCTGGATATCACCACTGCCGGCGACGGCGCGCTCAACACCGCCCTGGGCTACCTTTTCATCGGGTTGATCTTCGGCCTCGTCAACGCCTTCGTCAAGCCCATCATCAGCCTGCTCTCGCTGCCGATCACCATTCTCACCCTGGGCCTTTTCACGATTGTCATCAACGCGGGAATGCTTTATTTGACGGCTTGGATCAGCAGTTACACGGCTGTGAACTTCACCATCGACTCTTTCTTCTGGACAGCGGTGTTCGCTGCCCTCATTATCAGCGCAGTGTCCCTGGTGGCCAGCGCTCTTCCCGCGCTTGACCGCTAGGCCCCGGGGCCGGGGCCAGTGCCCGCCGCGTTGAGCCCCTGGTTTCCCGGCGGAGCGAGAAGCGGGTCACCCCGGCCGTCCCGCCCGCGCCGACGACGGCCGTGAGCGCGGCGGTCGAGGCCTCAAGCGACGGATTCCTGCTGGCGCTGATCTCCCGGGCGCCCTCGGCGTAGCGTGCCGCGTCGTGTCCCGGCCCCAGGCCGCGCTCCAGCCACTCGTGTCCCGGAATCGGAGTGGTCACGGTGACGGTCACCCGGTCTTTCGTGTCCGGGTTGGGCATACCATCGGCTCCGGGCACCCAGTCCTGTTCGTGTTCCAAGTGAAGGCTGCTGGTTCCGGCTGCCGGCTCGATCGCACCCACCGGCGAACCAGCCGTAAGGACGAACCTGAGATCGTAGTCGGCGAGGAACGCCTTATCCCGGGAAAGGTTCATGGCGTGAATGCCACCCTGGCTGTAGCCGACGGCGGCCACCTGGTCGCCGGACTCGGCGCCCGCCTGCGCGAGGGCTTCCCGGATGGCCGCGCCGGTCTCGCTCGAGTCGAAGCCCAGACCCTCGGCGATGCCGGCGGTGTCAAAGGGATTGCTGCCCTGCGGCAGACCGTCCAGCTGCGTCCCTGGGATGACCACCACCCAGGCACGGTGTGGGCGCTCCCCCAATTCCAGGACCTCGATCTCACCGCTGGTCCGTCCGACCGCCTCAGCGCGCAGCAGCAGCCCGGCCGGTGAGACGTCGACCTCCTCAATGCGGCGTTCGCTGCCGGTGATCCGGACGGAGCGGGGCCGCAGGAAGTCCAGTTCCGGCACCGCAGCCAGAGCGCGGATGGAGGATCGGACGCTGGCAGACGCACCCGCCAATCCTGCCGCAGCGACACCGGCAGGGAGGCCGAGAAGTAACGCCACCCCGGCCGGCGCCCAGGATAGTCCATCCTCCACCGTGTCCCGGACAGTGATCGGAGGCAGACCAAGGAGAGGCGGCAGGGGCCAGTACCCTGCCCCGGTCAGGCCAATCCGCAGGAGCAGGGTGTTACGGGCTTCGGCGGACTCGTAGTCCCGGTGGCTGGCCCGCACGTCGCGGCAAAGCCGCTCCAGCTTCATCCGCACGCTGCCGATCGCCCTCCCCGCCTCCCCAACAGCGGTGATCGCCGCGCTTCCGGTGGAGTAGGAGTCGAACTGGTACGGGAACAGGGCGCGGCGCACGCGGTCGGCCTCCACTTCAATGATCGCCAGCTCGTGCACGATCCCGTCCAGCGCCGATGCGCCGGCCAGGAGTTCCTCGAACTGGAAACTGAGTCCCCCCACGCCGCCCCGGATCTGTAACACGCCGTCCACCGGCGCGGCAGGAACCGGTGCTGCCCCGGAGCCTGCCGGTGACGCTTCAGCCATCAGTAGCCCGGCTTTATCGAGGAGAGGGCGACGTTACTGCCGTGCCGGAGCACAGCAGCCACGGCGTCCTGCAGGGCCGCGGTGCCCCGGCGAAGGGACGCGGCGTGCAGGGACAGCGACGCCCGGTAGGCCCGGCCGGCCGGGCTCTGCCAGCTTTGCAACTCGACGCCGGACAGGCGGGCCAGCTCGGCATCAGTCCGGTCTGCGCAGGCAGCCACCCGGGCGGCGAGTTGCTGGACCTCATAACTGCGCGAGGCACAGGCAGCGGCCTCGGAGGCCAGCACGTCACCCGCCGCCACACTGGCGCCGGCCTCCGCACTCGTCCGCCCTGTCCTGCTGGTCATAACACCGACGTTAGGGATCCGCACAAGCGGGCTGAAGCCCCCCGCGCCACCATGTGGATAACCGGCCGCGGCAGCGGGAGCCGCTTCGGCGGACCACCCGGAAGTCACATGGTTCAGCACACTTAAGGCCCGGCGGGACTTCGTGAAAGAATCGGGGCATGCCTGAAACTGCTGCTCCAGCTGATACCCGCACGCCGTCCGGACGCCTTGCCCTCGCCGCGTCCCCACAACCGGTCGCGCTCGGCCCGCTGGACGGCAGGTACCAGCCCGCCGTCGCGCCGCTGGTCGACTACCTCTCCGAGGCCGCCCTCAACCGCGACCGGGTCGCCGTCGAAGTTGAATGGCTCATCCACTTGACCGGCAACAGCGTGCTCCCCGGTGCCGGACCGCTGTCCGCGGAGCAGCAACAGAAACTGCGCGCCATCGTCACTGAATTCGACGCCGGCTCGGTCGCCGAACTGGCAGACATCGAAGCCGTCACTGTGCACGACGTCAAAGCCGTCGAGTACTACATCGGCCGCCGCCTGCCCGGCATCGGCATCGAACGCCTGACCGCCATGGTGCACTTCGGCTGCACTTCCGAGGACATCAACAACCTCTCCTACGCCCTGGGCATCAAGGGCGCCGTCGAGGACGTCTGGCTGCCCGCCGCCCGGAAGCTCGTCTCCCAGATCACTGCCATGGCCGAGGACAACCGCGCCGTGCCCATGCTCTCCCGCACCCACGGCCAGCCGGCCACTCCCACCACGCTCGGCAAGGAACTGGCCGTCAGCGCGCACCGGCTGACCCGCCAGCTGGACCGCATCGCCCGGACCGAATACCTCGGCAAGATCAACGGCGCCACAGGCACCTATGCCGCACACGTGGCCTCCATCCCCGGCGCCGACTGGGAACAGGTCGCCAGGAGCTTCGTTGAGGGCCTGGGCCTGGGCTGGAACCCGCTGACCACGCAAATCGAAAGCCATGACTGGCAGGCCGAGCTGTACGCCGACGTCGCACGGTTCAACCGGATCCTGCACAACGTCTGCACGGACGTTTGGAGCTACATCTCGATCGGCTACTTCGTGCAGATCCCGGTCGCAGGCGCCACGGGCTCCTCCACCATGCCGCACAAGGTCAATCCGATCCGCTTCGAAAACGCCGAGGCCAACCTGGAGATCTCCTCCGGGCTGCTGGACGTCCTGGGCTCCACGTTGGTGACCTCCCGATGGCAGCGCGACCTCACCGACTCCTCCTCGCAGCGCAACATCGGCGTGGCGTTCGGCCACTCCCTGCTCGCCATCTCCAACGTGGCCAAGGGCCTGGACCGGCTCAAGGTCGCCGGGGACGTCCTGGCCGCGGACCTCGACACCAACTGGGAAGTCCTGGGCGAAGCCATCCAGATGGTCATGCGCGCCGAGGCCATCGCCGGCGTCGAGGGCATGGAGAACCCCTACGAACGGCTCAAAGACCTGACCCGCGGGCAGCGCGTCGATGCGGTGCGGATGCAGGAGTTCGTCCAGAGCCTGGGCCTGTCCGCCGACGCTGAAGCCCGGCTGCTGGCGCTCACCCCCGGCAAGTACACCGGCATCGCGGACAAGCTGGTGGACCACCTGGCATGAGGCTCCTGCTGATCCGCCACGGCCAGACCCCGGGTAACGTCCTGGGCCAGCTGGACACCGCCCACCCGGGCCCCGGGCTGACCGAACTCGGCCAGCGGCAGGCGGCCGCCCTGGCGCGGTCGCTGGGGGATCAGCAGATCGACTTTCTGTACGCTTCCACCCTGATCCGCACCCAGATCACCGCCGCGCCGCTCTCGGCCGCCCGCGGACTGGGCGTCGAGGTGCTGGAGGGCCTGCAGGAGATCGAGGCCGGATCGCTGGAAAAGCTCAACGACAAGGAATCGCACGTGCGCTACCTGGGCACCGTGTTTGGCTGGGCGGCCGGGGAACTGCACCGCCGGATGCCGGCCGGGCCCAGCGGGCATGAGTTTTTCGAACGCTTCGACGCCTCCATCGCCCGGGTTGCCGCAGCAGCAGGCAGCGGCGCCGGGACGGCTGCCGTCGTCAGCCACGGGGCTGCGATCCGTGTCTGGGCGGGCCTCCGGGCCACCAATGTGGAGTCGGGCTTCGCCGCCCGCCACGTCCTTGCCAACACCGGCATCGTGGCGCTGGAAGGAGATCCGGATGCCGGCTGGCGGCTCATCCACTGGGACGACAGCCCCGTGGGCGGCCTGGCCCTGGTGGACCCGACGGCGGAGGACCCCACCGGCCGCACGCTGTAGCCGAATTCTCCGGACGCTAACGCGCAGGAAACACTGCCGAAACCGGCGCACCCTAGCGTTGGTCTGCATCATCCTTCGGCGAATCGAGGCAGCCATGCAGACCAACCCGCGGCTCAACATCCGGCAAGTGACCTGGGCCAACCCGGTGGGCGCGGACCTCCGCGCAGCCCAGCAGGCCGAGCTCGATGCCCGCTTCGGCTCCAGCGACCACGAGCCCGGCCCGCCGCCGTCGGGGGCCGACACTGCCGTGTTCCTCGTCGCCCACGACAAGGCGTCGGGCCAACCGGTGGGTTGCGGGGGATTGCGCCTCCTTGACGCGCACACCGCCGAGATCAAACGACTGTATGTGCTGCCGTACACCCGCGGATCCGGAGTGGCCAGTTCCATTCTGGCCGCCCTGGAAGCGCATGCCCATGCCCTCGGCATCACCTCCATCACCGCGGAGGCCGGCTCGGTACAGACTGACGGCCGGCAGTTCTACGAGAACTCAGGTTTCGTTCCGGTGCCGAACTTCGGGCCGTACATCGGCGTGGACCACTCCTACTGCTACACGAAAGCCATTGATTCGCACAGCGCCGCCCACACGGCCATGGCCTGAGGATTCGGGCGCCCGACGGCGTTGGATGTTCACGCCCCGTTAGCGCGCACGAAGCCGGCTATTCCTGCTTGTCGATCAGACTCGAGACTCCAGCAGGATTTTATTGTCAATTTGATGGTGATTAGGTGCTTTTCCGGCGTGTGCGGCTATAGGCTGGCCGGACATTGCCTCCTGGTCCCATGCAGAAATGAGTCTCTCCCGTGCGCAGATTGCATTCCATGGTTGCCGGCGCCGTCGCCGTCGCCCTTCTTACCGGTTGCGGAGCGGGCGCAGCAGCCCCCACACCCTCCGATCCTGCGCCCGAAACGGCCGCCGTGGCGCCTTCCGGGCCGCCGTCCGGCGAAACCCTCATTGTCTACACCAATTCCAATGGTGAAGGCCGCGGTGAGTGGCTGACAGCAAAGGCTGCTGAGGCTGGTTTTAAGATCGAGATCGTGGGTGCCGGCGGCGCTGACGCCACTAACAAGTTGATTGCCGAGAAGAACAACCCGATAGCAGACGTCGCGTTCGGGCTGAACAATATGTATTTCGAGCAGGTAAAGGCCGCCGGTGCCATCGAACCGATCACCCCCTCATGGTCGGGCGAGGTCGACGGCGCCAAGGGAGACCAGGGCGCAACCAAGGCTTACTGGCCCCTGGTGCAGCAGGCCATCCTTTTGGGTTATAACTCCGATAAGTTCAGCCAGGAACAAGCCCCCAAGGACTGGACCGACTTGTGGACCCAGGACAAATTCAAAACCCGCTATGAGCGCGTCACCGGCCTCGGGACGGCAACCGCGCAACTGGTGTTCGCCAGCATCCTGACCCGCTACAAGGACGACGGCGGCGATCTGGGCATCTCAGATGAAGGCTGGAAGCAGGTCGAAGAGTACTTCAAGAACGGCACCCCGGCAGTGGCCAAGACGGACCTTTTCGCACGTATCGCCTCCGGTGACACGGACATGGGCCAGATGCCGTCATCGATCATTGCCGAACGTGAAAAATCGTTCAAGGTCAACGTAGCGACCGTCATGCCGTCTGTCGGTGTTCCACTGGCCATCGAGCAAGTGGCGCTCGTTAAGGGCTCCAAGAAAAAGGACGAAGCCCTGAAATTTATCGACTGGTTTGGCAGCGCGCAGACCCAGGGTGACTGGGCACAGCAGTTCAATTCCATGCCGGTCAACAAATCAGCCGTGGCCAAGGCAAAGCCCGAAGTAGTCGAGTTCTTCGACTCGCTCAAGCAGCAGGATATCGATTGGAACTTCGTGCAGGCGAACATGGGCAAGTGGGTCGAAAAGATCGAGCTCGAATACATGACCTGAGCAGGCGTCAGGTCGCTGCCGGCAGCATTTGCCGTCGCAACCGGTACGCCTCGGCCGCCGGCCGTTTTCCCCACCGCCAGAAAGTCAGATAGCCATGATTCGTTTCGAGAACGTCAAGGTCACCTTCGGTGATTTCACCGCCATTCCGGGCTTGGACCTTGAGGTGAAACCGGGTGAATTCTTTACCCTGCTGGGACCCTCTGGCTGTGGGAAGACGACGGCGCTGCGCACCCTCGCCGGGTTTATCGAGCCGGTTGCCGGCGACGTGTACGTCGACGGCAAGGCCGTCACCCGGCTTCCGAGCGACAAGCGCCAGATCGGCATGGTCTTCCAGAACTATGCTTTGTTCCCCAGCATGAGCGTTTGGGAAAACATCGCCTTCGGTTTGCGGGTTCGCAAGGAAACGCGGGCCGACAGCGAGCGCCTGGTCCGCGATATTGCCAAACGAGTGGACCTCTCGGACGAGCAAATGGCCAAGAACGTATCGGAGCTTTCCGGCGGTCAGCAGCAACGGGTCGCCGTCGCCCGCGCCCTGGTACTCCAACCGAAGATTCTGCTCCTTGACGAGCCGCTCTCCAATTTGGACGCAAAGCTCCGCCACCAGTTGCGGCAGCAACTCAAGGATCTGCAGAGTGAATTCGGCATCACAACGGTTTACGTCACCCACGATCAAGACGAAGCGCTGGCGATGAGTGACCGGGTGGCCGTCTTCAATAACGGAGTTATCGAACAGATCGGCACTCCGCAAAGCATCTACGACCACTCAGCATCCGAATTTGTCTGCAATTTTATCGGCGACAGTTCCCGCCTTACGGGCGAGTTTGTTGCGGAACTGAACCGTCAATCCAGGCACACGCTGGATCCCGCGGCTAACTCATACCTGCGGGTGGAAAAGGCATCCCTGGACGCCGGCGGCGGGGATGGCTCCGCCGTCGCGATCGGAGGAACCGTGGTCTCCAAGACCTATCACGGCCTGCACAGCCGGTACGTGGTCCGTTGCCTTGGCGCCGACATCCGGCTGCTGGTCAAGGAGGACGGCGGGGCCCAACCGGGTACGGGCAGCCAGGCAACCGTTTACGTTCAGCCACAACACGTCCTGCAGTACCACCCGGAATCGGGGGCTGGCGTGGAAAACCGGCTGCAGCAGGCGGCCCGCCTGTGAGCTCCGCGGGCAGGCGGGCAAATTCCAACGGCACCAGCATCCGGACTATGCTCCGTTCCCCCGCCGTTCTCATCGTCGGCATAGCCCTCACGTGGTTCATCACGGCTTTCCTGGTCTGGCCGAATGCCAACGTTTTGATCCAGACGTTTTTCCCGAATGGAAGTTTCTCCGGGCGCGCCGCCGAGAAACTCTTCTCGTCCCAGCGGGCGATGAAGTCCCTCGGCAACAGCTTCCTGCTGGCCATCGTCCTATCCGTCACCGTCAACCTGGTGGGCATCTTCATCGTGCTGGTCACCCAGTACTTCAGGATTCGCGGTTCAAGGATCCTGTTCCTCGGCTACGCCACCACGTTTATTTATGGCGGTATCGTTCTGGCCGCCGGGTACAAATTCATCTACGGGGACAAAGGCATTGTCACCGGCTTCCTGCTGGCGCTGTTTCCGGGGATGGATCCCGGATGGTTTTCCGGATTCTTCGCCGTCCTTGCAGTGATGACCTTCGCCACGACCACCAACCACATGTTGTTCGTCACCAATGCGCTGAAAAATGTCGACTTCCAGACCATCGAGGCTGCCCGGAATATGGGTGCCTCTACGTGGACCATCTTGCGGCGGATTGTTCTTCCGATGCTCAAACCGACCCTGTTTGCGGTCACCGTCCTCTCGTTCCTGACCGGCTTGGGCGCGCTGTCCGCGCCGCAAGTCCTGGGCGGACGGGACTTTCAGACCATCACTCCGATGATCCTCACGTTCTCCAACAGCCCCACATCCCGGGATCTCGCTGCGCTGCTCGCCGTCATCCTGGGAGTCGCCACCATCCTGATGCTGGCCGTCATGACCCGGCTGGAGAAGGGCGGCACCTACTTCTCCGTGTCCAAGGTCTCCGCCGGGCTGCAAAAGCAGCAGATCCGCAATCCCGCAGCAAACGCTGTTGTCCACACCGCCGCCTACCTGTTATTCGCCGTTTACACCCTCCCGGTCGTCTTGATCGTGCTCTATTCCTTCGCCGACGGCGCAGCTATCCAAACCGGGCGCCTCGCTCCAGGCAGTCTTACCCTGGACAACTACATCCGGGTGCTGACCCAGCCGTCGGGCCTGCGGCCGTTCATCATCAGCATCGTCTACAGCGCACTGGCCGCGGTGATTGCCGTCGGGGGACTGCTTTTCGTTGCCCGACTTCTGCAGAAGCACCGCAACTGGGTCACGGGTGTCTTCGAGTACCTGCTCCACATTCCGTGGATCCTACCCTCGGCGTTGCTGGCCCTTGGCTTGATTCTCAGCTACGACCACCCGAGCCCGCTGGTGGGCGGCACCGTACTGACGGGAACCACCGTTATCTTGCTCATTGCATTTGTCACCGTGAAGATTCCCTTCACCCTGCGCATGCTGAAGGCCTCGTTCGCTTCCGTGAACTCCTCGCTTGAGGAAGCTGCGAACATCATGGGCGCCAAAACCCTATATATTTTCCGCCGGATTCTCTTGCCGATCGTGCTGCCCGCAGCGACGGCGATCATGGCGCTCAACTTCAACAGCATGCTGGATGACTACGATACGGCGATCTTCCTGGCCCACCCGCTATTTCAACCTCTGGGGCTGGTGATCAAGGCGAACACGGACGGAGCCGAGGGCGTTGACGGCGTCTCGAACACATTCGTCTATACAGTGCTTCTCATGGTCATCACCGGGGTAACCATGTATCTGGTCTATGGCCGGGCGGCTAGAAAGCCTGCACGGAAACCCAGGACTCGGGCCGGCGGCAAGGACGTCTTGCCCTCTCAGCCAGCGGCAACGCCCAACGATCCGGCGCTCGTGCCCTGACCGGCGGCAAGGAAGCGCCACAGGGACCGCCGCCACCCGTCGCCGGGTAGCTTGATGCCGCCGGCAGGGGTTGCCCGGTCAGGTCCCAGTTCCCCGAAGTACGCCAGAATGGCGTCGCGGCCCTGTTTCGTGCCTGAGAGCACGCCGCTGGCAGCGGGCACCGGTATCAGTGCGCGCCCGGCCAGCCGGTGTAGGCCTCGGCGAGGTAGGCACGGCCGTGGCGCGAGGACACCACGGCGTTCAGCTCGCCAAGCTGGCGCGCACGGGCGAAGTCGTCGCCGTCGGCCGGGGTGTGCAGCATGGAGGTCATCCAGTAGGAGAACTGCTGGGCTTTCCAGACCCGGTCCAGAGCGCGGTCACTGTAGGCGTCCAGGAGAACCGTGTTGCCGGTCTGGTAGTAGCTGTCGAGGCCCTCAAAGAGCATCTTGACATCGTGCAGCGCCAGGTTCAGGCCCTTGGCCCCGGTCGGCGGAACGGTGTGGGCGGCGTCGCCGGCGAGGAAGAGCTTGCCGTGCCGCATCGGGGCATGCACGAAGCTGCGGAATTTCAGGACGGTCTTGTCGATAACCGGGCCCTCTTTGAGTTCGAAGCCGTTGCCGTTGACTTTGGTGCGGAAGGCGTCCCAGATCCGGTCATCGCTCCAGTTGTTGACGTCCTCGTTGGGATCACACTGGAAGTACATCCGCTGGACGGTGTCGGTCCGCTGGCTGATCAGGGCGAACCCGTTCTCAGAGTTGGCGTAGATCAGTTCCTCGGAGCTGCGCGGGGCCTCGGCCAGGATGCCGAACCAGGCGAAGGGGTACTCATGGAAATACCACTTCCGCCGGGCCTCGGGGATCTGGAAGCGGCTGTGGCTGCGTGAACCGTCCGCGCCGGCGATGAAGTCCGCCTGCAGCTCCCACTCCACGCCCTCCGCATCGGTGAACCAGACCTTTGGCGTGCCCTCGAGGTCGTGGATGGTGGTGTCCGTGACGCTATAACGCACGTCGCCGCCGTCGGCCTCGCGCCGGGCGGCGAGATCCAAAAAGACGTCGGTCTGGGGGTAGAGCCAGACCGACTCGCCGACGAGGTCCTGGAAGTCGATCCGGTGGCTCTCGCCGTTGAAGCGCAGTTCAATGCCGTCGTGCCGGTCGCCGTCGCGGAGCACCCGGTCCGAGGCGCCGCTGTCCACCAGCAGGTTGACGGAACCATGCTCCAGGATGCCGGCGCGGACGGTTTCCGAGATTTCCTTGTGGCTGCGGACCTCGATGACGGTGGATTCGATTCCCCGCTTCGCGAGCAGGTGGGACAACATCAGCCCGGCCGGGCCGGAACCCATAATGGCGACCTGGGTGGTGATGACTTTGCGGTTTTCCATGGTGTCCTCGCTTCGTTGCGGGGCCCGGACTGGTGGGCGTCGGGGGCCGTGTGGAGTCTCTGGCTTCAGTGTGCGCCCGGGCACGTGATGAGCGTTACAGGGATTCCGCTGAATGGAAGCCGGCGGTGGTCCTCGGATCCGGCAGCTGACGTCCGATCCCGCGGGCCGCTGTCTGCAGGGCGGGAACCAGCGCCTGCAGGCGCATCTCGCGCAGGGGAACGACGACGCCGAGCGCCGCCACCGTCCGGTCCCGCGCGTCCCGTACCGGCACCGCAATCCCCCAAGTGTCCGGATCGACGACGCCGGCCAACTGCGCAAAGCCGCGGCCAGCGGTGTCCTGCAGCAGGTCGCGGACGTCTTCCGGCCCGACCTTGCCGGCAGGATCGTGGAACTGGTGGAGGTACTCGGCCTGGACCGGCGCCGGCTGGTTGGCCATCAGCGCCAGCCCGGCAGAAGAGACGTGCACCGGCATCCGGCCGGCGATCTGGGCCCGGTTCGCCACCGAGCCGCGGCGGGAGAGCCGCTCAACGAACAGCGCCTCCCAGCCCTCCAGGACGGCCAGGTTCACATTCTGGTTCAGGACCTGCTGGATGTCCTCCATGAAAGGCATGGCCGCCTGCCGCAGGGCCAGGGTGGGCGAATTCCGGTTGACCAGCTCCCACAGGCGCAGGCCCGGCCGCACGGATCCCCCGCTGCCCAGTTCCAGGAGCCCGTGCCCGGCGAGCTGCCGGACCAGCCGGTGGGCGGTGCTCAGCGGCAGTCCGGCCCGGTCCGCGAGCTCGGAGAGCGGCAGCACGGTGACGCCCTCGGGGAACGCGGAAATCACCCGGACCACGCGGTCCACCACGGAGTCCCCGGTGCCGGAGTTAGCCATCGCCGCCTCTTCCGTTGAATGGATTCTGCTTCCACTCTACGCCGCAGGTGCCCGCGGGGGCCTTGGTTCTACCCTCGAAATCGGCGGGGCCGTTACAGGGCCCGGTTGAGGCTTCGCCGCAGGAGCCAGGCGCCCAGCAGCAGCAGCGCCGCAGCCATGCCGGCGAGCACGCCCAGCTGGGGCAGGATGTCGCCCAGGGTGCCGTCGTGGCGCTGGATGGCGGCGAACGCGTCATAGGCCCACCGGTGTGGCGTGGCGTAGGAGATCGCGGCCAGCGTTTCCGGGAAGAACTCGGGCGGCACCATGCAGCCGCCCAGGCCCGCCAGGACGAGTCCGGCGCCTACGCCCACGCCGGCGGCGGCGGTGTCATTGTCCATCACCGAGCCGACCATCATCGCAGCGGCTGCCGAGACGGCGCAGAAGAGCACCAGCACCAGGGCGGACAGCCACAGATTGCCCCAGTCGACGCCGAACAGCAGCGCGGTGCCGACCATGATGAATCCGCCCTGGACGAAGGCGACGGCGAACCGTCCCAGCGCCTGCCCGGCCACGACCTGGCCGCTGGAAACCGGGGCGGACATCACCCGGCCGACGACGCCTAACCGCCGTGCCTGGATCAGCGTGGCCGCACCGGTGAGTGAGCTGAGGAACACAAAGAGCAGCACCTGCTGCGAGGCACCGAGATCGAATCTTCCCAGCCCGCGAAACTCCTGCACGACGTTGCCGGTGTCCACGATCTCCACCGTAGGCACCGCCACCTGCGCTGCGGCCTGGTCCAGGGCGGGGCGGGCCTGCTCCTCGGGGATTCCGGCGCCGGTCAGGGCAGCGAGCTGGCTCCGGTCCAGGCCCACAGCCTGCACGGCCGTGCGGACCTGCTGCATCACGGCCACGGCGGAGGACTGCGGGGCCATCACGACGTCGAGCCCCGCCGGCTGCCCACCGTCGAAAGCGTCGGCGTCGGCGTCGGCCAGGAAAACCGCGACGTCGGTGCGGCCGCGGCTGAGATCCGCCCGCACCGCGTCCTGGCTGCCTGCGGTGACGTCGACGCCGGACGACTCGAGCTCCGCCTGCAGGGCCTGGGCCAGGGCGCTGCTGGGTCCGGCGATGGCCACCCGGGGCTGGCCGCTGCCGGTACCGAACTGCGACCCGAGCAGCAGAATGAGCATGAGGGGGAAGATGAAGACGAAGAAGATGTTCGACTTGTCCCGCAGGAACCGCAGCAGCTCCACCGTGGCGATCGCGAACATGGCGCTCATGCCTGCGCCCCCCGGTCCGGCACGATGCGTGAGAGGAGCAGTCCGGCCGCGGCGAACGCCAGCATCACCGCGACCGGCCCTGTCACGTCCCCGAGGCCTCCGCCCCCGGCCGAGATCCCGAGACCCCGAATGAACGCGCCGATCGGGTTGAGGTCCAGCAGCGTGGCGGCGAAGCCGGTCCCCTGGACCGGGAAAAAAGCGCCCCCCGCGATCCCCAGCACCATCGCCAGGATGGACTGCGCCACATTGGCCTGCTCCGCCGTCCGGACCAGCCGGGCCACCACAAACGTCAGGCTGGTGGCTGCCGTCACGACGCTAAGAATCAGGGCGGCCACCACGAGCGGCGAGCCGAAGGAAACGCGGAACAGCTGGGAGCCCGCGGTGAGCAGGACGGTGGTGGCAACGACCCCCAGGATGAAGCCGGTGCAGGCCTTGGCCGTGATTACCGCGCTGCTGGTGACCGGCATCGACCGCAGGCGGGCAAGGGTGCCCTGTTCCCGCTCCGCGAGCAGGCCCAACACGCCGAACCCGACCGTGAACATCAGGAACAGCCCGGCCTGGCCGGCCACGAGCGTGCCGCGGAGCGAGAGTTGTTCGGCGGCAGCCTGCCCTTCGGTCAGGGTGAGCAGGGCCGGTCCGGCCGCCGCCTGCTGGGCAAGTCCCGCGAGTTCCTGGTGCGGCAGCCCGGAAATGCCGCCGGCGGCGGCGGTCACCGTGCCTGCGGCGAACTGGTCCACGACCCCCTGGACCACGGCGATCAGCACGCCGGATTCCAACGTGGCGCCGTCACCCTGGATCAGCTGGACCGACGCTGCCTGTCCGGACAGCACCGCGTTGCTGAAGCCCTCGGGAATGATGATGCCGAGGTCGGCGCCGCTGGCCCGGGTCTCGTTGCGGACGTCCGCGGCCGGAACCCGTTTGATGGTGACGTCGATGATTTCCAGTGCATCGACAGCGCCCAGGAGTGCGGCGCCCAGCTGGTCGGCGTCGTCGGCGCTGGCGACGACGACGGCCGGCTGCAGGTCAACGGTGTCCTCGCCGAGGCCGCCGAACACCAGGCTCAGTACCCCCATGAGCGCCAGCGGGACGATGAGGGAGAAGATGAAGACAGACTTGTCCCGGATGCGCTGGCGGAGATCGTTCGCGACCATAGTCCACAGACCGGGCATCTCAGTCCCTCAGCGCCTTGCCGGTCAGGTGCAGGAAGACGGACTCCAGATCGGGCCGGACAATCTCCACGGACGTCACGGACATTCCGGCGAGCCCGGCGCCGGTCACGATCCCCGCGAGTGCTGTAGGTCCGTCGCTAACGGTGAGGATGAGCCCGGCCCCGTCGTTGTCCACATGCTGTACGGCCGGCAGCCCGCGAAGGGCCTCCGCAGCCCGGGACATGCTGCCGCCGCCGCGGAGGTTGATCCGGTCCACTCCGCCGGTGAGCGTGATCAGCTGGTCCCGGGTGCCCTCGGCCTGGATCCGGCCTTCGTCAATAATGGCAATCCGGTCGCAGAGCCGCTCGGCTTCCTCCATGTAGTGGGTGGTGTAGAGCACCGCCATGCCTTCGACGGAGAGCCGCTCCACGGATTCGAGGATGGCGTTGCGGGACTGCGGATCCACCCCGACCGTCGGTTCGTCCAGGATCAGCAGGGTGGGCCGGTGGAGCAGGCCGATGCCGATGTTCAGCCGGCGCTTCATGCCGCCGGAGTACTTCTTCGTCAGGTCGCCGGCACGGTCGCCCAGGCCGATAAGCTCCAGCACCTCGTTGGTGCGCTGGGTGAGTTGCTTGCCGTTGAGTCCCTGCAGGCGACCGAAGAACTTCAGGTTCTCCCGTGCGGTCAGGTCCGGATAAATGGCCAGTTCCTGCGGGACCAGGCCGATGGCCCGCTTGGCCTCCGTCTCGGACGGGGTCATGGACCGGCCCGCCACGCGGACGGTTCCCTCGTTGGCGGGGATCAACCCCGCGACCATGGAGATGATGGTGGTCTTGCCGGCACCGTTGGGGCCCAGCAGCCCGTAGGTTTCCCCGGTGCGGATGTGGAAGGAAACGCCGTCGACGGCGGTCAGGTCCCCGTAGCGCCTGACGAGTCCGCTGACGTCCAGCACGTCCTTGATGGCTACCTCAGCAACTTCCACAAGCACTCCCCCAGTCGCGTTGCACAGTCGCGTTGCACAGTCGCGTTGCACAGTCGCGTTGCACAGTCGCGTTGCACAGTGCTGTCCAGACTAGCCTTCCATGCGGGATTCCGGGACAGGGCACTTGGACCTCATGTTGCCGGTCACGAGGGACGCGCGAAACCGCCGCCCCGGCGCCGAGGGAACCACCAGCAGGGTCGAACTGAGGGCCAGCGGCGTAGCGAAGACCTGGAGCAAGGACGTATTGGCGGGCGATGAGCATCTCCGCGCCGAACTGGCAGGCGGCGATCGGGATCGAGACAGCCGGTGAGCGCAGCCGCTAAGCTGAGCGGAATCGTCACCGCCCGGCAATAGGCCCGTAACAGCCGGCGGACATCATGGGACCCATGAAGCCCTCAGCGCGCGGCAACAAGCATGGCGGACCTCAGGCTCCGGCCGCCTCCGAACTGAGCTGCGAAGTCTGCGGCCAGATGCCCGAACCGACCAAAACCCGGCTGACCCTGGCCAACGTCGCCGTGATGCTGCCGATTGAGCTGGTGGTCCACGCGGCGGTGGTGGGAACTCACCTGCCCTATCTGGCGAAGGTCCTGGTCCTCACGCTGACAGCCACCATCCTGGTCATCTGGGTGGCGGAACCGTCCGCGGCGCGGATGCTGCGGAGCTGGCTGCACGCCCCCGCCCTCCGGCACCGCAGCCGGCTCGGCGCGGCCCCGGCCCTCTGGCGGGCCCGCACCATCGTGAAAGACCGGCCCGGTTCCCTGCAGAAACTCACGCAGTCGCTCGCCGGGCTGGACACGAACATCCTGAGCATCCACGTCCACCCGGTCGACGGCGGTGTGCTGGATGAGTTTGTGCTGTCCGCGCCCGGCGAGCTGGGCGAAGCGGAGCTGGTGGAAGCCCTGCGCGACGGCGGCGGCAACGACCCCCATGTCTGGCCCACCACGGCGCTGGCCATGGCCGACGGGCAGACCGGGGCGCTGAGTCTTGCGGCCAGGATCGCGGCCAACCCGGAGGAGCTGCCGTTTGCGGTCGCTGAACTGCTGCGCGCCCGGATCGAGAGCAGGCCAGAGACGGGCACCGCGGCGCCGGCTGCCACAGCGGCCCGGGCCACGGCCCCGGCTGGAACCGTACTGAGGATCCCGACAGCCTGGCACGGTCCCATCACGTTCGTCCGTCCGGGCGAGCCGTTCACCCCGGCGGAATCCGCCCGGGCGCACCGGCTGGCCGAGCTCGCCGAGATCCTCGCGCACCGCCCGGTCTCCGGCCGCTGACACCGGGTTGGTTCTGCGCTGCCGGCTGCCGGCGGCCGCTAAGCGCTGGTGGCCATACGGATCAGCAGGGCATCCCGATCGACTGAGACGGCCAGATGCATGCCGGTACCGAGGTGGTCTCCGTCGAGCTGAAATTCCTGCTCAGTCTCCAGCGTGATCTCGGCGGACTTGCCTTGGAAGTACTCCACAGATTCGGTCTCGCGCTTGTTCCGGCCAAAGATGCCGGCAACGACTCCCAGCCAGCCAAACCTTCCGCGCGGGGCCAGGACCAGAAGGTCCAGCAGACCGTCGTCCAACGTGGCAGCCGGGAAGATCTCCACCCCGCCCATGATCCGGCCGCAGTTGCCGATCATGACGCTGCGGATCCGGCGGCGGACAGGCTCTCCGCCGTCGACGCTGATCCTCGCCCTGACCGGTTTGCCGGGAAGTTTACGGATGCCGGCCTCCACATACGCGAGCCAGCCCATGCGGTCCTTCAGCATGTCCACGGTATCGGCCATGATGGCGGCGTCGTAGCCGAGGCCGGCCATCACCAGGAAGACTTGTTCTTCGTTTGAATGGTTGAGCGTTGCCTTGACGACGTCGATGGCCCGTTCGCTGCCGTTGAGGACATCGAAGCAGGCAGATACCGGATCAGTGATATCGACGCCAAGGTTGCGGGCCAACAGGTTCCCGGTACCCAGCGGGACGAGTCCCATCGGCGTCCCGGTGCCGGCGAGCACCTCTGCAACGCAGCGTACGGTGCCGTCGCCGCCCGCGGCGATCACGACGTCGACGCCCGTCTTGAGGGCTTCGCGTGCCTGGCCGGTTCCGGGGTCTTCGACAGTGGTTTCGAGCCAGAGCGGCTCGGCCCATCCCTGCGTTTCACAAAGCCGGAAGATGGCTCCCTGAAGGGCCGGTCCACCGGATTTGGAGGGGTTAACGATGACGGCGGCACGCTTGCCCTGTGGCGGGCTCTCAAGCGCGGAATTGTTCTCTGACATGGCGTCCTTCAGGGCAAGTGGGCGTGGGGTATCCCGGATGAAATCCTAGCGGGATTCCGCCCCGATCGTCCGCAGCAGGGTTGCGAAGCGTGGACGTCCGAGCGCCACGGTCATTAGACTGGCCATGCTCATGTACTGGAGCCTGCCGGCGCGAACCCTCTGCCGGCCAGGCCGCCTGTCCGGATTAGCCTGGCAGGACGCGTTCCAGGGGCGGAAAGCGGGAGCAGCACATGTCCGAAGCACAGGAGTATTACGCGGCCGAGGCCGAGGCATCCAGCATGGATCCCCACGATTGGGGCCGCGCGATGGCGCTGGCCGTCACCCGTCTGGCCGAGCAGATCGCGCCGGCGGACAGCGAGGACATTCACGCCTCGCTCGTCGGCAGGGACCTGCACCTCAACATCCGGGATGACGACTCCGGGGTCACCATTACGGTCTCCACCGGGCCGGCGTCGGGCAGGTCGGCTGAGGCCAGCTAGCGCCCCGAGGTCAGGTCCGCGGAAATGAGTTCCGCGGCAGCCACAGCGGCCCCGCGCACCGAGTTCAGGTAGGCCTCAGGATCCGGCCGGCTTGCTACCAACTGGGCCTGCAGGGACACGTTGATGGCCGCCACCACCTTCGGCCCGTCATGGACCGGCGCGGCGACGGACATCAGCCCTGGCTCCAGTTCCTGGTTCAGCAGGCACCAGCCCTGCGCCCGGACGCGGGCGAGCTCCGCCAGCAGGCCCTCCCGGGTGCCGATGGCAAGCGGCGTCAGGGGCCGGATGCTGGCGGCAGCGAGGTAGGCCTGCAACTGGGCTGGCGGCAGCGCCGCCAGCAGTATCCTCCCCATTGAGGTGGCGTAGGCCGGGAACCGGGTGCCCACAGTGATCCCGACGGTCATGATGCGCCGCGTCGCCACCCGGGCGATGTAGGCGATGTCGGTGCCCTCCAGCACGGCGGCCGACGTCGACTCCCCCAACTTCAGGGACAGTTCCTCAAGGTGTGGCTGGGCCAGCTGCGGCAGTGAGAGCCCTGACAGGTAGGCGTAGCCGAGCTGCAGCACCTTCGCGGTCAGGGCGAAAATTTTGCCGTCTGTGCGGACATAGCCCAGCTCGACGAGGGTGTACAGGAACCGCCGCGCGGTGGCCCGGGTCAGATCTGTCCGGGCCGCCACCTCGGTCAGCGTCATCTTGGGGTGATCCGTGTCGAAGGCGCGGATCACCGCCAGCCCGCGTGCCAGCGACTGCACATACTGGTCGCTGGCCGCGGGCGCGCCACCGGTCCCGGCAGTGCTTGCTGCCTCTCTCATGTCCTCGCCTCTCGTTTCCGCCCCACTTTATCCGTGCCGTCCTTTCCCTGCCGTCCTTTCCCTGCCGTCTGGATCCATGCCGTCTTGATCCGTGCCGGCAGATCCTCAGCGTGCGGTGGCCGCGGCCTTGAGTGGCACCGGAACCATGCGCTGCAGTTCTTCAAGGGTGCAGCCGAACGTTTCGCGGACCTCCACGCCGCCGGGCCCGGTGAGGAAGACGGCCTTGTCCGTGTAGACCCGGGTCACGCAACCGATGCCCGTAAGCGGGTAGCCGCAGGACTGGACAAGCTTGGAGACACCTTCGCGGGTCAGGAGGGTCATCATCACGAAGACGTCTTTGGCGCCGGTAGCCAGGTCCATGGCACCGCCGACAGCCGGGATCGCGTCCGGCGCGCCGGTGTGCCAGTTGGCGAGGTCGCCGGTCGCGGAGACCTGGAAGGCACCCAGTACGCAAATGTCCAGATGGCCGCCGCGCATGATTGCGAAGGAGTCGGCGTGGTGGAAGTAGGAGGCTCCGGGCAGTTCCGTCACGGGAATCTTGCCTGCGTTGATGAGGTCCCCGTCGATCTGGTCCCCGGTGGCAACCGGACCCATGCCCAGCATGCCGTTCTCGGTGTGCAGCGTGATGTTCTGCTCGGGCAACAGGTAGTTGGAGACCAGGGTGGGTTGGCCGATGCCCAGGTTGACGAAGGAGCCCGGCCGGATATCCCGGGCCACCAGCCGGGCGAGGTCATCGCGGCCCAGAGGCTGGTCCGAGCTTTGGAGACCGGCCTGGCTGTTGGACTGCACGCTCATCTCAGGCCACCTTCACAATGCTGTTGACGTAAATGCCGGGAGTCACAATGATTTCCGGATCGAGGCCGCCGGTGGGAACGATCCCGGATACCTGGACGACGGTGTGTTTGGCCGCGGCTGCCATGATCGGGCCGAAGTTCCGGGCCGTCTTGCGGTAGACGAGGTTGCCTTTGCCGTCGGCCGTGAGGGCCTTGATGAGCGCAACGTCGGCGTGGATGGGCGTCTCGAACACCTGCCACTTGCCGTCCAGGAAGCGGGTTTCCTTGCCCTCGGCCAGCGTCGTGCCGTAGCCCGTGGGCGTGAAGAAGCCGCCGATCCCGGCCCCTGCGGCGCGGATCCGCTCGGCCAGGTTGCCCTGCGGGACGAGTTCGAGCTCGATTTCCCCGGCCCGGAACTTGCCGTCAAAATGCCAGGAGTCTGATTGCCGCGGGAAGGAACAAATCATCTTCTTCACCCGGCCTTCCTTGATCAGCAGCGCAAGGCCTTGGTCGCCCTGGCCGGCGTTGTTATTGACCACGGTGAGGTCCGTGGCGCCGCCGTCCATGAGCGCGTCGATCAATTCGAACGGCTGGCCGGCGTTGCCGAAGCCGCCGATCATGATGGTGGAGCCGTCCCGGACGCCGGAAACGGCTTCCTGGACCGATTCTACGAAGCTCAGCATTCTTTACGCCTTCCCGGCAGTAACGTTTTCGAGGACGACCGCGAGGCCCTGGCCGACACCGATGCAGATCGCGGCGACTCCCCAGCGTTCACCGGAGGCCTGCAGGGACCGCGCCAGGGTCCCCAGGATGCGCCCGCCCGAGGCGCCCAGCGGGTGGCCCATCGCAATGGCGCCGCCGTGCCGGTTCACGACCCCCGGGTCCACGCCCCAGGCGTTGATGCAGACCAGGGATTGCGCGGCGAAGGCCTCGTTGAGTTCGACGGCACCGACCTGGTCCCAGCCGATTCCGGCCTTCGCGAGGGCCTTGTTCGCGGCCTCCACGGGGGCGTAGCCGAAGAACTGTGGTTCGTTGGCGTGCGCGCCGCGGCCCGCGATGCGGGCCAGCGGGTCCAGGCCCAGCAGCCCGGCGGCGGCCTCGCTGCCCAGCCAGGCCGCGGAGGCGCCGTCGGACAGCGGTGACGCGTTCCCGGCGGTGACGGTGCCGTCCTCGGTGCGGAACACGGTCTTGAGCCCGGCGAGTTTCTCCGCCGAGGACCCGGCGCGGATGCCTTCGTCGCGGACCAGGTCCGTGCCCGGAACCGCGGTGACGAGGCGATCATAAAATCCCTCGTCCCATGCCGCGGCGGCGAGGTTGTGGGAGCTGGCCGAGAACGCATCCTGCGCCTCGCGGGTGATTCCGTAGTTCCCGGCCAGCCGTTCGGTGGCCTCGCCCAGGGATACGGTCCAGTCCGGCCGCATAGCCTTGTTCACCAGACGCCAGCCCAGGGTGGTGGAGACCAGCGTCATGTCCCCGGCAGGATAGGGTTTCTCGGTTTTGGGCAGCACCCAGGGCGCCCGGGACATCGACTCGACCCCGCCGACCAGCATGAGCTCGGCGTCCCCCGTGGCGATCTGCCGGGAGGCGATGATCGCCGCGTCCAGCGAGGATCCGCAAAGCCTGTTCACGGTGGTGCCGGGGAGCGAAACCGGCAGGCCCGCCAGAAGCGTGCCCATCCGGGCGATATTCCGGTTTTCCTCACCGGCGCCGTTGGCATTGCCGAACACCACCTCATCGATGCGCTCGACGTCGAGCCCCGGCACGCGCCGGACCAGCTCACGGATTACATGAGCGGCGAGATCATCCGGCCGGACCCCGGCGAGCCCGCCGCCGAATTTCCCAAACGGCGTCCGCACGGCGTCGTACACAAAAGCCTGGTTCATGGTGTCTCATCCATTTCGGTGTCGTCCATGGCGGCGTTGTCCATGGAATGGAAGACGTGCTGCGCGGTCTTGAACGCCGTGTTCGCGGATGGAACTCCGCAATAAATGGCCGTTTGCAGCAGAATTTCCTTGATCTCGTCCCGGCTCAGGCCGTTGGTGACAGCGGCGCGGACGTGCATGGCCAGTTCGTCCCAGTGGCCGTGGGCCACCATGGCTGTGATGGTGACCGCCGAGCGCATCTGCCGTGACAGGCCCGGCCTGGTCCAGATCCCGCCCCAGGCGATCCGGGTAATCATCTCCTGAAAGTCCTCGGTGAAGGAGTCCATGGTGGCGTTGGCCCGGTCCACGTGGGCGGCGCCGAGGACCTCGCGGCGGACCTGCATGCCGCCGTCGTAGATTTCCTGGCTGGTAGCCTCCGGCTGTACCACACCGTGGCGTTGACGGCCGGCCCGCTGGGCGTTGCCCGGCCCGCTGCCGGTCATTTGGCGGCTCCGCTGGACTCGGTCCAAGTGATGAGGTTCTTCAGCAGGTCGGCGACATGGCCCGGGGCCTCGAACGGTGCCAGGTGGGCCACACCTTTGAGGGTTACGGCGCTGGCGGTACCGCCGCCGGCGGTGATCCCTTCCACAATCGCCTCGGCGAGTGATGGCGGGGCGACGCTGTCCTCTGCGCCGGCGACGGCCTGGGTGGGGACGCGGATGCTGCCGAGGTCGTCCCTGACGTCATAGCCGGCGAGGGCTTCGCAGCAGAAGGCGTAGCTGAAGCGGTCGGCGTCGCGGAGGCTGTGCAGCAGTCGGCTGCTGAGCTCGGGCTGGCGGTCCATGAAGCCGGGGGCGAACCAGCGCTCCGCGGAGCCCTGGATCATCACGGGGGTTCCCTGCAGGCGGACCGTCTCCGCGCGTTCCAGCCAGCCCTCGGGCGTGCCGACCTTGGCGCCAATGCACTGCACGGAGAGACTTTTGAGCCGTTCGCCGTGCTTGATGCCCAGCTGCAGCCCGGTGGCGCCGCCGAGGGAGACACCGGCATAGTGGAATTGCGCTCCGGGGGCGATCGAATCAACCAGCTCGACGACGGCCTCGGCCAGTTCCGCGACGGTGAACGTCTCTTTCGCTGCCGGTGAGATGCCGTGGCCCGGCAGGTCCCAGGCGACGACGTCGACGTCGCTTCCGAGCAGGGCGCCGACCTGGCTCCACAGCAGCGTGGACGTGCCCAGCGACGGGCCCGCCACGAGGAGGGGTTTGTCCCCCAGCGGTCGCTGGGGCGAAAGCAGTACTGCCTTGACAGTCGGTCTAGCCACGGGGGGCTCCGTTCGGGTCGGTGGACGGTGATGAGGTCTGGACTCCGGCGTCGGGGACGGTGATGCTGACGGCGTAGTCCGGGTAGGCGGCGAGGATGCGCCGGGAGATTTCGGCGGCCTGGCCAAGGTAGTTGGCCGGGTCGAGCAGCTCCTCCAGCCGTGCGTCGGAGAGCAGTTCCGGCGGGACGGCCGCACGCAGCAGCCGCCGGTAGGTGGACGCCTGGTCCGCGGCCGGGACCTGCAGTGTCTGGTCCACCACGGCCTGCAGCCGTTGCCTGCCGTCCGCACTGTTCTTGCCCGGGACGCCGGACAGGAGGGGTGCGACGGCGGCCGTGACGGCCTCGCTGAGCAGCAGCGGGCCGGAAAGTTCGAGGTTCCGCCGCATGGCCCCGGGGAAGACCTGCAGGCCCTCGGTGAGTTCGCGGAGCTGCGCGGCGGCGCCAAGGCCGAGGCGGAGGAGCTGGCGGAGCGCCGGCCATTCGGTGTGCCATGCGCCGTCGGGGCGTTCATCGTTGAAGGTGGCGGCTGCCAGGTGCAGCTGGGCGGCCTGGCCGGGAGACTGCAGGGCCGCGCTGCGGACCAGCACGGAGAGCACCGGGTTTTGCTTTTGCGGCATGGCCGAAGACCCGCCCCGGCCGGCGGCGCGGGGTTCGGCGAGTTCGGCGACCTCCGGGCGGCTGAGGAACAGCACGTCGGCGGCGATCTTGCCTGCGGCGTCGGTCACGGCGGCCAGCGCGTCGCCGAGCGAGGTGAGGGCCAGCCGGTTCGTGTGCCAGGGCGCAGTGACCGCGGCGAGGCCGAGTTCGGCGGCCAGCCGGTCGGAGAGATCCAAAGGGCTGAGGCTTGAGTGTGAGGTCAGTACGGTGCCCGCGGCCAGGGTTCCGGCGGCTCCCCCGGTCTGAACCGGGAATTCGACGGCTTCGAGGCGGCGGGCGGCCGCGGCGAGTCCGTGGAACCACTGGGCCGCCTTGAGCCCGAAGCTGAACGGCAGGGAGTGCTGGGTGAGGCTGCGGCCCACGCACAGGGTGTCCGTATGCTGTTCCGCGAGGGCGGCCAGTGCCGCCGTCGTTGCCGTGAGCCCGGTGAGCAGCCCGCGGACCGCATCCCGGCTCAGCAGCATCAGGGCGGTGTCGAGGACGTCCTGGCTGGTCAGCGACGTGTGAACGGCTTTCACCGCGCCAATTTCGTGCACATCAAGGGCGTTGACCTGCCCGCGGAGGTCCGCCAGCAGCGGGATGACCGGGTTGGCGCCGCCCTGGGCGCGGACGGCGAGGTCCGCGACGTCGTAGCGGTCCACTTCGGCGGCCGCGGCGACCACCGCAGCGGAGCCGGCCGGGGCGAGGTCCGCCTGTTCCAGGACGGCGGCCCACGCGGCCTCGACCCGGAGAATGACGGTCAGGACGGCCCGGTCCCCGGTCAGCGCCGTCACCAGAGGCGACGCCGACACAGGACTCAGGAGACCAAAATCGCCCTGCGGGCCGGCGTTGAAGCCGGTGGCCGCGCTGGTTTCACGGGAGATCACGTCGAGGCGCCCTCGAAGTCCAGGAACACCGTTTCCCCCTCGCCCTGCAGACGGATGTCCCAGGTGAGACCGCCGTCCGCGTCGCGGCGTGCGATCAGCGTCTTGCGGCGTTCCGGATCCAACGAGGACAACAGCGGATCCGCCGCCAGCGCCTCCTCGTTCTCCGGCAGGTAAATTCGGGTGAAGAGCCGGTTCATGAGGCCGCGGGCAAAGACCGCGACGGCGATGAACGGCGCCGCGCCGTCCTCGGTGGGGCCGGGGTTGACCGTGGTGAACGTGAAGACACCGGTGTTGCCCACGGCGCTGCGGCCGAAGCCGGTAAAGGTGTAGCCGTCGCGCACCAGCGAGCCGGTGCGCTGCGGGACCTTGCCCCCGGCGTCCGCCTGCCAGATTTCCAGGATCGCGTCCGGAATCGGGTGCCCGGCGCCGTCGTATACGGTGCCCTGAAGCCGCAGGGATCCCGGGGAGCCGGGGGCCAGCAGCTCGCGGTCCTTGGCGTAGGGCAGTGCGTAGCCGTAGAAGGGTCCCACGGTCTGGCCGGGTGTGGGGGTGGGTTTATTCGTGCTGGCCTTATTCATGGTCATCTCCTTCTGCTCCCAGGGCCTCGTTCTCGGTCCACGTTCGTTTGGATCCGGTCAGGACGATGTCCCAGTTGTACGCCAGGGCCCACTCGGGCTTGGTCTGCTCGTGGTTGTAGGTGGCCACGAGCCGGTCCCGGGCCTCCTGGTCCACAATCGACTGGTAGATCGGGTCAAGGGGAAAGAGCTGGTCGCCCGGGAAGTACATCTGGGTGATGATCCGCTGCGTGAACTCCTGCCCGAACAGGGAAAAGTGGATGTGCGCCGGGCGCCAGGCGTTGAGGTGGTTCTTCCACGGGTAAGCGCCGGGTTTGATGGTCGTGAAGCTGTAGGAGCCGTCGGCACCCGTGATGCAGCGGCCGACGCCGGTGAAGTTGGGGTCCAGGGGCGCGGGGTGCTGGTCCCTTTTGTGGATATACCGGCCGGCGGAGTTTGCCTGCCAGATCTCCACCAGCTGACCGGCGACGGGGCGGCCATCACCGTCGAGCACGCGGCCGGAGACGACGATGCGTTCGCCCAGCGGTTCACCCTTGTGCTGGATGGTCAGGTCCGCTTCCAGCGCGTGGACGTCCATGTGCCCGAAGGCCGGCGAGTAGAGCTCGATCGTCTCCGGGTCCGCGTGGTGCAGGTCCTTGGTGGGGTGGCGCAGGACACTGCTGCGGTACGGTGCGTAGTCCAGCCGCGGCTGGATTTCTGCCGGGGCGCCGTTCGTGAGTGCCTGTGCGTAGGCGTCGCCGATGGTCTTCATCTCGGCGCTGAGGTCCGCCTGCGGCTCTGCGGCCGTATCCAGGGCAGGAACAGCGGGCGCAGGCGCCTTCGGTGCGGCCTCCGTGGCTTCGTCGGACACGTCTTCGGTGAGCGGGTCCGGGTTGTAGATCTCGAGGTTGATTTCTTCAGGCACAGCAGCCTCCTTTCGTTCGGTGGTGATGTTCCTTTATGGATGGTGCGGTTTCGCGCGGTGAGGTTCGGGAGACAGCCGAGGCTTGGATCAGGAAGTCCCAGCCGGATGATGTTGCGCCGCAACCGCCGATCAAGCCCGCGGGCAAGGACCTTGCTTGATAGCTCATCCTGATAGCTCCTCCGACGGCGGCACTGGGTGGGCGGCGGCCGATCGTGCGCAGGCCGGAGCTTTGTGGTGGAAATTACACTAGCGCGTTTGTTCACATATTGCACGGTTGTTCTACTAGTGAACAATCAGACCCAGTCAGGGGTGGCCGGCGCCCAGCACTGCCGCCAGATCGTACTTGACCGGTTCTTCGAGTTGCGCATAGGTGCAGGAGCGCGGGTCCCGGTCCGGGCGCCACCGGACAAACTGCGTCGTGTGGCGGAACCGTGCTCCCTCCATATGGTCGTATTTCACTTCCACAACCCGGTCAGGCCGAAGCGGGGTGAAGGAGAGGTCCTTGCCTCCGCTCCACCGGCTGCCCTCGGCTTTGCGCGGCGTCCGGGCGCCCTCCTCCTGCCGGGCCCAGGCCCAGGGGTGCTTGTCGAAGCTGGTCACCAGCGGCTGGAGCTCCTCGAAAAGGTCCTTGCGGCGCTGCATCGGGAAGGCCCCGACCACACCCACGTTGGCGAGTCCGCCCTCGTCGTCGTAGAGCCCGAGCAACAGTGACCCGACGCGGTCCGGCCCGGAGGTGTGGACCCGGAATCCCGCCAGCACGCAGTCGGCCGTGCGTTCGTGCTTGATCTTGAACATGGCGCGCTTATCCGCGAGATATGGTCCGTCCAGCGGTTTGGCCACAATTCCGTCGAGCCCGGCCCCCTCGAACTGGTGGAACCACTCCCCGGCGGTTTGCCTGTCCCGGGTCGCGGCCGTCACGTGGATGGGCGCCGAGCTTTTCGCGAGCGCACGCTCGAGCGCCTCCCGCCGCTCCACGAACGGGCGGGCGGTGAGGTCCTCGTTGTCCAGCGCCAGCAGATCGAACGCCACAAACCGCGCCGGGGTCTGTTCCGCCAGCAGCTGGACCCGGCTGGCGGCAGGGTGGATGCGCTGCTGCAGCGCCTCGAAATCCAGCCGGTCTCCGGAAGCACCGACCAGGATGATCTCGCCGTCGAGCACACAGCGCGGCGGCAGGTTTGCCTTCAAGGCCTCGACAAGCTCGGGAAAGTAGCGGGTCAGCGGCTTGCCGTTGCGGCTGCCGATCTCCACATCGCCGCCGTCCCGGAAGATGATCGCCCGGAAACCGTCCCATTTCGGTTCGAACATCACCGCACCGTCAGGCAGGCCAGCTACGGCTTTCGCCAGCATTGGAGCGATCGGGGGCATCAGGGGCAGTTGCATAGGCCCATTGTGTCCGAGCGCCCCGCTGCCCGCCAGAGCGGCTCCCGCACCAAGCGCTTACCCACGTCTTACCCGGCGGAAATACGGCGGCAACAATTGCTCGTCACACTGGAAGTGCCGGCAAGAGCAGGCACCACGCTCCAGTCCAGGAGGCCCGCCATGTTGAAAGAAGCCAAAGCCCAGGGGACCCGTGTCCGCGCCCTGGAGCAGCTGCGCCGCGGCGACGAGATTGAGGCGCGGCTGAAGGTCGGGCCCAATTACGACGACGTGGTGATCCGGCGCGGCAGCGTCCAGGAAACGGCGCCCGGAATCGGCGTCGTGTGGATTCTGGACCGCCAGTCCGGCACCCGGAAGGCTCTCAACGCGGACGAGTGCAGCCTCTGGCGGGTCGCCTGAGACCACGTGGCCACCAGAGTGAAGCCGTCAGCCCCCGGCCACGGACTGGATGATCAGGACCTCTGCGCCGGGGCTCACAGGGGTGGACAGGCCCTGCAGCCGGCGGATCTCATTCCCATTGACGTATATATTCACGTGCCGCCGGACCGTCCCCGTCTCGTCGCGCAGTCGCCGCGACAGCGCCGGGTACTCGGCCGCCACCAGATCCAGCACGCCCGCTACCGAGACGTCCTGTTCCGCGGGGGCAGTCAGTACGGGCCGGCCGCCGGCGAATGCCTGGAGGACGCTTGGCAACACCACACTGATTCCGGCCATGGCGCCTCAGGCACGTCCGGCCGTGCCGGCTGCCATGGCACCGGGCGCGGATACCGGGGACACGGCCGCGGCACGAATGCACAGCACATCCGGCAGGTGCGAGACCACCTCGGTGAAGTGCTCGCCCTCGTCCGCGCTGGCGTAGACACTGCCGCCGCGGGTGCCGAAGTACACGCCGGCCGGTTCAGCCGCGTCGACACAGGCCGCGTCGCGGAGGATTGAATTGAACTCGGCCTGCGGCAACCCGGCGTCCAGCCGTTTCCAGCTCGCGCCGGCGTCATCGGTCCGGTGCACCGCCAGCTTTCCCTCCGGCGGGATCCGCTCGCCGTCCGCTTTGAGGGGGATGACCCAGGCCGTGCCGGCACGGCGCGGATGCGTCAGCATGACGAAACCGAAGTCTGCCGGCAGCCCTTCAGCGATCGACTCCCAGCTCTCGGCGTCGTCGTCGCTGCGGTAGACGCCGTGGTGGTTTTGCGCGTATAGCCGGCCGTCGACGGCAGCGTCCGCGGCGATCTTGTGGACGCACTGGCCGAATTCCGGGTTGGGGTCGGGCATGAAGTATGCCGAGATGCCTTTGTTGCGCGGCTCCCACGAGCTGCCGCCATCCAGCGAACGGTAGACCCCGCCCGTGCTCATGGCCACGTGCACCTTCTCTCCGGTGCGATCGAGGACGATCGAATGCGCTGCGGCGCCACCGAAGCCGGCGCCCCATTCATCGCGGTGCGGGTGGTCCCAGAGCCCGCGGTTGAGTTCGAAGTGTTCACCGCCGTCGGTGGACTTCCAGACCGAGATCGGTTCGCAGCCGGCCCAGACGACGCCTGGACGGGCCTCGGCGTCGGGGTGGATCTGCCAGACGCGTTCCAGGGCGGCCTCCGTGTCCGAGGGAAAACGGATGGCCCCGTGTTCGGGTTCCGTCCAGGTCTCCCCCAGGTCATCGGAATGAAAGACCGTGGGACCCCAGTGCTCGGAACGGACGCCGACCAGAATCCGGGTCCTGCCCTCGCGGGTGTCGATGCCTATGCTGGGGATTTCGCTCATCAGGAAGTGGGGGCCGGAAACGGACCAGGATGTCCGGTCCGGGCTCGTTGCCAGCCAGAGGCCTTTTTTGGTGCCGATCGCCAATACGTAACTCTCTGCGGTAGCCATGCACCCCATGGAACCACCACCCGTACATGGCCGCAATGGTTTCTTGCTCGGCGCCCCCTCCGTCCAATCGGCAAAGTCAGGTGCTTCGCCGCAACCCGTGACCTTTCTGAGGGACAACGGGGAGGAAGCCCCTGTTCCTGCCGCAATGCGGAGGCCACAATGAGGCATGTCCGCCGAATACCCCGGGAGTGCGCCGCCCCTCGTCGTCGGCGTGCTCCCGGGGCAGAGATCCGAAGTACTGCAGACCGCCGCCGCGCTGGCAGCCCGGCTCGGCACCGCACTGATCTGCGCCCATGTTGATGAGGCGAGCTACCTCGTCGAGTGGGATCCCGCACGGTCCGCCCACCGGCTCTCGCTGCACCCGGATACGGACAACGCCGAAATCCGGGCTGTGACGCAGGAGCTGCGGAGCAGCATCAGCGCAGCGTGTGACAACCTGGGCGTCCATTGGGCCTTGCGAACACTGGCAGGCGATCCGGCCCGTGCGCTGGGGAGGTTGGCGGCCGAGACCGGCGCCGCGATGATTATCGTAGGCACCCCCGAGCCGGGCCTGGGCCACCGCATCTCCGCGGCCCTCAATGGTTCCGTGGCTGCCTGGCTCAGCCACCACCAGTTTCACCCGGTTTTGATTGTTCCGGTCCGTGCTGCGGACCATCACCGGACGGGGCATGGGTCCTGACCGGGAAAAACCACAGGACCGGGGCGGCCGCCCCGAAACTAAAGCGAAAGTAGTTATTCGGGGTGCTGGCTTTCTCCGCCAACGGCCAAGTAAACTCTACACAGCGGGTTAGAGATTCACTGTTTGAGAGTCACCGTTTGAGATTCAGTGTTTGAAATTCTCAGCCCGCCCATAGACTGCTCCGGAGTGCGTATCCCCCAATAACGCACTCCGGAGCTCTTTTGTGTTCGGACGGATGCCTCCGGGCGCGCATCCCATACCCCCGCGGGGTACTTGCCATATACCCTCGGGGGGTATATGTTGAGCCTATGAATGAGCCTGAGATCCCGGCCCCGCCATCGGCCACCGCCGGACCGCAGCAGACACACGGCTATTCCGCCCACAAGGATGCCTACCAGCTGCGGCTGAAACGGATCGAGGGCCAGGTGCGCGGCATCGCCCGGATGGTTGAGGACGACAAATACTGTATCGACATCCTCACCCAGGTTGCCGCCGTCACGAAGGCCCTGCACGCCGTCAGCCTGGGGCTGGTGGAGGAGCACATCGGCCACTGCGTGGTCGGTGCCGCCGCAGAGCCGGATCCGGCTCTGCGTGCGGAGGCCATCGACTTTAAGGTCAAAGAGGCCACCGATGCCATCGGCCGGCTGCTGCGGTAGCGGCAAAACCACCCTTCACCCCACCGGATGCCGAACCGGCATCCCCCACCAGGAGTAAGTCCATGAGCGCCGTCTCCACCATCGTCAACGTGTCCGGCATGACCTGCGGGCACTGCGTGTCCTCCGTCAGCGAAGAACTCGAGTCCCTCGCCGGCGTTGAAAAGGTCGACGTCGACCTCAACGCCGGGGGAATTTCCACCGTCACCATCACCTCCGCCGGCGCCCTGTCCTCCTCGCAGATCGGCGAGGCCGTGGCCGAGGCGGGCTACCTCGTGGTGTCCAACCAGAGCTGAACCCTGCCCGCCGCGTCCCACACCGCACACCGGGTACAGAGCACCGGCACCTGGCACCACGCACCGCAGGAAAGACAGGGAACACCGTGAGTAAAGAGCAACTGCTGGACCAGCCCGGGACCCGGGTCATCGAACTCGACATCGAGGGCATGACCTGCGCCTCCTGCGTCAGCCGGGTGGAACGCAAGCTTGGAAAGCTCGACGGCGTCACCGCCACCGTCAATCTCCCGCTGGAGTCAGCCCGGGTCACCGTCCCCGGAGCCGTCACCGACGCCCAAATCACCGCCACGGTGGAGGCAGCAGGCTACAAAGCCACAATCCGTGCGCCCAAGTACCCAGCGGCACGCACCGGACCTGTCGAAACTCAGACGCCGAACGAAAGCGCCGGTGGGGGTGGGAGGACCGTCGCTGCCGGGGACATGCGGGAGCGTGCGTCCAAGGGAGGAACGGCCGAGCACGCGGAGCATGTGGTCGGCGATGGCCCGGGCGTGCATACGGCATCCGCGGCCGCAGCCAGGCTCCGCCCGCGCCTGATCGTCGCAGCCGTCCTCACCATCCCGGTGTTCCTGATCTCGATGTTCCCCGCTTTCCAGTTCCCCAACTGGGGATGGGCGGCGGGAGCGATTGCCTTGCCCGTGGTGACCTGGGCCGCCTGGCCGTTTCACCGGGCCGCCGTCATCAACGCCCGGCATTTCGCCTCCACGATGGACACCCTCGTTTCCATCGGCGTCACAGCCGCGTACGCCTTCTCCGCCTGGCAACTCGCCGCCGATCCGCGGATGACGGACCACCCCCAGGGGATGCCGGGCATGGAAGGCCCGGGCCCAGGCGGCCTGTACTTCGAGGTCGCCGCCGTGGTCACCACCTTCCTGTTGCTGGGCCGCTACCTGGAGGCCAACGCCAAGCAAAAGGCCGGTGACGCGCTCAAAGCCCTGCTGAACCTGGGCGCCAAGGACGCCACCATCCTCCTGAACGGCCTGGAGCAGCAGATCCCCGCCGATCAGCTGGAAGTCGGCGACCTCATCGTCGTCCGCCCGGGGGAAAAGATCGCGACCGACGGCATCGTCGTCGAAGGCTCCTCCGCGGTGGACGCCTCACTGGTCACGGGCGAGTCCGTGCCGGTGGAAGTCGGCCCGGACACCCTGGTCACCGGCGCCACCATCAATACCTCCGGCCGGCTGCTGGTCCGCGCCACCCGGGTGGGAGCCGAAACAACCCTGGCCCAGATGGGCCGCCTGGTGGCCCAGGCGCAGACCGGCAAAGCGCCGATCGCGCGGCTGGCGGACCGGATCAGCGCGGTATTCGTTCCGGTGGTTCTGGTCATCGCCAGCCTCACCTTTGGCGCCTGGCTGCTCGCAGCCGGTCCGGCCATCAGCGACGCCGAACTGCGGGCCGCGTTCACGGCCGCCGTGGCCGTGCTGGTCATCGCCTGCCCCTGCGCCCTGGGCCTGGCCACCCCCGTGGGTCTTCTCACCGGAACCGGCCGGGGAGCCCAGCTGGGGATCCTGATCAAAGGGCCGCAGGTTCTCGAGGACACCCGGACGGTTGACACCATTCTGCTGGACAAGACGGGGACCGTGACCACCGGTCACCTCGCTGTTGACGGCGCCGAGACGTTCGGAGCCTTTACCCCGGCCGGGGTCATCCGCCTCGCGGGGACAGTCGAGGCCGCATCAGAACATCCAATCGCCCGCGCCGTTGCGGCGGCCGCACTCCAGGCGGAGCGCCACAGCAGCGGAGCCCGCGCCCTTCCCGACGTTTCCGGCTTCCGTTCCGCACCGGGCGGCGGGGTCCAGGGAACCGTGGAGGGCCAGGCCGTCACGGCCGGACGGACGGGCTGGCTGCAGGAGAACGGCATCCACCCCGCCGCCGCGCAACTGGCGGCGTTCAGCGCGGCAGAGATGTCGGGGGCCACCGCCATCTGGGTCGCCGTGGACGGTGAGCCGGCCGGATTCATCAGCCTCCGGGACACGCTGAAGCCCGGCTCCGCCGCTGCAATTCTGCGGCTCCGGGAGCTGGGGCTCCGGCCGATTCTCCTCACCGGAGACAACGCGGCAGTCGCCGCGAAGGTGGCGGCCGACGTCGGCATCGCCGCCGAAGACGTCTTCGCCGGAGTACTGCCGGAAGGAAAAGTCGACGCGGTGCGGAAGCTGCAGGCCGGCGGCGCCACGGTAGCCATGGCCGGCGACGGGGTGAACGACGCCGCAGCGCTGGCCCAGGCTGATCTCGGCATCGCCATGGGGTCCGGCACCGACGTCGCCATCGAGGCCGCGGACCTCACGGTGATGGGCAATGACTTGGGGCAGGTGGCCCTCGCCATCGAACTGTCCCGCAGGACCCTGGCGACGATCAAGACGAACCTTTTCTGGGCTTTCTTCTACAACGCCGTCGGGATCCCTGTGGCGGCGCTTGGCCTGCTCAACCCGATGATTGCCGGTGCCGCGATGGCAGCCAGCTCCGTGCTGGTCGTGGGGAATTCCCTGCGGCTCCGCAGCTTCGGCAGGTAACTGCCCGGCGGGCCCGGCACCGCTTCTTCAGGCCGGGCCGAAGCGGAGGGCAGACCTCGCCTTCGCCTTGGCAGCCTCCTCCTCGCGATCTTTGGCCGGAGCCTGGGTCACCAGGGAGTCAAGCAGGTGGTGGGTGGCATGGGCAATCTCCTGGACTGCCCGGTTGAAGACCGCTTCGTTGGCCTTTGAGGGCCTGGTATTGCCACTGATCTTGCGCACGTACTGCAGCGCGGCGGCCTCGACCTCAGCGGAGGTGGCGTGGGGTTCGAAATTATGGAGGGTCCGGATGTTTCGGCACATATCTCCATGCTAAGTTCCATTGCCGCCGGGATCGAGGGCACGGGAAACGGGGCCCAGCGAGAATCTTCCGGCCTTGGCATTGCCTTAGGGCACTGGTTCGACGTCGTTTGCGTGGTCGAGTGCTGCGGCATCGAAGCCCTCCGGGAACCTTCTGAGCTCATCCAGCCTGACCAGCACGACGCCGCCAACGATTAGCAGCCCGCCCATAAGCTGGATGGGGCCCGGCAGTTCGCCGAGCAGCAGCCACGCCCAGATCACGGCGAACAGCACTTCGGTGAGCGAGACGAAGGACGCCACCTTGGAGCCGAGTGCCCGCGCGGCCACAATGCCCGAAACATAGGCGAGCACGGTGGCCAGCACCACAAGTCCGCCCAGGGCCACCCACCAGGGCGTAACCCAGGGGCCGAGCCGGGTGTCTGCTGCGCTGAAGGTCATGGGCAGCAGGCCGGTCGCCGCAGCAAGCCACATGGTCACGGCCCCGACCAGAAGCCCGCCGGAGGCCAGGACGATCGGTGGCAGGGTGTCATTCTCTTTCGCCGTGATGAAGAAGTAGATTGCGAGGCACACAGCTGCCGCGATTCCCCAGAGGACACCAACGACGTCGACCTTGACCGCACCGGTGAGATCCAGCACCAGCACCAGTCCGCCCAAGGACAGCAGCGTCCCGGCGATGGTCAGTGGCCTCGGGCGTTTCCGGCTGGCAGCCCAAAGCCACAACACGATGATGACGGGGGCGAGATACTCCAGCAACAGCGCGACTCCGACCGACAGCCGGGCCACCGCATTGAAGTAAAACAGCTGGCACGCAGCAACCCCGATAAGACCAAAGAGCAGCACCGTGAGCCAGTTGTCTTTCAGCTGGTGCCAGCGGCCACGAAGCGCCGGAACCGCGGGCACCGCCAGGATCACCGCGGCACCGGTGAGACGTGCGGTAACGGCTGCCCCGGGGCTCCAGCCCGTCTCCAGCAGCGCCTTGGCAAAGGACCCTGAGAGGCCGAACACGGCGGAGGAGAACAAGGCAACGCCGAGGCCGGACGCCATGAACCCCGACGCCGCACCAAACCTGCCTGCACCGCGCCCAGCGGATGCCGACGGTCCGGATTGTATCTGTGCCGGTGCTTCGGCGGAGCGGCGTGCGGCAGACAAGACTGCCTCCTGTCAGGAGTAAAAGGGGTTATGCTCATGACAGTACGCTCTGCCCTCGTAAGGAGTCAAGATGCTTTTTGCCCCTGACACTGAGGTGGCCCTGCGCTCGGTGGTCAACCTCATCAACTCCGCGGCCAACGGCGAGGAACACCTCAACACCAGCCGCGACCTCGATCACTTCCTGGCGGCGGAGGGATTCACCGGGTCGCGGACCGGGGACGCGGACGAACTGGCCAGCGTACACCGGCTCCGCGGGGAACTCGCCTCACTGTGGCTTGCTGGCGAGTCTGCGGCCGTGGAGACCGTGAACGCCCTGCTGCGGACGGCGCGGGCACTCCCCCAACTCGTCAAGCACGACCAGTGGGACTGGCATCTGCACGCCACCTCCCCCGACGCGCCGTTGGCGGACCGGATGAGCACGGAGGCCGCGATGGCCCTGGTGGATGTCATCCGCAGCAAGGAGATGGACAGGATGCTGGTCTGCGCTGCCGAGGACTGCAACGCCGTAGTGCTGGACCTCAGCCGAAACCGCTCCAAGCGCTACTGCGATACCGGCAACTGCGCGAACCGGGCGCACGTCGCCGCGTACCGTGCCCGGAAGGCCGGGTTCTGACGGCGTCACAATGCCCGCGCCGGCGGCGGGATGAATAGCCGCGCGGTGTTTAGCCATAGACTGGATTAATTCGCTTGGCCAGTAGGCCAGCGATAACCAATTGAGGGACACCACGACATATGGCACACCGCCCGCTTCAAAATATCTCGGCAACACTGGGGATCACCGGAATATTGGCCTTCGCATTGGCCGGCTGCGGCGCCGGGGCCCCGGCACCGGCGGCCAGCAGTTCGCCGGAAGGGTCCGCGCCATCGGCCAGCAGTTCGACGGCGGCGCCGGCCACCGCTTCGAGCAGTGCCGGCGGTTCCACCCCCAGCGCGGCCGCATCCTCGGCACCCGCGGCAGGGGCCGCCGGCCCGCTGACAGCACCGGGAACCAAGCTCCAGGCCGGTGAATCCGCGGTGACCCACAGCAACACGGGCAAGAACAAGGCGGACCCCAAGTACGTGGAGGCAGTCTTCACCTCAACACTGACCGGCGTGGTGGCAGGAACCCCGGACGACTTCGCCAAGTTCAAGGACGCCGCGAAGTTCGCCGGGCAGACGCCGTACTTTGTCTCCGTCAGCCACCGCATGGATAGCCTGAGCAAGCCGTCGCTGGGCATCAGCGAACCCAAAGTTACGGCCCAACTCAAGGACGGGTCGGAGGCTCAGTCACTGATTGTCTTCGGGGCTTTCGACCAATGCGAGAGCACCCGCTTCGCCACGACGGGCAGCGGGGACGCGCTGGCCCTGGTAGTCGGGAGCACCATGGTGTCCTGTCAGGTGTTCCTGGCGCCGGCCGGCGACGAGGTCAAGACTGTCGAGTACACCGATTCCCGATACATCTACGCCAACTACAGCGACAACCCCTACTTGAAGAATCCGGTTTCCTGGACCAAGTAGCACCATCAGCCCGGGTTCGGGCGTCGTGGGTGACGGCGTATGGGAATTTAGCGGACGCCGTCACCCGGCGCATGGGGTCCGGCGTCCGGTGCGCCGGCTTCAGGCCGGGTCGGCGCCGACTGACCGCCGTGACCGGCCCTCCGGGAACTGAGGTTCACGCCGGATCCTTTGCCCAGGTACTCCGCATTGGGTTTGTGGCCCATCGCCAGCATGGCGAGCACCACCAGGATGACGATGAACGCGATGCCGGCGGCGGTGAAAGCCAAATCAAAACGGGGCATCTTCGCGCTGCCGCCGGAGGCAAAAATGAGGGTGGCTACAAAGGCCAGCACAGCCCAGAATGCAGAAAACATGAGCGGTCCCTTGACCGAAGTGCGCAGCTTGCGCGGTTCCCCGGATTTCTGCTGTGCCACGATGCTTCCTCCTGCAGCCGACGCCGCCAGGCGTGGCAGTTGTGATGCCGCAATCGTTCTACGCGAGGTAGAACCTGTCGCTACTAGTTTACGGCCTCCGCCGAATCAGCCCGCGCATCGTGCCGCAGGGTCAGTCCGGCAAGCACCCACAGCACACCGCTGATGATGGCCCCCCCACCGGCGACACCGAGGAGTGCGTGCGGCCCCAGGTCAATAAAGAACGGCAGCAACGCCGCCGTTCCGAGCCCGACGGCGCCGGAGGCGATCCAGTCACGCGCCAAAGGGGACCGGCCACGGCAAGTGAAGCCGAGGGACAGTTCTGCGGCCCCGGCCAGCCCCAGGCCCACCGCCGCGAGCACACCGAAAGCCAGGTTGCCGGTGATGAAGGCCACCGCGACGCCGGTTCCGGTCAGCACCGCTCCGGCGGCTGAGAGCGCCTTGCTGGCCGCGGAGCCCGGCCGGAGCCCGGATTTACTCACGCTCCAGAGCAACACCAGGCCTGTGGCCAAGAGATAGAGTCCGCCTGTCCAGCCCATCTCCGACGAAGACGGCGCGGCCCAGAAGACGGTGACGGCCCCGAAGGCCAGGGCGAGAACGGCGCGGACCAACACCGGTTTCCAGAGGTCGGCCGCGGCGGGAAGGGCGGTGGCGGGCTGCGGGGCTGCGGGAGAAGTCACCCGTCCAGTTTAGTGCGGCGCCACGCCCGCCGGCGCCGCGACCCGGCCGGCACCCACCGGCACCGCGACCCAGCCGGCACCCGCCGGCGCCGGCACCGGCCGGCACCCTCCGGACCGGGCCGGCGTTCCCGTCTCAGTGCGCTCCCAACACGATCCAGCGGTCGGTCCGCGCCCGGAGGCCCAGCGTCAGCGCCCGGGCCGCCATGTAGCCAAGCGAGAACGCCGCCCACAGCCAGAGCAGTCCGGCGCCGCCGCCAACGCCGGATTGCTGCACGGCCAGAAGCAGGGGCAGGTACACGGCAAGGTTCACGACGCCGGCAATCGCCAGGTACTTGGCGTCCCCCGCTCCGATGAGTACGCCATCGAGGACAAAGACGAAGCCGGCAACCGGCTGTCCGGCCGCGAGCACCCAGAGCGCCAGCGTGAGCGCCGCCCGGACCTCGCCGTCGGACGTGAAGAGCAACCCCGTCCATGGGGCCGCGCCCGCCACAAGGATCCCTGTCAGCACCCCGAAGCCGAGGCCCCAGCGGACCATGGTGCCGGTGAGCTCACGCGCAGCCGCTGGACGGCCGGCTCCAAGTTCCTTGCCGATCAGCGCCTGCGCGGCTATCGCCAGGGCGTCCAGGGCGAACGCGAGGAGGGTGAAAACGGTCATTGCGAGCTGGTGGGCTGCCAGGTTGACCGGTCCCTGCGCTGTGGCCACCACGACTGTGGCGAGAATAGCGAGCCGCAGGCTGAGCGTACGCAGCATCAGCCACGACCCCACGCTGGCCAGGGCGCGGATGCCACGCCAACTCGGTCGCAGTGACACGCCGTGGTTCCGGGCGTTCCGGCGGACCATTACCACGTACACCAGCGCCATGGCCCACTGCGCGGCGCTGGTGCCGATCGCGGAGCCGGCGACGGACAGGTGCAGCCCGTACACCAGGAAGAAGTTCAGCACGATGTTCAACGCACAACCGGCGCCCGCAACCAACAGCGGGGTGCGGGTGTCCTGCAGGCCCCGCAGCACCCCGGTGCCGGCGAAGATCAGCAGCATCGCGACGAGCCCGGGCATTGACCAGCGCAGGTAGTCAATGGCGAACGTGCGGACCTCACCGCGGGCGCCCATCAAGTCCAGCAGCGGCTCGGCGGCCAAGGAGCCGGCCGCTGCAAGAGCAACTCCCAAGAGCAGCGCCAACCACACGCCGTCCCGGCCGGCAGCAAGGGCCCTGGGGAGTTGCCCGTTGCCGACCGCCCGCGCGACGGCCGGAGTGGTGGAATAGGCGAGAAAGACCATGAGTCCCACCGCTGTGTGCAGCACCGCGGAGGCAAGCCCGACGCCGGCCAGCTGGGCGACTCCGAGGTGTCCCACTATGGCGGCGTCTGCGAGGAGAAACAGCGGTTCGGCAATCAGCGCACCGAAGGCCGGAACTGCGAGCCGCAGGATCTCCCGCCGGCGCTCCGGCGGGGAAGGCAGCGGCGCGGGGGTCGGGGTGGAGACTGGCACGCAACCACCCTAGCGGCACCGGGTGCGCGGGTGGCTGCCCGCCGTCGTCCGAGGGTGGCGGCGGGAATCAACGCCCGGTGTGTGGCGGTCAAGACGGCGATTATGTCAGCGGCCGGCGGCGCTTCCGCGGCGCGTCAGTAAACTCTCCTCATGAGTGAGACTGCCGCCAATGCCGTGACCCTGCGCTTCCTCGCGGCGCCCACTGACGTCGGCCACAGCGGCTCGGTGGACGCCGGGACCGTGCTCGAATGGGTGGACAAGGCGGCGTACGCCGCCGCGGTCGGCTGGGCCAAGTCCTACTGTGTGACGGCGTACGTCGGCAACATCCACTTCACTGACCCGGTCAACAGCGGGGACATGGTGGAGGTCACGGCCACGATTGTGTACACGGGCCGGTCATCCATGCACATCCGTACGGTGGTGTCCTCAGGCGATCCCCGGGGCGGACCGGCCACGATGCGCAGCCAATGCCTGGTGATTTTCGTGGCCGTGGGCGGAGATGGCAAACCCACCAGCGTCCCGCCGTTTAACCCGGCGACGCCGGATGAAGTTGAACAGCGCGACCACGCCCTGGCGCGGATCAAAGTCCGTGAGGACATCGTCCAGGCAATGGGCGGGCAGGAATACACTGACGCCGGAACTGCGGAGAAAGTTATCCTGCGTTTTATGGCGGCGCCTACGGACGTGAACTGGGGCGGCAAAGTCCACGGCGGCATCGTCATGAAATGGATCGACGAGGCGGCCTATGTCTGCGCGTCACGCTACTGCGGGATGGACACGGTGGCGGTCTTCTCCGGTGGCGTGCGGTTTTACCGTCCGCTGCTGATCGGCCATGTGGTGGAGGTGGAGGCCCGGTTGGTCTACACCGGAACGAAAGGCATGCACATCGCGGTCCATGTCCGTTCGGGCGATCCCAAGGGGCGGGTGCTGGAGCTCACCACGTACTGCCTGACCGTGATGGTGGCGCGTGACGAGCACGGCACATCCGTGCCGGTCCCACAATGGGTGCCGGTGTCCGAGGAGGACAAGCGGCTGCACGCCCACGCCCTGGAACTGCTGGAAATCCGGGGCCGGGCACCCGGGAACCGGCTGCCCAACCACCTCCTCGCTGCTGGCGGCAGCTAGCCCTTAGAAACCGCCACCTCCGGCGTCGGCGGCCATGTTGGCGAACCGGGAGTAGTGGCCCTGGAAGGCAACCACAATATCCTTGGTGGGACCGTTACGGTGCTTGGCGATGAGAATATCCGCTTCGCCGGCCCGGGGGGATTCCTTGTCGTAAACGTCCTCGCGGTGCAACAGAATGACCATATCGGCGTCCTGCTCAATGGAACCGGATTCACGCAGGTCCGACACCATCGGCCGCTTGTCCTGGCGCTGCTCGGAGCCACGGTTCAGCTGGGACAAGGCAATGACCGGAACCTGCAGTTCCTTGGCCAGCAGCTTCAGGGCACGGGAGAACTCAGAGACTTCCTGCTGGCGGGACTCCACCTTCTTGCCGGAGCTCATCAGCTGAAGGTAGTCGAGGATGACAAGTTTGAGATCGTGCTGCTGCTTCAACCGGCGGCATTTGGCCCGGATTTCCATCAGCGACATGTTGGGGCTGTCGTCGATGAACAGCGGGGCGTCGTTCATCCGGCCCATGGTCGTAGCGATCTTGGACCACTGCTCGTCCTTAATCGTTCCCTTGCGCAGGTCCTGCAGGCCGATCGTGGCTTCCGCGGACAGCAACCGCATGGCGATCTCGTTCCGGCCCATTTCCAAAGAAAACATCACCGTGGCCAAGTTGTTCTTGATGGCGGCGGAGCGGGCAAAGTCCAGCGCGAAGGTGGACTTGCCGACGGCGGGGCGGGCTGCGATGACAATCATCTGGCCTGGGTGCAGACCATGGGTGAGTTCGTCCAGTTCGTAGAAGCCGGTAGGCACACCGGTCATCCCCTCCTCGCGGTGCCCGGATGCTTCGATCTCGTCCACGGTGGATTCCATGACGTCCTTGAGGACCACGTAGTCCTCCGCGGTGCGGCGCTCCGCCACCGCGTAGATCTCGGCCTGGGCCTGGTTTACCAGGTCCTCGACCTCGCCGTCCTGGCCGTAACCGAGCTGGACAATCTTGGTTCCGGCATTGACGAGGCGGCGTAGGACCGCGCGTTCGCCGACAATCTCAGCGTAATAGCCGGCGTTGGCGGCGGTGGGGACGGTCTGGATGAGTTCGTGCAGGTAGGCGGGACCGCCGATCCTGTTGATCTCACCCCGCTTGGTCAGTTCATCCGAGACCGTGACGGCGTCGGCGGGCTCACCCCGGCCGTAAAGATCGATGATGGCTTCGTAGATGGTCTCGTGGGCCGGGCGGTAGAAGTCAACGCCGCGGAGAATTTCGACGACGTCGGCAATGGCGTCCTTCGACAGCATCATGCCGCCGAGGACAGACTGTTCGGCGGGAATGTCCTGCGGCGGCTTGCGGCTGCCTTCGGCTCCCCGCGCTCCCTCGATTGAGTCCAGATGCGTAACTGACAAAACTGCCGTCCTCCATTGTGTGCCGCAGCGGGTATCACTTCGCCTGCGACGCGTATGCCTTGGTCCGTGCTGTGCCGGTGGCGCCGGCCCCGGCGGATCCCCGACGAGTTAAGTCCTATCAGCCGGCTGCGACACTTTGTCCGCCCCGGCGCTGCCGGCCCCCATAACTGTCCGGCTCTGCGGGCCAGGCTTTGCGGGCTGGGCCCGGGGGTAGCGCCGGGTTTCAGTATCCTCGGCTCGATATCCAGCAACGTTATCCCCCGACCGGGCAGGCACCAACCCGAGAGCCGGCTACCCCTGTGGATAAGCTGTGCACTACTGCCGTCAGCTTGTGCACAGCCTGTGGGAACAGCTGTGGATAGAAAGTTTCTTGGGCCCCCGGCAGCCCCCTGACCTGCGAAAACAATGGATCTGCCGTGTGGACACAAAAGAATTTCGGGCCGCCGTCGTCCACAGACCGCAGCCATGGCCTGGGGATAGCGGCCGGACCATGAGGCCATACCCGGGCCGGAATATGCGAATTTAGTGATGTTCCCCACAAATATTCCGGTGGAAAGCCGCCGCCGCCGACCCGCTCATGCCCGGCGCAGAATGTGCTGTGGATAACTGTGATCTGGCATATGCTCGTTCTATGGGCGATGTCTTGATGGTTACGCTGCCTGCCCTCATTCTGGCGGCAGTACTCTGGGCGTTTGTTACGGCCCTTAGGCCGCGCGATTTTGGCGTGTCGGACGCGGAGCGCTACCAACGGGAACTGGCGGTACGCTCACAGGCGCACTACGCTGCCCAGGTGCAGGCCGCGACGGCTGCCCGGGCCCGGCTCGACGCCGTGACCCGGCCCAGCCAGAACGAACAGCAGCAATCACAGCAGGCCGACCACGCCCGCAACATGCTGCGGGCACAGACGGGATCCGCTCCGGCATTCGGGCAGCCCGGCTACCAGGGCCCGGTCCTGCCCGGTGGCCACCTAAACCCCCAGTTTGCCCTGCAGTTGCAGTCATTGGCCCAGAACGGCAAGAAGCCCGAAGCCATCAAGCTGCTGCGGCAGGCAACCCATTCGGATCTCTCGACCGCCAAGAATTACGTAGATCGGCTGTAGTTTTCATGGAATCGCTGCTCATCCCCCTGCTAATTTTGGTGCTCGTCGGCGCCGGCGTTCTACTGGGCGCCCGCGCCCTTAACCGCAGCCGTCAATCCCGGCCGGCGGCGCCCCCGGCACCCGTGCGCGACCCGATCGAGCTGGCACGTGCCTCGGCGGCCAAGCTCGACCAGGAGCAGCACCGGCGCCTCTACGCGCTGATCGCCCAGGGGCAGGCCATGGGTGCCATCAAGCTCTACCTCGAAGCCACCGGTGACGGCCTGCGGGCCTCACGGGACGCCGTAGGCGCCCTCGCTGCCCATCCGCAGCCCTTCCGCCCGGAGACGGCCCAACAGGCTCCCAGCGAGGAGGACGACGACGCCCCCCAGCGGTTTGCCTACCGCTACCGGGCCATCGCCAGCAAAGGCGAGGTCACCCGCGAGGTCAGCAGCAATATGCTCAACGACGAGATCTACGGCCGTATCCGTACCATGGCCCGGAGCGGCGACACGGAGGCGGCGGCGGCGGCGCTCACCCGCCACTCAGACATCTCCATCAAGCAGGCCCGGGAGTTCATCGCGCTCCTGGAGGACTGACCTCCGCCCTCCTGTTCAGTGCCGCCCGGAAATACCCGCTAGCAACTGCTCGAACGGCAGAGATTCGAGAGCGCCCTGCCTGGAATGCGGTTGTGGACCCAGCAGCAGGCCGGCGAATTCGCCTGACGCCCGGTCGATCCGCGCGGAAAGCGGTGAGACGGCGCCGTCGTTATGACCCCAATCCTGCGGACCGGCAAAAACAGCCGTGCCGGCTGTCCGGCTACGAAGGTAGGTGAACAGGGGCCGCATGGCGAAGTCGAGGACCATCTGGTGCCGGTCAGTTCCGGCAGTGGCGCCCAGCAACACGGCCTTGCCCTCAAGGGAGGAGGGGTCGAGGACGTCGATGAAAGACTTGAAGAGGCCGCTGTAGGACGCGCTGAAGACCGGACTGACAGCGATGATGCCGTCCGAGGCCACAACACCCGCGATGACGTCGGCCAGCGCCGGACCCGCGTAGCCAGTCACAAAATTATTGGCGATGTCTACGGCGATGTCCCGCAGTTCGACCACCGCGATGTCGACGCCGTAACCTGCGGCGGCCAACTGCCGCTGCGCGGAGGCTGCCAACTGGTCAGCCAGCAGGCGGCTGGACGACGGGACGCCCAGTCCGGCGGAGAGAACGGTAATGCGGCGCGATTCCACGGCAATGCTCCTCAGATAATGTTTCCGGCTGCAAACGCAATGCATGCATTTGCATGTACCTGAACAAGCCACATCCTGGGTTGTTTATTCCTGCCCCTTGTCCCTCAGATCAGGACAAATCCCTCGATGCAGCTCACCGTGCTCCCTCCGACCCAGATGTCATCCGCCACGGCGTCGACGTGGATCCGGCCGGAGCGTCCCAGCACCGTCCCCTGCGCCGCACGGTAGGACTCCGGTGCCCGGCCGCTGCGGATCAGCCACTGGGCCGCACCGGCATTGAAGCTGCCGGTGACGGGGTCCTCGGCGGCGGCGTCGCCCGGAATGAACGTCCGCACCTCGAAATCCACCTCGGATCCGGCCGGATGGGGACCGATCACGCCGACTTTGAGACCGGCCATGGCCGTGTAGTCGGGCCTGACGGCGAGCACCTGCTCTGCTGACTCGAGCAGCACACCAATCCAGTCGGGTCCGTTGACCAGCCAGGACGAGTCCAGCAGCGCTTCCCGTGGCACCCGCAGGCCTGCGGCGATCCGGTCAAGGTCCGGGCCGGCGACCGGACCCGTCCGCGTCAGCGGCGGCGCCGCGAACGCCAGCCGGCCGGCGTCGCGCTTTACCCGAACCAGTCCGGCGGCGCACTCCTGCACCACCGTGCCGTCCCCGCGGGGAATTCCGCCGGCCTCAAGCCAGGCATGCGCGGAGCCGAGCGTCGGGTGACCGGCAAAGGGAAACTCCTCACTGCCCGTAAAGATCCGGACCCGGTAGTCGGCACGGGGATCCGTAGGCGGCAGCAGAAAAGTGGTTTCGGAAAGGTTGGTCCAGTTGGCGAACTGTTGCATCACCTCCGGAGAAAGGTCCGTGGCGTCGAGGACGACGGCGAGCGGGTTCCCCCGGTAAGGCAGGTCGGTGAAGACGTCCACCTGCGTGAAGGGGCGGAGGCGGGCCGCTGTGGCAGGAGTTGAGGTCACTGCGGCAGGCTACCACCGGCACCTGCCCGGCTGACAAGACCGCCACCCTCTGCCAGACTGCCCGCATGCCAGTGAACACGAGCCGGGACAGGACCGAAAACAAAATTACGGCAACAGGCGCGTCGGTCGAGGAGTTTCTCGCCGCCATCGAGCATCCCGTCCGGCACCGTGACGGGCTCCGGCTGCTGGACCTGATGGCACAGGTCACCGGGCAGCCGGCGGAGATGTGGGGCCCGACGGTTGTCGGCTTCGGCCGCTACCACTATGGGTACCGGCACGCGACATTGATCCTGCACCACCCCCAGCCAGTGGACTAAGGGACCTCGGAGCCGGCTATCGTCCATCACGCTTGGCGCCACGAACTCCAAGGGAACCCCACGCGGGGGGTTAAGCAGACAGCCCCCGTCGCCGGTTCCCAGGAGGAATCCGGCGGCGGGGGCCAACAGGCAGTTCAGGACTGCGGAGCCTGTGAGGGCTACTTGCCTGCGACTACGTCCAGGTCGATCACAGCGGCAACGTCGGCGTGCAGCCGGACGTTGGCCTGGTAGGAACCAACCGACTTAATGTGCGTCGGCAGTTCAACCTTGCGCTTGTCAATGCGGCCAAGGCCAGCGGCCTCAACAGCATCGGCGACGTCGCCCTGCTTGACGGTACCGAACAGGCGTCCGGTCTCGCCAGCCTTGACAACGAGCTTGACCGGCTTGGCGGAGAGTGCAGCGGCCTGCTTCTGAGCGTCTTCCAGGGAAGCGTGCTCGCGGGCGGCGCGGGCAGTCTTGATGGACTCAACCTGCTTCTCGCCACCCTTGGACCAGGTCAGGGCGAAGTTGCGGGGCAGCAGGTAGTTACGTGCGTAACCGTCCTTGACCTCGACAACATCGCCCGCAGCACCGAGACCGGTTACTTCGTGGGTCAGAATGAGCTTTGCCATGTTAGTTAATCCCTTCCTTAGCCGCGGCCAGCGCCGGAGTAAGGCAGCAGAGCAACTTCGCGGGCGTTCTTGATTGCCTGGGCGATCTTGCGCTGTTCCTGCACCGTGACGCCGGTGACGCGACGGGCGCGGATCTTTCCGCGGTCGGAGATGAACTTGCGCAGCAATGCTACGTCCTTGTAGTCGATGACAGTGATGTCAGCGGCCTTCAAGGGGTTGGACTTTGGTTTGGGCTTACGGAGTTCAGCCTTAGCCATCGTGGAGCTCCTATTCGATGGAGCCCGTGGATATTGATCCACGGGATGGTGGTGATCCGTCGCGGTCGGCGCCATCCTGCCTTGCGGCGTTCTGGCGGGTCGCGCGGTCGGACCTTAGATGTTGTTTAGAAGGGAGGTTCGGAATCCGGGCCGTTGCCCCAGCCGCCGCCTGCATTGCTGACCCCGGGCGTGGCCCAAGGGTCATCCTGCTGCTGCGCGGGCTGGTTGCCGCCCCAGGTTCCACCCGAGTTGCCGCCGCCCTGGTTTCCACCAGAGCCGCCACCGAAACCGCTGCCGCCGCTGTTGCCGCCGCCGAAGCCACCCTGGGCGCCGTTGCCGGCGCCCCCACCGCCGGAGCGCTGGGTACGGTTGACCTTGGCGTTGGCGTAGCGCAGGCTGGGGCCGATTTCATCGACCTCAAGCTCGATGACGGTGCGCTTCTCGCCTTCCTTGGTTTCGTAGGAACGGCTCTTCAGCCGGCCGGAAACAATCACGCGCATGCCCTTGGTCAGGGATTCGGCGACGTTTTCGGCGGCTTCGCGCCATACCGACGCGCGAAGGAACAGGGTTTCCCCGTCCTTCCACTCGTTGGACTGGCGGTCGAAGGTGCGGGGAGTAGACGCGATGGTGAAATTGGCTACAGCCGAACCTGACGGTGTGAACCTCAGTTCGGGGTCACTGGTGAGATTACCGATGACCGTAATAGTGGTTTCGCCTGCCATCTACTGCCTCCTTGTTCGTTCCTGCGGGGTGAAGAGTGAAAATCAGGAGCTGAGCTTACTCAGCAACAACCTTCTGTACTTCGGGGCGGGTGATCTTGGTGCGCATGATGGTCTCATTGAGGCTCAACTGGCGATCAAGTTCCTTGGCGGTAGCCGGCTCAGCGGTGAAGTTCACCACGGCGTAGATACCCTCGGACTTCTTCTGGATTTCGTAAGCCAGGCGACGACGGCCCCAGATGTCAACCTTTTCGATGGTTCCACCATCGGTCGTGATGACGTTCAGGAACTTCTGAAGCGTTGGCTCAACGGTACGCTCTTCGACCTCGGGGTCGATGATTACCATCAATTCGTAAGGACGCATATGTGAACCCACCTCCTTTGGGCTAAGCGGTTACGGCATTTCCGTAACAGGAGGTTCATTTGCGGTGCCATGCGCCGGCCGCACCTCCAGGAACGGGGGCAGGACGCAGCACAGACTTCAATAGCTTAGTGCATCGGGACCCGTTTCAGCTATTCCAGGCCCGTCCAGACTAGGCACGGCCAGCGGGGTTTAGAGGCCCGGCCGGCGGCCATGTGGACAACCCTGTGCCAGAATCGGGGAATGAACACCGGATCCCTTGTCCGCGGCGGCAACCGGCGTGCCCGGCGCAGCCGGCTCCGCCTGGTTGCCATGCTTTTCGCCGGGTTGCTGGCGGCCACGGCCACCGGCGCGACCGGCAACTGGGTGGAGGCTCCGGCGGTCGGCTGGGGCGCTGCCTCACTGACCTACGTGGTGTGGGTCTGGGTGGTGATCGGTCGTTTTAATCCGGCCGAAACCCGGTCACATGCCACCGCCGAGGATCCGTCCCGCAGGATCACTGACCTGCTCATCCTGGCGGCAAACGTCGCCAGCCTGGGCGCGGTGGCCGCCGTCGTGGTCGATTCCCATGCCGGCGGCGCCTCCCGGTTCGCGGGCGGACTGCTTGCGCTGGCGTCCGTGGCCCTGTCCTGGCTGCTGGTGCAGACACTGTTCACGCTCCGGTATGCGGCGCTGTACTACAGCACGGGTGGGAAGGCCGGTTCTGCCGTGGGCGGCATCGACTTCAACCAGGAACGCCACCCGCAGTACACCGACTTTGCCTACCTCGCGACGAGCCTCGGCATGACCTACCAGGTCTCCGACACGGCCCTGCAGAACCACGGCATCCGGGCTGAGGCGCTCAAGCACAGCCTGCTGTCCTACCTCTTTGGCACCGTCATCCTCGCCACGACGATCAGTCTCGTGATCAACCTGGCCTTCTGACCTGCAGAGCGGCCGTAGATCCGTCCCGCGGCTACGCCGCCGTGCGGAAGAACAACGCGGTCACCCTCGCGAGCCGGTGCGGGTCCTCGACCCCGCACAGTTCCCGGGCCGAATGCATCGACAGGAGGGGCACACCGACGTCGACTGTCCGGATCCCGAGGCGGGTGGCGGTCAGCGGGCCGATCGTGGAGCCGCAGGGCATCACGTTGTTGGAGACGAACTCCTGGTAAGGAATGCCGGCGCCGGCGCACAGCCGCGCCCAGAGGGCTGCCCCCGTGGCATCCGTGGCGTAGCGCTGGTTGGCGTTGATCTTCAGCAGCGGGCCGCCGTTCAAAGCCGGCCGGTTAGCCGGATCGTGCCGTTCGGGGTAGTTGGGATGGACGGCATGACCGGCGTCGGCGGAAACGCAGAACGACGCCGCCAAAGCCTGCCGCCGCTGGCTCGCCGTGGCGCCCAGGCCGTCGGAAATGCGCACCAGCACGTCTTCGAGGATGGGACCGCTCGCGCCGGACCGGGAGGCGGAGCCGATCTCCTCATGATCGAAAGCGGCCAGAACGGCGATCGGCGCCCCCGGAGGCAGCGGCGCGTCGGCGTGGTCTATCAGTGCGGTCAGCCCGGCATGGGTCGCCGACAGGTTGTCCAGCCGACCGGAGGCGAAGAACTCACCGTTCGCGCCGAAGACAGCGGGTGCCTGGGTGTCGGCGATGACGACGTCGTAGCCGCCGATCAGGGCAGCGTCAACATCCGCGCCGGCCACCCGGGCCGCCAGCAGGCCCAGCAGGTCGTTAGCGGCAGGGTCCCCCAGGCCATAGACCGGGTTCATATGCTGCTGCTTGTCCAGGGCCAGCCCCTCGTTCACGGCACGGTCCAGGTGGATGGCGAGCTGCGGGAACCGCAGCAGCGGCCCGGTGGCGGTGAGGTGCTCGGTGCCGTCCACCATCACCAGGCGTCCGGCGAGCTGCAGTTCCCGGTCCAGCCAGGAGTTCAGCAACGGTCCGCCGTACACCTCGACGCCAGCCTGCAGCCAGCCGAATTTGCCGGTGGTGGGTCTGGGTTTGAGCTTGAACGAGGGGGAGTCCGTGTGGGCTCCGAGGATGTTGAACCCGGTGGTGGGACCGGCCGTCTCCGGCGTGACCCAGGCGATGATGGCGCCGTCGCGGATGACATAAAACTTCCCGGCGCCGGCGGGCAGGTCCCAGTGCTGCAGCTCATCAAGGGCGGTGAATCCTGCGCCGTTCAGCCGGCGGGCGGCTTCGTGGACGGCGTGGAAGCTCGACGGTGACGCGGTGACGTACGCGCCGAGGTCTTGGATGTGGGCTGCGGCATTGGTCTGGAAGGGCATGGCTCCGAGTCTAACGCTGCGCCCCGCGGCCGGTTGCCCTATGCCGGTTGCCCTATACGGGACAAACAGAAGCGGGCGGCGCAGAGGCCGGCGAATCCGGCCCCTGCGCCGCCCGGGCGGCCTGTCGTGGTTCTGACGCCGCTAAGTTAGGACACCGGGCCGGCAGCCGCGCCGGCATCAACCGTCTCGGTCCCGGAGGTTCCCGGCTCGCCGGCCGGGGACTTTCCGCCGTGCTTCCGGTAACGCCATACGCCCACCCCGACCACGACGGCGGCGAGGGCCAGCGAGAGGAGCAGTGATTCGCGGGTGGTCTCCAGGATGACCATGCCGATCAGCAGGGCGGCGATGCTGATGATGGCCACCCAGGTCAGGTAGGGGAAGAGCCACATCTTGAGCTGCAGGTCCTTGGCCGCGGCTCCCATTCGGCGCCGCAGGATCAATTGCGAGCTTGCGATCACCAGCCAGACGAACAAGGCGATGGCTCCTGAGGTGTTGACCAGGAACAGGAAAACGGTGTCGGGGGCGATGTAGTTCAGTCCCACAGTGATGAAGCCGACCACAGTGGAGGCCAGGACGGCTGCAGCAGGGACGCCGCGCCTGGAAATCCGCATCCAGGCGCGCGGTGCGTCGCCACGGCGGGAGAGGGAGAACAGCATCCGGCTTGCGGTGTAGAGGCCGGAGTTGAGGCAGGACAGCACCGAGGTCAGAACCACGATGTCCATGATGGTGCCGGCGCCGGGGATACCGAACAGCTCGATGACAGCAACGTACGGGCTCTTGGCGACGGAGGCCGAGTTCCAGGGCAGGAGGGTGACCACTACCGCGATGGAGCCGATGTAGAAGACGAGGATGCGCCAGACGGTGGATTTCACGGCCTTCTTGACGGCGTCGACCGGGTTTTCGGACTCGCCCGCGGCAATGGTGGCGATCTCAGCTCCGAAGAAGGAGAAGACAACCACCAGGATGCCGGCCAGCACGGCGCCCGGACCGTTCGGCATGAAGCCGCCGTTGTTCAACAGGTTGCTCACGCCGGGGGCGGGAACGCCCGGGATCAGGCCCAGGATGGCGGCGACGCCGAAGAGCAGGAACAGCGATATGGCCGCAACCTTGATGGAGGCAAACCAGAACTCGAACTCGCCAAAGGATTTCACCGAGCCCAGGTTGGTAAGGGTCAGCAACACCATCAGCAGCAGGGCCCAGACCCACTGGTCAATTCCCGGCACCCAGCGGTGCATGATCGCAGCGCCGGCGGTGGCCTCGATGCCCAGGACAATGATCCAGAACCAGGCGTACAGCCAGCCGATGCTGAAGCCGGCCCAGCGGCCCAAGGCCTTATCCGCATAGGTCGAGAACGACCCGGTTTCCGGGTTGGCCGCCGCCATCTCGCCAAGCATCCGCATGACCAGGATGACAACAAGGCCGGCTGCCATGTAGGCGACCAGGATTCCCGGTCCGGCCTGCTGAATGGCTGCACCGGAGCCGACAAACAGGCCGGCACCGATCACCCCGGCGATGGCAATCATGGACAAGTGCCTGGGTTTCAGGGACTTGGAGAGTTGCTGGTCAGCCTGCATAAGGCGCCGTCCTTTTGTGAATTGTGCGGGTCCGCAGGTGGATAGAAGAGATATGTGGGGCGGACCACATCGTCGTTTCACCCTAAACCCGGCCCCGCACGTCGCGTCCTGTGCGATCTCACATATTACGGCGGCGAAGGCGGGGCACACTGCCAAGAAGAAGGCCCGTGAGGCAAAGAAAGTTGCGTCACGGGCAATTTCGAAATGTGCCTGAAACCACTGTTTCAAGCATTTCCCGCGCGCAGACGTCCCGGGGGTCCTTTAGGGATCGAGGGTTTGCGGCCCCCTACTGTTCAGTAGTCCGGGTTGCTTGGCACCACCAGGCCGGTTTCGTAGGCGTAGACCACTGCCTGGACCCGGTCACGCAGGTGAAGCTTGGTAAGGATCCGCCTTACATGTGTTTTGACGGTGGCCTCGGCGAGGAAGTACCGGTGCGCGATCTCGGCGTTGGAGAGCCCCTCCGCCATCGCTCCGAGCATCTCGGTTTCACGCGGGGTGAGGTCCTCCAGCAGCGGATCCCTGGCGGGCCGGACCCCGCCGGGGGCGGCCCTCCGGTCCGACGCTGCTGCACCGGCCCGGACGTAGGCTTCGAGCAGACGGCGGGTGACGCGCGGTGCCACCACGGCGTCGCCGCTCGCCACGACCCGCACGGCATGGATCAGTTCGGCGGGAGCCACGTCTTTGAGCAGGAACGCTGACGCGCCGGCCTGTAGCCCGGCGAACGCGTACTCATCCAGGTCAAAAGTGGTGAGGATGATGATCTTCGTGTGGGCTGCGGCGGCGGTGATGGCCCGGGTGGCTTCGATTCCATCCAGTACCGGCATCCGCACATCCATCAGCACGACGTCAGGTCCCAGGGCGCGCACCTGGCGGACCGCATCGGCGCCGTCGGACGCCTCGCCAACAATGCTGAGATCGTCCTCGCCCTCAAGGATCAGGCGGAAGCCCATCCGCAGAAGTGGCTGGTCATCGACCAGCAGTACGCGGATCCGCCCTGATCCCTCCGCCGATTCATGGTGACTCATGTGCCCTGCTTTCCGTTGTCGCCGTTCCAGTGCAGCACGGCGTGCACGCGCCAGCCGTGATCGCCGCTCCGACCCGCCTGCACCGCGCCCGCGTAGATGCGCGCCCGCTCCAGCATGCCCGCAAGGCCTTGCCCGGCGCCCCCTGACCTGTCGGGGTCCCGGGCACCCTGCACGCTGATGGCGCCGGCGTCATCGACGGTGCCCTTGCCGTCATCGATGACGTCGATGGTGACCCTCGGACCGTTCCGGGCGATCACCACGTCCACGCGGCCCAGCGAACGGCCGTAGCGCAGCGCGTTCGTCAGCGACTCCTGCACGATCCGGTAGACCGTCAACTGGAACGCGGCGTCGTCCGGCAGCGACGGGCCGGTGTGCCTGTAGTGCAGCGGAAGTCCCGCCATGCGGAAACCTTGCAGCAGCTTGGCCAGGCTGTCCCCCGCCGCGAGCGGTTCGCGCGGAGCCTGCCCGGGGGTCACGTCTTCGCGTAAGACGCCCAGGACACGCCGCATGTCCGCCAGTGCGGTGCGGCCGGTGCGGGAAAGTTCCGCGAGTACCACGGCTGCCCTCGCCGGGTCTTTTTGAACCACGACGGCGGCCCCATCCGACAGGCTGATCATGACTGTGAGCGAGTGTGCCACGACGTCGTGCATTTCCCGGGCAATGCGGTTGCGTTCCGTGACCGAGCCAAGCCGCGTGGCCCGGGCCGCCCAGGCGGCGACCTCGTGCTCATGTTCGCGCCGCTGCCGGACCGAAACGCCGAGCCCGGTGGCTATGACGTTCGAGAGCGAGATGCTGATGCCGGCGGCGATGCTGCTGATCAACTGGAAGTTCTCCGGCGTGTTCACCCCCATGTCCGGCAGCCTGCCGTCCAGCGGACCCACGGCAAGCACCAGATACAGGAACACCAGCGGCGCAGTGGCGGCCGTCAGGCACCCCAGCGCGACCCTGCGGGTGCGGGCCGCGGCCACGGAGTACAGCGCAAACCACAGCCCGGCCGCAACGTTCGAACCCCACGGATGCAGCAGCGTCACCGCCAATTCAAGGACCGCCACGGCAGCCACTACTGCCACCGGGTGGCTTCGCCGCAGCGCCAGGGCGGCCGCAGCGGCACCGAGCAGCACAGCGACGGGCCAGACGCCGTCGCGCACTGATCCCTCGGCGGTGGGAATCACCAGCAGCAGGTAGCAGGCCACAACGATGGCATCCATGGCGCGTGGATGCTGGAGCAGGTAACGCCGGATCCGGCCCCGGCGCCGGGCGGTGATCTCCGCAAAGGACGCGTCGGCCTGACCGGCCGGCGCGTCCTTTGGAGGAACTGCATCCATCATGTTCTGAGCCTAGACGGTGGGCCTAGACGTCCCGCCGTTTCAACAGCACGCCGGCCAGAACCACCGGAATGACAACCCACGCGCCCAGCACCAGGGCCGCCTGCCAGGCTTCCAGGGTGTCCGGCATGTGCTGTGCGGCTGTCATCGGTTCCACCGTATTGCCGGGCAGGTATTTGCGGGCCTCGACGAAAAAGTCGCCCGGGATCAGCTGGAAGGCAATGGGCGCCACGAAGAACAATCCGACCAGGCTCATGATGCCGCCGGCGGAGTTGCGGATCAGCGAGCCCAACGCCATGCCGATTGCTGCGACGGCCGCGACGTAGAGGCTGTTCACGAGCAGCAGTTTCACCGACTGGGAGCTGGCGAGGTCCAGCTTGAGGTTGTAGTTCTCCAGAATGGGCAGTGACACGAGGCCGGCCAGGTACACGGACACTGCGGTGAGGACGAACGCCGTCACCATGACCACCAGCAGTTTCGCAGCATATGCCGGGATCCGTTGGGGAACGGCAGCGAAGGTGGAGCGGGCCATGCCCGTGGTGAATTCGGAGCTCATCAGCAGCACTCCCAGCGAGCCCAGGATCAGTTGGGCAAAGGCGATGCCGGACGTGGGGACGCCGACGGCCAGGTCCGCGCCCTGGGCGGCGAAGGCGGCCGCCGCCTCCGGGTCGCTGGCCGCCGCCTCCGAAAACTGTCCGGTTCCCCAGGCGGAAAGGGCTCCGAAGCCGACGACCACCAAAACGGTGCTGCCAAGCAGGATCACGGTGGAAAGGAGGGTGCGGAACTTGATGAATTCGGAGTTCAGCACCCGCAAGAAACTGGGCCCGGGCCCGGTGCTGGTGGCGGATACTTTGCCGGCGGGGGCATCGGCCGTATGCGCGCCGCGGGGGGACGGTTCAAGGGTGGTTGAGCTCATGGCTTAGTTGCCTCCGGTCTGGACGGGGGCGGCGCCGCCCGTGGTGATCAGCGAGTGGTATTCGACCTCGTCCTTGGTCAGTTCCATGTAGGCCTCCTCCAGGCTGGCCTGCAGCGGGGTGAGTTCGTAGACCATGACGTGGTTCTCAAGGGCGGCCCGGGCGATCCCGCGCGGATCCAGGCCGGTGACCTCGAGCAATTCAGTTTCTTGCAGCTCCACGGACACCCCGTCGCGGGCGAGCAGGCGCATCAGCTGGTCCGGCGCGTCTGTGCGGACGCGCGTGCGGATCTGGCCCTTGCCGGTGATGATGTCCTGGATCGGCGCGTCGGCGATGATCCGGCCGCGGCCAATGACGATCAGGTGGTCCGCGGTGACGGCCATTTCGCTCATCAGGTGGCTGGAGAGGAAGACCGTGCGCCCCTCGGAGGCCAGATATTTCACGAGGTTGCGGACCCAGACGACACCCTCGGGATCCAGACCGTTGACCGGCTCGTCCAGGATGATGGTCTGCGGATCGCCGAGCAGCGCGGCGGCGATCCCGAGCCGCTGCCCCATGCCGAGCGAGAAGCCGCCGACCTTCTTCTTGGCCACATCGGCCAGTCCCGTCATCTCGATGACGTCGTGGACACGCTTCTTGGGGATGCTGTGCGTGGCTGCCATGGCGCGGAGGTGGTTGTACGCGGAGCGGCTGGTGTGGACGGCTTTGGCGTCAAGCAGCGCGCCGACGTCCCGCAGCGGGGCGGCGTGCCGGGCAAAGGGGGCGCCGTTGACGGTGACGGTGCCCGACGTCGGCCGGTCCAGTCCCATGATCATGCGCATGGTGGTGGACTTGCCGGCGCCGTTCGGGCCCAGGAAGCCGGTGACCCGGCCGGCTTGGACGGTGAAGTTGACGCCGGCGACGGCGGTTTTATCGCCGTAAACCTTGGTCAGGCCTCGTGCTTCGATCATGGAAGCGTTCCTTTGGTAGCAGTGGGGTTCTTGTATCCACCACGCTACGGGGGCGCAGGGCCGAATTCGCCGGTCTCAGGGATGATTCAGGGACGACTCAGGGTAGTCCGGGAGGATGACGGCTCGGGTCTCGCACTGCGGGAGAATAATACGTCAGGGCGCCCGGCAGCACCGAAAACTCGACGCTTCGCACCCCGGGCATGACCTCCCCGTCCACCGCCAACACCATGGTGGTGTCCCCGGGCTCCACCCGGATGGTGCTGGATTCGCTGAGATGGGTGATCCGCGACGTCGCGACCGTGCCGGTAAGCACCGACCACAGCAACCGGAGCCGGGCAAAGGATTCATCCGCGGTGATCATGCGCAGGTCCAGGACGCCGTCGTCCAGCACCGGCCGGATAAGCGGGGCATGGTCGCGCGGGAAGTACCGCCCACGGCCGACGTACAGGATCCAGAGTTTGTGCCGCACCCCGTCAACGATCAGCGTGGTGGGCCGCTCCGCGGCGAACGTCCGGAACATCGCAATCACCCCGGCCAGAGGTTTGCCGAGCGCTGGCTGGAGCATCTCGCGCCGCCGGACCAGGTTGGGGTACAGCCCGATGCTCGCCGTGTTGAGCATGGTCAGGCGCACAAGTTCGGGGCGGTCAGGGAGCCCGCGCTCCACCGCCACCGATCCCAGGTCAGCCCGTGCCGCTTCCCCGCCGGTAGCAGCCGCGACGGCCGCCGCCAGGGTGGGGGTCCCCGCATCCCGGGCGAAGTGGTTCAGCGTTCCGCCCGGAAGAACCAGGAGGGGCAGCGAATGCCCGACGGCGACAGCGGCCGCCGTTCCCACTGTTCCATCGCCGCCCCAGACACCAAGGGCCGCGACCTCAGGCCGCAGCGCGACGCGGGCAATCTCCGCGATAAGGTCCTCGCCCTGGGCGACCTCCCGTATATGCGCTTTGGGGAATATTTGTTGGAGAGCTGCTGCCGTCTCCTGCGAGTAGGAGCCGCCGAGCGTGTTGACCGCTATGCCCAGGCCTGCACCTTCCGGCAGCTCGGCGGCCTTCACGGCGGTCCGCCGTGTCGGTGGGAAGGGTGGCCGGACGGGCCACCAGGATCGCGTGATGAGGGCCGACCCTGCGCCGATCGCCGATCCGAAGAACACGTCCGAGGGCCAGTGGGCACCGGTATGGACACGGGAGTAGGCAACGCCCGCCGCCACCGGCGCGAGGGCCGCTCCGAGGATGGGCCGGAGAAGGCCGACGCCGAGGGCGAACGCCACGGCCGAGGCCGAGTGGCCCGAGGGCATCGAGGAACTGGTGGGCTGCGGGTGGACAAACCGGTAGGACGGAAGGTGTTCCGGGAGCGGCCGTGTCCGCGGCAACAATGTCTTGAAGACCAGGTTCGTGACCCCGGAGGCCACCGCCTGCGCCAACACCCCGTGCAGGGCGGCACGCCGGGTCCGTCCCGGAAAGAGGCCCATCACAGCGGCGACGCCGAACCAGAGCTTGCCCTGGTTGGCCGCGGCGGAGAGACGCCGGAAAAAGGTGTCATGGTCTCCGCCGGGGAGGCCGGAAACGCCACGCACGATCTTCCGGTCGAATGCCCCAAGCCGTCCCCTGACTTTCCGCAGCAAGCTTCGCATCCGACCACCCTACTGCCGGAGCAGGGTCTTAGCCCGTGCGCAAGGGCCTCGCGGCGCCGGCGAGCAGGAGTGCACCGACGATTGGAAGGACAATGGCCAGCAGGGCCAGCCGGATGCCCATCAGGTCCCCGAGGTAGCCGAGCAGCGGGGGGCCGGCCAGGAACGCGAGATACCCAATGGTGGAGACAACCGAGACCCGGGCGGCTGCGTGCGCTGGATCATCGGCAGCGGCGGACATGCCCATCGGGAACGCAAGGGCAGCCCCTGCCCCCCACAGCACCGCCCCGGCGGTAGCCAGCCAAAAGTCTCCGGCCAGGACGAACAGGCCCAGGCCCGCGGCGGCGGCGGCCATGCTCGCCCGAAGCACGGGCACCCGGCCGTAGGCGTCGATAGCCCGGCCGCCGAAGAAGCGCACCGCGGTCATTGCCAGCACGAAGACGGCGAAGAGCAGCGCGCCGGCGGACTCGCTGGCGTCCAGCCCGTCCACGGCAGCCTTTGCGATCCAGTCGTTTCCCGCCCCTTCGGTGAGCGTCGCGCCCAGCACCACCACGCCGATCAGCAGCGTCCGTCCATCCCGCCAGGCCGACGCGGCAGTCGCTTTCCTGGTTTCCCCCGCCCCCGGGCCGGGCTCCGGCAGGTGTGGCAGGAAGTAGCGGGGCGCAACCAGAGTCAACGCGGCGACGACGACGGCGATGACCAGCAGGTGCGCGGGAAGCCCGACGCCCAGGCCCGCAAGGCCGGCGCCGATCAGGGCACCGAGAAAGGCGCCGCCGCTGAAGGCCGCGTGGAACTGCGGCATGATGGTGCGCCCAAGCTGGTGCTCGACGTCGGCGCCTTCGATGTTCTGGGATACGTCCCAGAGCCCGATGCCCATGCCAAAGAAGAACAACGCGGCCGCAGTTCCCGGAACGGACCCGCCCAGCAGCGCCAATGCCACGCCGCCACCGGCCAGGGCCACCAGAAGACCGGCGGCGCGCACAGCGCTGGCCGTGCCGATCCGGCCGACAACGCGGCCGGCCGTGGGCAGGGCAATCAGTGAACCTGCCGCCACGCACAGCAGCAGGGTGCCCATCTGTCCGGAGGAAATGCCCAGTATCTCGGTCACGGCCGGGATGCGGGCGGCCCAACTGGCGAACACGAGACCGTTGATTCCGAAAATGAGGAAGGTCGCGGCGGTTGCGGCCTTCAGTTGCGGATGGGTTGCCGTCTTCGTCATACGATCACTACTTCCACCGGGTGTTGGGTGAGCTGGTCAAGTTCTTCGGCACAGGGCTGCCCGCATCCAATGGTAAGTACACACAGCTCCATCCCGACGCTCCCGCAGATCCGGCAACCAGACCGACAACCCTCCCGCACATCCGGCAACCCACCCTTCGCGCCATTTGCGGGTTCGTCGGGTGGAACGCGCACGACCTGAGGGAGCGTCGTGATCAGCGGGTGAGTTCCTCCAGCACCTCGAGCACGTGGCGGTACTGGGCGCCCGTGGCCCGGGTCATGCCCAGTTCGCAGGTCCGGTTGCACGACACATGCGCGGCGGCGCCCATGTCGGCGACCTCCGCTGCCTGCTTCGCGGTTGCCGAGGCGGTCAGTTCGGGGTGCAACATGCCCCGGTCGCCGGCGAATGCACAGCAACCCCAGTTTTCCGGAATTTCCACCCGCTCGGCCACGGCACCGGCCACGGCACCGAGGGCCTCGTTGAGGCCCATCCGGGTGGAAGAGCAGGTGGGGTGGAGCGCCAGGGACTCCAGCTTTCGGTGGTCAGAGAGCCGGGGCAGGATGTGTTCCGCGGCGAAGTCCACGGCGTCCACCATGCGCAGGGCACGCTGCCCGGCCGCGGGCAGCTCCGATTCCACGGCCTGGCGCAGGCCCTCAGTGCAGGAAGAAGCGTCACATACGATCGGTAACTCGCCATCCCGCGTTGCCTCCCGCAGGGCGGCCAGGGTTTTCTCCCGCATCGTTGTTTGGCCCGCGGCCATGCCCTTGGAGGACCAGGGCGTACCGCAGCACAGGCCGTCAATACCGGCCGGCACGAGGAGGGTGAGCCCGGCCCTGGCACAGAGCTGTTCGAAGCTGTACTGAACGCCGCGTTCCTCTGCGTTCGGCTCTGCTCCTGCAGGGCCGAACATGGTGCCGACACACGCCGGGAAATAGACGGCATCAACGTCTCCTGCCGGTGCGGGACGCTTCCGCACCGACCCGCCGCCGGGCAGCTCGGCGGAATACAGCGGCACGGTATCCGCTCCCAGCACTGCCCGTGCTGCCTTGTTGGGCGGTGCGATGGCGGCGGCAGGGAGCTTGTGGACCACCGTCAGCGCCAGGGACGCGCCACGGGTGACGCCTTCCCAGTGCCTGGCGGCGGCGTTCCAGGCGCCGTTGGCGAGCGGTCCGGCGCCGGCCGTCCGCAGGCTCTTGACGAGCGACCCGGTGTTGATGTCCACCGGGCAGGCGGTCTGGCACATGCCGTCGACGGCACAGGTGTCCACGGACTCGTACCCGTAGTCCTTCTCCAGCTCCTTGACCAGCGCTGTATCTCCGGCCAGCCGGGCGGATTCGATGGCGCGCAGCGTGACGATGCGCTGCCGCGGAGTGAGGGTGATGTCTTTGCTCGGGCACACGGGCTCGCAGTAACCGCAGGAGACGCAGCGGTCCACTTCCGCCGCGACGGGCGGGACCGTCTTAATGTGCCGCAGGTGGGCCAGCGGGTCTTCATCCATCAGCACGCCCGGGTTGAGCATCGCTGCGGGGTCGAAGAGCTGCTTGATGGTGCGCATGACGTCGTAGAGCTCATCGCCGTATTGCCGTCGAACGTAGGGGGCCATAACACGCCCGGTGCCGTGCTCTGCCTTCAGCGACCCGCCCTCCGCCAGGACCAGGTCCACCATGTCCTCGGTGAAGGCGCTGTAGCGGTCCAGTTCGGCCGTGGTGGCGAAGCCGTCAGTGAGCATGAAGTGGACGTTGCCGTCTTTGGCGTGGCCGAAGATCACGCTGTTGCTGTAGCTGTATTTGTCGAAGAGCCGGATCAGTTCCCGGCAGGTGCGTCCCAGCACCGGGACGGGGACCACGATGTCTTCCAGCAGCGCAGTGGTGCCCCGGGGGCGCGCTCCGGCGACCGAGGCGTAAAGGCCCTTGCGCAGCTGCCACAGCTGGCCGCGTTCGCGTGAGTCGCCGGTGAACCGGGCCGGGGCGGACAGCCCGAGGCCAGGGAGGACGCCCTCGCCACGGTGCCGGAGTTCTGCCAGTTGGGCCGCGCTGCCGGCAGAGTACTCCACGAGCAGCGCAGCGTGGTCGGACACTGCCAGGTCCCGCACAACGGAAGGTGTGCCCTTGAGCGTCTGGCCCACCTTGAGGGACAGTGCATCCATCAGCTCCACCGTGGCTGCGCCCGTCTCGACGAGCGCGGGCAGCGCTGAGTTCGCGGCCTCGAGATCCGGGAACACCAGCAGGGCCGCCGCGGCGTGCGGGAGCCGCGGGATGGTGCGGAACACCGCCTCCGCCACGAACCCGAGGGTGCCTTCGCTGCCGACGATCAGGTGGGCCATGATGTCCACCGGGCGCTGGAAGTCCAGCAGGGAGTTCAGCCCGTAGCCCATGGTGTTCTTCATGGAGAACTGCTGCCGGATCCGGCGTACGGAGTCGGCGTTGTTCCGGACACGGTCCGCCAGCCGGGCCAGCCCTGCGTAGAGGTCCGGCTCGAGGGCGCGGAGTTTCCGGTCGGCGTCGGGCGCCCCGGTATCGATCACCGTGCCGGAGGGCAGCACCACGGTCAGGGATTCCAGGGTGCGGTAGGTGTTGTCGACAGTGCCGCAGTTCATGCCGGAGGAGTTGTTGGCAACGACGCCGCCGATTGTGCACGCCGCCTCGCTGGCCGGATCGGGGCCGAATTTCCGGCCGTAGCGGGCAAGTCTGGCGTTGAGCGCCCGCACGGTGACGCCGGGCTCGACGCGCACCCGCGCGCCGTCGTCGAGCACGTCAATATTCCGAAAGTTCCGGCGGACATCCACCAGCACGCCGTCGGTGACGGCCTGACCGCTGAGGCTTGTTCCGCCGGAACGGAAGGTCAGCGGCACGCCCTGGGCGGCGCTGGCGCGCAGTAACCCGCCGACCTCGGCAGCGTTCCCGGCCGTGACGACTGCCTGCGGTATGAGCAGGAAGTGCGAGGCGTCATGGGCGTTGGCGTGCAGGTCGATCGCCCGGGTCTTCACCTGGGCGGGATCCTGCACTGCCGAGCGGAGCCCCGCCAGGTCCAGGGGCGCCATCAGGGGACCATCCAGCCGAGGACGGGGGTGGACTGCAGGAAGATCAGCACGGTGATGAGCGCCAGCAGGCCCAGGCTCCAGCCGATCAGTTTGCGGAACAGGGTCCCCTCGGCGCCGTCAAGGCCCACGGCCGCAGCGGCGACGGCCAGGTTCTGCAGTGACAGCATCTTCCCCATCACCCCGGCGGAGGAGTTGGACGCGGCCATCAGCACCGGCGACAGGCCGGTCTGCGCCGCGGCAGTGGCCTGCAGCTGGCCGAACAGGGAGTTGGAGGACGTGTCGGAGCCGGTGAGGGCAACGCCGATCCATCCGATCAGCGGGGAGAGGATGGCGAAGAAGCTGCCTGCGGAAGCCAGCGCGAAGCCCAGGCTGGTGGTCTGGCCGGACAGGTTCATCACGAAGGACAGGCCAAGGACGGCGGTGACGGTGACAATGGTCCAGCGCAGCTGGACAACGGTGTCCCGGTAGATCCGCAGGGCCTGTGCGGCCGAAATCTTGTAGATCGCCAGGGTGATCAACCCGGAAAACAGCAGCAGGGTGCCCGTCGCCTTGAGGTGGTCGAGCTTGAACTTGGTGGCCGCAACCGGCTTGCCGGCCGAATCGGTGATGTCCAGACCGGGCCAGGCGAAGCTCACGCTGCCGACCTGTCCGAGCCAGGTCTTGACGAACGGAATCTGGGCCACCGAGAACACCGCGATGATGATCAGGTAGGGGGCGATTGCCATCCAGATCTGCCGGGGTTCGGGCCGGGAATTATCCGTCGGCACCGTGGTGCCTGCCGCGGTGCCGACCGAATGACGGGCAGCGGTCCCGGCGACGGCGGATCGGCCGCTACGGGAGGCGCTGCCGGCCGTCAGGGCGACGGGGGCGGCCGCGGCGTCCTCAGCGCCTTCAACGGCGCCTTCCATCCCGATAATTTCCTTCGGCTGCCAGTACTTGAGCATCAGCAATACGGCGGCGACTGTCACGACGGCGGCGACGACGTCGGTCAGTTCCACGGCGAAGAAGTTGGACGTCACAAACTGGGCCACGCCGAAGGTGGCGCCGGCCACGAGGGCCACGGGCCAGGTCTGCCTCAGGCCGCGGCGGCCGTCGACGATGAAAACCAGCAGAAGCGGAACGATCAACGCGATGAACGGCGTCTGGCGGCCGGCCATGGAGGACAGGTCATGCAGCGGCAGGCCGGTGACGCCGTTCAGGGCGATGATGGGCGCCGCCATGGCGCCGAAGGCTACGGGCGCGGTGTTGGCCAGCAGCGAGACCACGGCGGATTTCAGCGGTTTCATGCCTGCGGCCATCAGCATGGCCGCAGAGATGGCCACCGGCGCGCCGAAGCCTGCCAGGGATTCCAGCAGGGCACCGAAGCAGAAGGCAATGAGGATGGACAGGATTCTCAGGTCATTTGAAATGGAGCGGATGGTCCGTCCCAGCACTTCGAACCAGGGGGTGGCCACGGTGAGCCGGTAGATCCACAGCGCGTTGACCAGGATCCACAGAATGGGGAACAGGCCGTAGAAGATTCCGGCTGCGGTGGCGCTCAGGGCCTGGTTCACCGGCATCTGCCATCCCACGACGGCCAGCACCAGGGAAAGCGCCAGGCTGGCCAGTGCGGCCTTGGGGGCTTTGACCTTGAAAACGCCCAGCAGGACGAAGAGCAGAAGCAGAGGAAGCGCCGCGCAGAGCGCTGAAATCACAAGGGACCCTGCGATGGGGTCGAGGATCTGCTGAAACATGAGTCTCCAGATTGTGTTAGGCGTCACAACTCCGTGGCGCCCTTTGATTGTCTTACAAGTACACATGAACGTCAAGAGATGTTTGTTGTCTTGTCTGGCAGGATTGGGAGTACTTCAAGAAACTCTTGACGGGAAGGAGCCCCGGTGGCCGGGCGAATTACGGCAGTCTCGATCGTGGATGCGGTGGCCTCGGACCTGCGGAGCCGGATCTTTTCCGGGGAGCTGGGGTCCGGGGACGCCTTGACGGAGTCTGAGGTCGCTTCTTCCTACGACGTCGCCAGGCCGACCGCGAAAGCTTCGATCGAGAAGCTGGTCGCCGAGGGTCTGTTGGACCGGGGTACCCACAAGACCGCCCGGGTGGTCGAGCTCGGCCCCGACTCCGTACGGGACATCTATCTCGCCCGCGCCTATCTGGAAAGCGAGGTGCTCCGCCGCCTCGCACGCACGGGGGACGTGCCGGCAGCGGCGGTGCAAGCCAACCGTGACATCGCGGCCGTGCAGACCGGCGCTCCGATCGACGTCGTCGAACCGGACATGCGGTTCCACACCAGCCTGATTGACGCCGTCGGCAATGAACGCATCAGCCGGATGTACCGCTCGCTGGTGGGAGAGGTGCGGTTGTGCATGGTCCGGGTCCAGTCCCTGCATCTGCTGGACACCGCTTTGATCCAGGCAGAACACCAGAAAATCCTCGAGCTGATCGAGTCAGGCGAGGGCGACGCCGCCGCCGTGCTGCTCGACGAGCACCTGGGGCGCGCCCGGGAACGGCTGGTCGCGGCCATGGGTGGAACCCCCGGGCCGGAGGCCGAGCAAAGCTCCGGACTGCTGCCGCAGTAACCCCACCAGCAGTTAGCTGTTCTGCTAGCGGGCGCGTTCGACGCGCTTTTCGTCCCAGACCGGCTCGGCCGATTCGTAGACCTTCCCGTCGGAGCCAAAGACCAGGAAGCGGTCGAAGGTCCGGGCGAACCAGCGGTCGTGCGTCACGGCCAGGACCGTGCCCTCAAAGTGGTCGATGGCCCGTTCCAGTGCCTCGGCCGAGTGCAGGTCCAGGTTGTCGGTGGGTTCGTCGAGCAGCAGCAAGGTGGCGCCGGAGAGTTGCAGCAGCAGGATCTGGAACCGGGCCTGCTGCCCGCCGGACAGGGATTCGTACTTTTGCTCCGATTGCGGGGCCAGCCCGTATCCGTCGAGCGCGCCGGCGGCGGCCTCGCGCCCCATCCCCGAGCGGTGTTCGTCGCCGCGGTGCAGGATTTCAAGCAGGGTCTTGCCCAGGAGGTCGGGCCTGACATGGGTCTGGGCGAAGAAACCGGGCCGGATCCGGGCGCCGAGCTTTACCGTACCCTCGTGCGGGACCTCGGCAATGTCCACTTCGGACACCGGCAGGTGCTCCCGCTCGGGATCGGTGCCGCCGGTGGCCAGCAGGCGCAGGAAGTGACTCTTCCCTGAACCGTTGGAGCCCAGGACCCCCACCCGGTCACCGAACCAGACCTCGGTCGAGAAAGGCTTCATCAGCCCCGTGAGTTCCAGCTTCTCCGCCACGATGGCACGCTTGGCGGTCCGGCCGCCCTTGAGCCGCATTTGCACGTTCTGCTCGATCGGCAGGGCCTCGGGCGGACCGGCTTCGAGGAACTTCGCCAGCCGGGTCTGGGCAGCGTGGTACCGGTTGGCCATGTCGGAGCGGAACGCGGCTTTGTTCTTGTACATGTTGACGAGTTCCTTGAGCTTGATGTGCTCCTCGTCCCAGCGTTTCCGAAGCTCCTCGAAGCGGGCGTTCCGGTCGGCCCGGGCGTCCACGTAGGACCCGAAACCGCCGCCGTGGATCCAGGCCCCGGCGCCGTTGATGCCCGGCTCCAGGGTGACGATGCGGCCCGCGGCGTTGTTCAGCAGTTCCCGGTCGTGGCTGATGAAGAACACCGTCTTCTTCGACTCGTTCAGCTTCGCCTCCAGCCAGCGCTTGCCGGGAACGTCGAGGTAGTTATCGGGCTCGTCGAGGAGCAGCAACTCATCGGGGCCGGCGAAAAGCGCCTCCAGCACCAGCCGCTTCTGCTCACCGCCGGAAAGGGTCGACGCCGGCCGGTGCTGTGCCCGGTCAAAGGGCAGACCGAGGGCGGCCATGCAGACTTCGTCCCAGACCGTTTCGACGTCGTAGCCCCCGGCGTCCCCCCAGTCCACGATCGCCTGCGCATACGTCATCTGGGTGGGCTCGTCGTCGTACTCCATCATCGCCAGTTCCGCGTCGTCCACGGCGCGGGCGGCGGCCGCGAGGGCGGGAGGCGCAGCCGAGACCAGGAGGTCGCGGACGGTGGAGTCGTCCCGGACCTGACCGACAAACTGGCGCATGATGCCCATATTCCCGGAACGCCCAATGACGCCTTCGTCGGCGATGAGATCGCCGGAGATAATCCGGAACAACGTCGTCTTGCCTGTTCCGTTGGGACCAATCAGCGCCGTCTTGGTGCCGTCCGGAACCTTGAAGGTCACGCCGTTGAGCAGCTGGGTGCCGTCGGAGAGGAAGTAATCGATGTTGGAAACGTCAATATGAGCCACGGTTCCATCCTCCCACGGCCGTCCCCGCGGCCCCGATCCGCCGGCGCTCAGCCCGCGGCGGTGAGGAATTCCTTGAGCAACGGGCCAGAAACGGTGGCGCCGAGGCCGCCTTCTTCGACGAAGACGGCAACGGCGAGGTCGCCGTGAACGGCTACGATCCAGGCGTGGGTCTTGGGCGGGTTCTCGTCACCGAACTCCGCGGTTCCGGTCTTCGCCCCCACCGGCGCTCCGGGAACAGCGGCCAGGAAGCCGGCATGCCCGGAGGTGACCACTGCACGCATCATGTCCGCCAGGGCGGTGGCTTCCGCCGCCGTCACGGGTGTGCCGGATGCCTTGGCCGGCGCGGGGGCTGAGGAAGGTGGTGCCGCAGCGGCCGGCGTTGATGCAGCAGCTGCCGACGCGGTGGGCCCTGCGGCTCCGGCTGCCGCGCCGGGATTCACCACGAGCTGCGCAGCGACCGGGGCGCCCTTGGCGACCGAGCCTGCCATGATGGCGGCAGCGAGGGGGGACATCAGCACCTTGCCCTGGCCGATCATTGAGGCGGCGTGTTCGGTACCGGAGGCATCGCCCGGAACCGAACCCAAAAACGCCGAAGCGCCCAGCGACGGGGCATCCACTGCCACGCCGAGCGACGTGGCAGCGGACTCGAGCTGGGCCTGGGTGACCGCGTCGCGGGCGTTGATGAACGCGGTGTTGCAGGAGTGCGCGAAGGCATCGCGCAACGTCACGGATCCCAGGGAGGAGGCCGGATATCCTTCGGCGTTCTTAAAAGTCCGGCCATCGACGGAAAGCGTCGCCGGGCACTCCACCAGGGAATCCGGAGTCATGCCGTCGCGGATCATGGCCAGTGAATCCACAACTTTGAAGATGGAACCGGGGGCGTACTGGCCCAGCAGGGCGGTGTCGTAGCCGTTGCTGCCCGGTCCGGAGGCGGCGGCGAGGACGGCGCCGCTGGAGGGCCGGAGCGCCACGATGGCCGACGCCGGGCCCACCTTGCCCAGCACGTCCTCGGCCAGCTGCTGCAGGTTCGGGTCGAGGGTGGTTTTCAACGGGGTCCCGGGTACCATCGGCGCCTGGAACAGGACCCGGCGGCCGCCGTTGGCCAGGCCCTGCCGTTGCTCAGCGGTCAGGCCGGTCAGTTGGGCAAAGATCTGGGTGCCGTCGCTGCCGCGAAGCTGCGCGTCGTACTGCTGTTGCAGTCCGCCGGTGCCTGTGATCTCTCCTGCCGTGAGCGCCCCGCCGGATTGCTCAATCTGTTCGGCATTCGCCTCGGCCGCGGTGCCCAGCAGGGCCCGGGCAAAGCCGCGGCTGGGGGCGAGGGGCTGGGAGTCTGCGATGGCGCGCGCCCCCCGGATCGCAGCGATCTGATCGTCCGTGATGGTCCGGCCGTCCTCGCGCAGGGTGATGGCCGGGACGAAGGCCTCAGGGCCGGCCGCTTGGACCTGCTGGACGTAGGCCGCGGGGTCCACGCCTACCAGCTGTGCGAGTTCGGTGGCAGGCGGAGCCGGATCGGCGGCGGCCAGCAGGGGTTTGTCGATGCCGACGCTCACCACTGACCGGTAGGTGACCAGCTTGGTGTCCCCTGCGCCCAGGATGTCGGCGCGCTGCGGGGTGTCGGTCGCCGTGCCGAGGACTTCCCCTTCAGCCAGCTCCGGCACCAGAAGCTGCGGGCTCCAGACGGTGACCCACGTGTCCCCGGATTTCTTCAGCAGGGCGGACGTGGTGTATTTCCACTCCCCTGAGCCGATCTTCCAGACATAGTTCAACGGGACCGTGGCGGTGTCCTTGTCGAGCGTCAGCTCACCGCTGTCCACGGCGGGCTTGACCGGGTTCAGTGCTTTGAACACTTCTTTGAGCTGACCGTCCGCTGCCGTGGACTCCTTGCCCTCAAACGGCACAGCCCCGATGTCGAGAGCCGCGACGGCGGCAGCAAGCTGCTTTGCCGCATCCTGCGCGCCGGCGCGGCCGTCGGAACAGCCCACCAACGAGCCGCCAAGAATGAGCCCAACCAGGGCCAGTGAAAGTTTTGATGAGTTCCCCATCGCGCCATTATGCCCTGAACGCCGGACAATTCCCTTGTCACATGGTCCCCGCCGGCGGCCTGAACGCAGCAGCGGCGGGCGGACTCAGAAGCGCCGGATGATCCTGCGCTGGGATGCTACGGCGATCGCCGCTGTACGGTTGTCCACCCCGAGCTTGCCGTAAATGTGCACCAGGTGCGTTTTGACCGTTGCCTCGGAAATGAACAGCTGTTTGGCGATGGCCCGGTTGCCCAGCCCCGTGGCCAGGAGTTCCAGTAATTGGATTTCCCGGGCGGACAGGACCGGTTCGGGATTCCTGATCCGGCCCATCAGCCGGGCGGCCACTTCGGGGGCCAGCGCGGTCTGGCCCGCCGCGGCGGAGAGCACAGCCTGGCGGATCTGCTCCGGCGGGGCGTCCTTGAGCATGTAGCCGCTTGCGCCGGCCTCCACTGCGGCGAGAATGTCCGCGTCCGAGTCGTAGGTGGTGAGGATCAGCACGGGCGGGGACGGCAGGCCTGCGAGTCCAGCTTTGATCCTGCCGGTCGCCGTGACGCCGTCCATACCGGCGCCCATCTGGAGGTCCATGAGAACGACGTCGACCGGCTCGCCAAGGGTTTGGAGCCGCGACAGCTCCGCCAGCGCTGCTCCGCCGTCGGCTGCCTCGGCCACCACGGCGATGCCCTCGAAATCGCCCAGCATGGCGCGAAGCCCGGCCCGGACCACCGGATGGTCATCGACTAACAGCACGTGGATATCGTTCATGACTCCTTCCCCACCGCAGCATCCCCGAGCGGGAGGCGGATAGCCACGACAGTTCCTTCACCGGGTGCGGATTCAACATCCAGCCGGCCGGCAAGTGCCGCCACCCGTTCCCGGAGCGACGTCAGCCCGAAACCCGAGCCATCCGCGCGGCTGGAGACCGCCGCGACAGCAACGGGATCAAACCCTGCCCCGTCGTCGTAAATATCCATCGCTACCTCGCTGCCCAGAAACGACAGGGTGACGACGGCGGTGCGCGCCCGGGCGTGTACCCACACGTTCGCGAGGCTTGCCTGCGCGGCCCGGAGCAGGGTGGTGCGGTACTGGTTCGGCAGCTCCACGGGGGCTCCTTCGAGGTCGAAGCGGCAGCGCAACCGGGCCCCGCGGGCGGCCGCCTCGGTTTCCGTTTTTTCGCAGAGCCGGCGCAGGCTTTCCACCAGGGGGTCCTGCGTCGGGTTCTCCGCCGGGTCCCCGGCCGGGCCACCCGCCAGGGAGGGTGGCTGCAGGCCGCGGACAAAGTTGCGAGCCTCCGCCAGGTTTGCCGAAGCGGTCTCTTGCACCGTCCGGAGCCGCTCCCGGGCCAGGGCGGCGTCCCCGTCGTCGAGTGATTTCTCCGCCGAACGGCCCATCAGCACGATGCTGGAGAACCCCTGGGCCAGCGTGTCGTGGATTTCGCGGGCCAGCCGGGTCCGCTCGGCCAGGGTCCCGGCTTCATGCTGGCTGCGGGCAAGTTCGGCCCGGGTGCGGCGCAGTTCCTCAGCGGCGAGCCGCTGGTTCTCGGCCTCCAGGTAGAGCGCCCGGTAGGCCAGGCCGGTGACCACCGCAAAGGCCGCCCCGAATGCCGGTCCCAGCACCATGGGTAGTTGCAGGGCACTCCCGTCCTTGCTGGCGTTGTGAAACCACAAGGCCGCCACCACCAGCACGGTGCTGAGCGCGATCGCTGGCAGGGCCAGGCGCAGATCCAACACATGCAGCTGCAGGAAGAACAGCGGAAAGGCCAACCAAACGAAGTCGGCGCTGGCCCAGATCAGCAGCAGCCAGAGGAGGCAGACCATTCCCAGCCACAGGCCCGAGTACGGTCGAGGATCGAACCGGGACGGATCGGTGGCGTGGTGTTTCTCCAGGACGGTGCCCAGCAGGTAGACGGCGGCGAGCACCAAGGCGGTGGCCGGGGCGAACCAGCCCGTGCCCGGAAGACCCTCGCCCAGCAGCCGCACGCAGGCGACGAACAGCAAAATGGCGAAACCGCTGTGCAGGCACACCCGCAGAACGCGCAGAATCACGTCCGCGTTACTCCCGCCTGCCATCGGCGCGCCGGCCGGCGGGCCGTCCGCGTTCCCAAACATGTTTTCAGCGTAGCCCGCACCGGTCCGTTTCCGGCCGGCGGACCCTGCCCTGACGCCACGATCAACCTTTTGTATGACCCGCGGTTCAACCTTTCCGGCGTCCAGCCCCAACCGTGCGGGCGATGCCCGCCCGGTCCCGCCGCCGGAGGCTTGTAACAAGAAGACGCCCCCCAGCAGAAGGACCCCTATGTATCTCGCTATCCGCGATCTTCGCTTCGCCAAAGGCCGTTTCCTGCTCATGGGCGGAGTCGTCGCGCTCATCACCGTGCTGCTCGTCTTGTTGTCCGGGCTCACCGCCGGCCTCGGCAATCAGTCCATATCCGCCCTCGCCGCCTTACCGGCTGACCAGATTGTCTTCGGAGCTCCGGCCGGCGGCAGCGCCAAAGCTTCCTTCACCGAGTCAGAGGTGACCCGCGGACAATTGTCGGTATGGTCCGGCGCGGAAGGAGTCGCGCGGGCCGAACTGCTGGGCATCAGCCAGAGCCGCTTCCAGGCGGTGGGCACCACCGGCACGCCCACCGGGACGGCCAGCGTGGCCGTCTTCGGAACCGAGGGGAGCGGCCTGGCGCCCGCACCCGTGGTCGACGGAACGGTGGTGGTCGGCTCCAGCCTCGCCCGGGACCTTGGACTGCAGGCCGGCAGCAGGGCCACTATCGGCGGCACGGCGTTGACGGTTTCTTCCGTGGTCCCGGATCAGTGGTACGCCCACACAGGAGTTATCTGGACCACCCTCGCCGATTGGCGGACGCTCGCCCACATCGACGCTGCCGGCGCGGCAGCGACCGTCATTGCCGTCACCGCCGATACCGGACATTCCCCCGGCACCGCCGCCACAAACACAGCGGCCGGCACCCTCAGTACCACCCGCGACGGCTCCTTCCAGGCGCTCGGGTCCTACAAAAGCGAAAACGGGTCCCTCCTGCTCATGCAGGCCTTCCTCTACGGAATCTCCGCTCTCGTCATCGTGGCTTTCCTGACTGTATGGACGGTGCAGCGAACCCGTGACATCGCCGTCCTCAAGGCCCTTGGCGGGTCTTCCGGCTATGTGCTCCGGGACGCCATGGTCCAGGCAGCGATCGTGCTCCTCACCGGGGCCGCGGCCGGCGGTGCAGTTGGCATAGCGGGCGGAGCCTTCGCTTCCCGGGCTGTCCCGTTTTTGCTGACGCCGAACACTACTGTGCTCCCCGTCGCGGGCATCGTCGTCCTGGGACTGGCGGGCGCCGCCTTGGCAACCCGCGGCGTTACCCGGGTGGACCCGCTGCTGGCCCTCGGTGGCAACTGACCCGCCGCCAAAATCCCTAAACATTCTTTGAAAGGCATATACAGTGAATAGCGCTCTTAGCCTCGTCCACGTCACCCTCGAGTACCCCGATGGTGATGGCACGCTCAAGGCCCTTGACGACGTTAGCCTGCACATCGCTCCGGGGGAATTCCTGTCCCTTGTGGGCCCCTCCGGATCAGGCAAATCCTCCCTGCTGGCAGTGGCCGCAACGCTCGTCAAGCCCACAGTGGGCAGGGTGGTCATAGGCGGGGCGGACGCAGGATTGCTTTCCGATGCGGGCCGCGCCTCCCTGCGCCGGGACCGGATCGGCATCATCTTCCAGCAGCCGAATTTGCTGCCGTCCCTGACGGCATTGGAGCAACTGGTGATCGCTGAGCACCTGCGCGGCAACTCGGCAGGTGAGGCGTCCGGCCGTGCCGCGGGACTCCTGGACCTTGTCGGTCTGGCTTCGGTCGCGGGCAAGCGCCCCCACCAACTATCCGGCGGCCAGCGGCAACGGGTGAACATCGCCCGCGCCCTCATGGGAGACCCCGTTGTGCTCCTGGTGGATGAACCCACGGCAGCTCTGGATCAGGAGCGAAGCGAGGCCATTGTGCAACTGCTGCGCCAGGTGACCGATGAGTTCAGGGTGGCCACCGTGATGGTCACGCACGACACCGGTCTTGTCCCGCTGACGGATACGGTGGCCAGCATGCTCGATGGCGCACTCTGCGCACCGCGGCCGGCCGATGCCGTCCCCGCTTGAGGTGCTGAGGGTCCTAGAGTCCCAGGCGTGGGACGGCCAAACCAAATATGTCTCTTAGGGCATATTTGGCGGCATGATATCCCGGCATCCCCGTCACCCCGGGGCCTGGCGGAGTTGAGGAGGAACACAGGTATACGCCGGGCAAGGGCGTGCGCCAGGGAACGGGACCAACCACGGGCCGCTGAAGAAGGCCGCGCAGATCCATCAGTCCGGCGCTGAAGTCCCCGCCGACGTAGTTCTCGTTGTACAGGCTCAGACCAGCCGCCGTCGTGACGTGGTGGCCGACGATGAGGTCACGGAACCCGGGAGCGAACCGCTCCAGCTGGGCTATGACGGCCTCGGCCATGTCCACGGTGGAACCTGCCGGGACGTGGCAGTAGCTCCACAGGATGTGCCGCCCCGCAGGCGCCCGTCCGGCGTCGAAACGCGACGGCTGGGAGACCAGGACGTACGGGCGGTCGGGATGCCGGCCGGCGGCGACGAGATTCTCCGCTTCCGCCATTTCCGCGCGGGTTCCGCCCACATGGATGGTGCCGGCGTCGGCCAGCCCGGGCGCTGTCCAGGGGACCGGTCCAGAAAGGATGAAGTCAACCTTGCAGGCCCCGTCGCCGAACCGGAACGATTCGAGGGCGCGGCCGTACCGCTCCGGAAGTTTGCCGCCTGCCAGCCGCAGGAGTCCCGGCGGCGCCACATCGAGCAACGTGGCCTGCACCGGAGGCAGCTCCGCCAGGGATCCGATCCGTGCGCCGGTCTCCACCGCTCCGCCGTGGGCCTCGATGTCGGCGATCATCGCCCCCGCAATGGCCGCGGAGCCGCCGATCGGTACGGGCCAGCCGACTGTATGGGCCAGCGTGCCGAGCATAAGTCCGGCTCCGGCGGCCGCCAGCGCTGGCAGCCGGGACACCGCATGCGCAGCGACGCCGGTCAGCAGCGCGGGCGCGAGGTCTTCGCGGAACCTTGCACCCCAGAGCGGTGAACCCTGCTCCAGGACGCGGGCGCCGAAGAGAGCGGCCGCCACCGGGTCCCGCGGAATACGTAGGAGCTGGTTCAGTGTCAGGTCTGTGATGCCGTCCGCGTGCTGGACGAGCGGGGCCATGAGCTGCCTGAACGCCGTCCCGTCGCGTCCCAGACCCGCGGCTGTTTGCTCCAGTGAGCGGTAGGCCAGGGCGGCCCGTCCGCCGTCGAGCGGGGTGCCGTAGGAGACCTCTGGAACTTCGAGCCGGATCCGCCGGGATAGCTCGAAGTCCCGGAAGAACGGTGAGGCCAGGGCCATTGGGTGCACCGCCGAGCAGACATCATGAAAGTGCCCGGGTTCAATGAGCTCCGTTGTGCGCAACCCGCCGCCCGGCGATGGTGCGGCCTCGTAAACGTGCACTTTTAGTCCGGCACGTGCCAGTGTCACGGCGGCAGCGAGCCCATTCGGTCCTGATCCAACAACGGCGACATCAGGCATGCGCGGCCGCCTTACGCCAGGGCAGCACGGATGCGGAGGGACGGAGCGGGTCTACCCGCAACCGGTCCGGAACGCCCGCAAACGGCCCGCCCTGCGGATCGTCCATCCCGGAACGGCGGACTACGTCGTAACGGGGCTCCCAGAGGTCCCATGCGACCCGGGTCATCAAGTAGCCGATGGCGATCATGTGGAAGACCACGGCGAGTACGTAATAGGGCATATCTATATTGTGCTGTGACACCCCGCCGCTCGTCACCTGCCCCAGATACAGCCAGACTGCCGCCCAGTGCAGACCCTCGAAGGTTTGCCAGATCAGGAAGTCACGCCAGCGCGGCCTGGCGAGGGCAAGCAGCGGGATGAGCCAGATGACGAATTGGGGAGAGTAGACCTTGTTGGTCAGGATAAACGCGGCCACGATCAAAAAAACCAGCTGCGCCAGCCGGGGCCGCCGCGGCGCCGTCAGGGCCAGAATCCCGATCAGCACGCAGGCCAGCACAAACAGGTTCAGGGCCAGGGTGTTGACCACCGCGGCTTCGAGGGGGAGCCAGCCCAGCCGTCCGGCGACGAGGTTGTAGGCAAACCACGGCGAGCTGTAGCCGGCGGGCCGGTCTTCGGTGAACTGGTAGAAATACCGCCAGCCCGCAGGGTTGGCGAGGGCGACAGGGACGTTGACCGCCAGCCAGGCAGCGGCCGCGGCGCCGGCGGTGATCAGAAGGACACGGATCCGGCCGGTCCGCAGGGCCAGGAGCAAGATGGCTCCGAGGATGAGTACGGGGTAAAGCTTGGTTGCGGTGCCGAGTCCAATGAAGACCCCTGCCAGGACGAGCTTATTGCGCGAGAAGCAGTACATGCCCAGGGCCAACAGTCCCACAGCCCACATGTCCCAGTTGATGGTCCCGGCCAGGATCATCCCGGGGGCCACGGCCACCATGGCAGCGTCCCAGGCCCGACGCCGGGCCATCCGTGCCGTGGCGAGCACCGTAATGATCCAGACGGCAGCGATCAGGGCGGCGTTCAGGTCAAAGTAGGCCAGGATCCGGCCGGCGGAGACGTCCCCTCCGGGGACCAACAGGGCCGTGGCGCCGGCGATAAACCCCATGAGGACGGGGTATTCGAACAACGCTCCCTGCGTGATGAAAGGGAAGGCACCCGCCCCGAGCCCGCGGTTCTTGAACAGCTCCGGAAAATCCGAATAGCAGGTGGCATAGAACTGCCCCGGGGTTTCCCAGCCGTTGACCCGGCAGTAGGACTTGAAGACAATGCCAATCGCGGCTGCTATGACGGTCATCAGGATCAGGACGCGTTCCACGGTGAAAAATCCAGGGGAGACCGCGCCGGGGGCTGAACGGCGGCCCATCGGTCCCCCGACCAGTTCCGTAAAGTTCCGCAGCAGGGGATCGCTGCGGCTCGGGATGACCAGCCGGACACGTGTGCGGTGGTCCGGCGGCTTTGTCTCCTGCATGTCCCCGAGCTTACCGGGGCAACACCGGCTTGCCGCGCTGTGCCGGCGCGGGCGGCGGCAGGGGCGGCGGCCCGGCGATAACGGGTGGGCTGCCCACGCGTCGCCGCGCGGGCAGCCCGGGTTCCATTTTCGAGGTCAGTCATCAGTACTCCCTCGATGGCTGACGATGCCTCAACGGCTGAGGCCGTTGCGGTGCATGAGAAGAACGGCGTCTTCACGCCTCTGATCGAGGAGTTGTCCGCTGAACCGCGGGGGCGGCGGGCCGGGGGCCTCAGGTGCCGCAGGACTCTCCAGAGTTGCTGCTTCATGGTGGTCACCTCCCCCCGGCCGCACGGGATGCGTGGCTGGGTGGTGATACTGGCAATCGTCACGTCGGACGAAAGAATGGCTCCGGGACGCAGGGGACAGGATCCCAACAAGAAGCCGGGTTCCGAACTTCGGGGATACGGCGCAGCCGCATGGCTCCGCCTGGCAGGTCTCACGTTACGACTGAGACAGTCAGTGTCGATGGAGCTCTGGTTCGGGCCCTGGATCCCTCATCGCGGAAGCCTGGCCGGAAACTGAAGGTCAGGAGACAGCCCGGCGGGTGTGAGGGCGCGGTTCAGCGTCAGAGGCCGGTGTGTCGGTGACGGAATGCATCCGTCCGCTAGTCAAAGAATGGAGCGGTTGGCCACCGAACTAATAAACTTTTCTGAAGTCTTTTCTAAACCTCATTTATAGTCCCCACCGGACCACTGCCGGAGTTTTCTTATCCCAGCCGAGCGTGCAGACTTTTGCCGTTCCCAGGACGAAGTGCCGCCCTTCGTGCGGATCCAGCCCCAGCCACCGCGCGGTCAGGATCCTGGAGAAGTGCCCATGGGCCACGACCAGGACGTTGTCCAGGCCGGATTCCAGTACCCGCGCCACAATTTTGTCCGCGCGCGCGGCGACGTCGTCGAGGGCTTCGCCGTTCGGCACCCCGTGCGTCCAGACCAGGTACTCCGGGTTGTCCTTGCGGATAAGGTCCGAACTGATGCCTTCATAGTCGCCATAGTCCCACTCGACGGCGAGCGGCTCCAGCTCGGCATCGGGAAAGCCTGCCAGCTCTGCGGTCCGGCGGGCCCGCCGCAGAGGGGACGTCAGGACCAGGTCAAAGTCGACGGCATCGAGCACCTTGCGGGCCTCCACGGACTGCTGTTCGCCTTCGACCGTGAGCGGGAGGTCGGTGAGCCCGGTGTATTGGCCGCTTTTGGACCACTCGGTTTCGCCGTGCCGGAGAATCCACAGCTGCGGGCGGGGGCTGTTAGCAGATTCGATCACTTAGGACTCCTCAGTTGAGAGTGCGGAGGCGGACTCGGGCTGGGCCGCCCACCATTCCTGCAGTTTGGCCTCGGCCACGGCCGGATCCAACGGGCCGTGTTCCATCCGTTCTTCCAGCAGGAATTTGTAGGCACGCCCTACGACGGGGCCGGGCCTGAGTCCCAACAGTTCCATGATCCGGCCGCCGTCCAGGTCCGGCCGGACAGCTTCGAGGGACTCCTGCTCGCGCAGGGCAGCAATCCTCGCTTCAAGATCGTCATAAGCAAAGGCGAGCCGCTCAGCCTTGCGCTGGTTGCGGGTGGTCACATCCGAACGGGTCAACCGGTGCAGGCGTTCCAGGAGCGGACCGGCGTCGGTGACGTAACGGCGGACGGCGGAATCGCTCCAGCCGGCGTCGCCGTAGCCGTAGAAACGCATGTGCAGCTCCACCAGCTTGGCAACAGCCTTCGTGGTGTCATTGTCGAACCGCAGCGCCTTCATTCGTTTTGTTGTCAGTTTGGACCCGACCATGTCGTGATGCCGGAAGCTCACCGCGCCGCCCGGTTCGAAACGGCGCGTGGCCGGCTTCCCGACGTCGTGCATCAACGCCGCAAACCGCAACACGAAATCTGGAGCGGGCACAGCACCGTCGTCAGCCGTTTCGAGTGCGGCCGCCTGCTCCAGGACCTGGAGCGAGTGCTGGTAGACGTCCTTATGGCGGTGGTGTTCATCGGACTCCAGGCGCAGGGCGGAAACCTCGGGCAGCACGAAATCGGCCAGTCCCGTGTCCACCAGCAAGTCAACCCCGGCCCGCGGGTGCGCCGCGCAAATGAGCTTGACGAGCTCCTCACGAACGCGTTCGGCGGAAATCATGGTGATCCTTTCCGCCATCCTGGACATTGCGGCACGCACATCCTCGTGCACCGTGATCCCCAGCTGCGCGGCGAACCGCGCCGCGCGCATCATGCGCAGCGGATCGTCGGAGAAGGAGGATTCGGGTGCTCCCGGGGTGGCCAGGATCGACCCATGAAGGTCCCGGACCCCGCCGAACGGATCCACAAGCTCCAGTGCCGGCAGGCGCAACGCCATTGCGTTGATGGTGAAGTCACGGCGCAGCAGGTCATCCGTCAGCGACTTTCCGAACGCGACGACGGGTTTGCGGGAGTCGTGATCGTATGCCTCGGCGCGGTAGGTGGTGATTTCTATCTGAAAGCCGGCCTTGCGCATTCCGATGGTGCCGAAGGCACGCCCGATCTCCCAGAAGTTATCAGCCCACTTCTTGATCAGGGCCACCGTCTGGTCCGGGGTGGCATCGGTGGTGAAGTCCAGGTCAGGGGAGATCCGGCCCAGGAAGAGATCGCGGACGGGTCCGCCCACCAGGGACAGCTCGTGGCCGGCATCCACGAACCGCTGCCCCAGCTCGAGGACCACCGGGTCTACCTGGAAGTCAACAGTGTGCGGGTCAGTCTGGTGATGTGCATGCGCCATAGTTTCTTAAGCTTGTCAGAAATCCCGGCCAGCACCACACCGAACCCTTCTGAAGTCCGGCCGCTGGCGTCGAAGATGTGGGTGGCAGGGGCAATCCACTTTCCCGGCCGTCCACTTTCCTGTCATGTTTAGGTCATCAAGTGCGGACAAGAGTCGTTAGAGTGGACTTCATGGCCCATCCCGTACCGAGCGCTCCTGGCAGGAGGACAAACGCACCGTTGCCCTCGGCAATCGGTGCAAATGTCGCGCCGGTGCAGCACTCCGGGCAGGCCTCCCTTCCCACTGTGGAGGAAATCTCTGCCGGCGGCGTCGTCGTGGATACTTCCGACGCCGAACTCCGCGTGGCGATCATTGCCCGCCTAAACCGCGGCGGGCGGCTGGAATGGTGCCTGCCGAAAGGTCATCCGGAAGGCAAGGAAAGCAACGAGGAAGCCGCCGTACGTGAAATCGCGGAGGAAACCGGCATCGAGGGCAAGATCCTCGCGCCGCTGGGCAGCATCGACTACTGGTTCACGGTCAGCGGGCACCGCGTCCATAAAACCGTCCACCACTATCTGTTGCAGGCCACCGGCGGGGAACTGACCATCGAGAACGATCCGGACAAGGAAGCCGTCGACGTCGCCTGGGTTCCCATCAACGAACTGGCACGGAAGTTGTCCTTCCCGAACGAGCGCCGCATCGCCGACCTCGCCAAGGAAGTACTTCCGGAGCGCCGCTAGGGCCACGCGGGCCTGCGAGCGGGATGTGGATAGCACCTTTTGCCCTGCCCGGGTGAGACGATGAAGACAATGTCATCCGCCAAACCCACCCCCGCGCCCCCCGGTCCTGCCGATTCCAAAGCCGTCCAATCCGGAGAAGTCCGTTCCAGTGCCATCATGGCTGCAGGAACGCTGGTTTCGCGTTTCCTGGGATTCGCCAAGACCTGGATGCTGGCGGCCGCCCTCGGCCTGGGCTCCACCGTCAACGACACCTTCATCAACGCGAACAACCTGCCGAACCTGATTTTCCTGCTGGTTGCCGGCGGGGTGTTCAATGCTGTCCTGGTGCCGCAGATCATCAAGGCAAGCAAGGCCCCGGACAGGGGAGCGGACTACATCAGCCGGCTGCTGACTCTGGCAGTCCTGATCCTCTTGACCCTCACGCTGCTGGTCACCCTGCTGGCACCGTGGGTTATCCAACTGACCACTCAGGGCTACTCGCCGCAACAGAAGGCCCTCGCGGTCACGTTCGCTTTCTGGTGCCTGCCGCAGATCTTCTTCTACGGCCTCTACGCCCTGCTGACCCAGGTCCTTAACGCCCATGGCGCCTTCGGGCCTGCGATGTGGGCGCCCATCCTCAACAACATTGTCGCCATTGCCGGATTGGGCATGTTCATCGGCATTATGGGAACCAACGCGGTCAATCCCCATACTCTTGATACCTGGAACTCCACCCAGACCCTGCTCGTGGCCGGGTTCTCCACCATCGGCGTAATGGCCCAGACCGCCATCTTGTTGGTCCCTGTCTTCCGCCTCAGGCTCGGTCTCCGGCCTCGATTCGGCTGGCGGGGCGTGGGTCTGGGCCAGGCCGCCAAGCTCAGTGTCTGGACTCTGGCAACGGCCGCCGTCGGGCAGTTGGCATTCCTGTATGTCATGCGCATCGCCACGATCCCGGGAGCGGAACGGCTCCGGCTGGAACAGGCCGGCGATCCGGCGGCGAAGTCTTTGCCGGGGAACGCTGTGCTCGAAGTGGCGAGCCAGCTCTACCTGCTCCCGCACTCCATCATCGCCCTGTCCCTGGCCACGGTGCTGTTCAACCGGATGACCCGTGCCTCACAGGACGGCGACCAGGCAGCGCTGCGCGACGCGCTCTCCCGCGGGTTGCGCACCATGGCCGTGGCGACGGTGTTCGGGGCACTGGCCCTCTTCGCCCTCGCGGGACCGCTGGGGATGTTCTTCTCCGGCAATGTGCCCCAGGACGGCGTCATGCTGGCGCAAACCCTGACCATTTTGGCTCTCAGCACACCGTTCATGAGCGCCAACTTCATGATGTCCCGGGTGTTTTATGCCAACGAGGATGCCCGGACGCCGTTCTTCATTCAACTGGTGCTGGCCCTCGTCAACGTTGTTGCCGCCTTCTCCATCCAGTTTCTCCCATTCGATCAGATCATTTTCGCCATCGCCGCGCTCTACACCGGCGGTAATATCCTCTCCGTGATCGTCAGTGCGATCTTCCTGCGGCGGCTTCTCGGGCATCTCGACGGTCCACGGATCGCCAACGCCTATATCCGGATGGGCTATGCCGCGTTGGGTTCCGCCCTCACCGGAGCCGGCGCTTTGTGGCTGCTGGGAAGCTACAACAGGGAGGGCTTTGCCTGGAGCTCACCCATCGCGGCTCTGGTGACGATCGCCGTCGTCGGTCCCGTCATGCTGGCGGCCTACCTGCTCCTTTTGAAGTTGTTCCGCGTGACTGAGCTCAGCGACCTGCTGCAGCCGCTGCTGACCCGGCTGCGCCGCCGGCCGGCCGGAGAGTCCGGGTCCGCAGATCTTTCAGACATCCCCGCAGCGGCGCGGCCCCGGCCGGAAAGAGCGACCGTATCCGTAGATACGGGCCTTATTCCGAGAATCTCGGGGGAATTCGACGCCGCGTCCTTCCGCGCCGGGCCCGACCTGGACGAACGCGATGAACGGAGCGGACGCGCTGGACCGGAGGGCGGGTCCCTACCTGCCGAGGAGGAGCCCGGCCCCGCGGGCCACAGCCCCGATGTCCCTTTCGGCGGTGAGAAGAAATAATACGAACAGGTGGGGTACTCGGGGCCGTGCTTCCGTGGCCGGGACAGTGCATCGGCTAGGATCGAAGACTAATAAGGGGAGTTGCAGACCACGGGTTCTACCGGCTTGCCGGGCGGCGTGCGGTCACTGCTGAAGCGATTAGTCCAGCAGCTCCCGGACTGTCTAGGAGGAACCCGTGTCCCACCCGATCGATGTCGGATCAGTACTAGGTGGCCGCTACAAGGTCACTGCCACCGTACTGACCTCGCATGACCAGGATCTGGTGCTGGACGGAGTGGACCAGGTGCTCAACCGTTCCGTGAGCATCCTGGTGGCCGGGCCCGGCAACGCGGATCAAGTCGCGCAAAGTGCCCGGGAAGTTGCCACCGGCGAACGTCCCGGCAGCGTGCAGGTCCTCGACCTCGGGGTCAGTGATGCCACCACTTACCTCATCACGAACCACACGTCGGCCGCTGACCTGCTGGACCTCGTGGTGTCCTCCAACCCGCCGTACGTTGAACCGTTCTTTACCGACACGCTGGGCAGCGAAATCTTCGGACAGCCGCGTTCCCACGAGCCCGAAACTTACGACGGGCTCTACGAGGAGGAAGACACAGACACCGGGTACATCAACTACGGGCAGCACCAACGTCCCGCTGTTCAAGCACCGGATGCAGGACTGGCTGTTTCTCCTGCATCCACTGACCATCCGGCGGCGCCGGCAGCCGCCGGGGCAGCAACGCTTGCCGGTGCCGCAGGAGCCGGCGCGGCGATCTCATCCAAGGGCAGGTCGCCCCAGACCACGCCCCGGGACGCAACACCCCAACCCACGGCCCCCCAGCCGGTGCAGGATGGGGTCCCGGTCTCCTCCGGCTCCCAGGCTTCCGCAGCCGAGGCGCCCGCAGCGGCCCCCAAAGTTTCACTGTGGTCTGAGAACGACTACGATCAACCCACTCCCGGGAACCGGGAGATCTCCGACGACGACCACGCCACGGCCCCTGCCACGGCCGACCACGCCCCCGGATTTTTTCCGGGCTCGGCCCGGGACAACGGCTCGCCCGCCGACAACGAGGACAGCAAGGACCAGGAACCCCACCGTGAGCCCCGGTCCATGCGCTGGTTGGTGGGGGGGCTCCTGGCCGCTGTCCTCGTGGTCGGACTGGTGCTCGCCGTGACCAACCTCGGAAGCTTGTTTAAGACGACGCCGCAGCCTGCCGCGGGCGGCCCAGCGTCCACCAGCGCCCCCGATACCGCCCCGGCTGAGCCGTCGGGCACCGCCAGTCCTGCACCGGCCGCCGGTCCGCCCGCCGTCGAAAGCGTCACACGGCTCGGCAACTTCGATTTCGCTGGAACTTACGACGGCGACCTCGTCAAAACCTTCGACGGCAACGCTGCCAGCTACTGGTCGGAGATGGAATTCGCCACCGACAACTGGGGCGGCCTTGCGACCGAGGTTCCGCTCGTCGTCAAGCTCAAGGGCCCCTCCCAGGTCTCCTCGGTGACCTTGAGCCAGTTGGGTGCCTCCGGCGGAAGCATTAGCGTTTACACCAACGACCGACCTTCCCTTGAGGGTGCCAGGCAGGTAGGCAGCAACAGCTTCACCTCACCGGACCTGACCATGCCGCTGCCGGAACCAACGACGGCGCAATACGTCATAGTTTCCATCAAGACCCTTCCCAAGCTCGCGGCCCCGAAAACGCGCTACGGATACGGACTGCGCCTGGCCGAGATCAAGGTTCAGTAGGGCCCTGCCGCCCGGCAGCGGCGCCGGCAATCCGGGACGCAAGCATGCACCCGTCGGGGGGCGGTCGCGTGAGGTGTCACTCTGGGGTGCCCGGCACCGCCGGAATATTCAATACCAAGTAGTAGTTGTGCCATGTGGCCGGCCCATCCAGGCGGGCGCATCGACAAAGGAAGAGGTTCACCGCTTAGTGAGCACCGTAGAAAACACCGCGTCCGACGTACGTGATGTCATCATCGTCGGCTCCGGCCCCGCTGGCTACACCGCCGCGGTGTACACGGCGCGCGCCAACCTGAAGCCACTGCTGCTGGCCGGGTCCGTGACGGCTGGCGGAGAGCTGATGAACACTACCGATGTTGAAAACTATCCCGGCTTTCCGGAGGGCATCATGGGCCCGGACCTGATGGAGAACTTCGAAAAGCAGGCCGCCCGCTTCGGCACCGAGATCCAGTTCGAGGATGTGACCGCCCTTGATCTGGACGGCGATATCAAGACCGTCACCACCGGCTCCGGGGAAACCTTCCGGGCGCGCTCCATCATTCTCTCCACCGGTTCGGCCTACCGCGAGCTTGGCCTGCCTAACGAGAAACGTCTCTCCGGCCATGGTGTCAGCTGGTGCGCAACCTGCGATGGTTTCTTTTTCAAGGATCAGGACATCGCCGTCGTCGGCGGTGGCGACTCCGCCATGGAAGAAGCTCTGTTCCTCACCAAGTTCGCGAGGACGGTCACGGTGGTCCACCGCCGCGACACCCTCCGGGCCTCCAAAATCATGGCGGACCGCGCTCTCGCCCACGAGAAGATCAGCTTCATCTGGAACAGCGGCGTCGAGGACGTTCTGGGCGAGAACAAGGTAACCGGCCTTCGACTGAAAAACCTCCTCGACGGTGCCGAGACCCAGCTTGCCGTTACCGGCGTTTTCGTGGCAATCGGCAACGATCCCCGCACCGATCTCGTGAAGGGGAAGCTTGACCTGACGGCCGAGGGGACCATCGCGGTCGCGGGCCGCAGTTCAAAGACCAGCCTCAAGGGTGTCTTTGCAGCCGGTGACGTCATCGACCCCACTTACCGCCAGGCGATCACGGCCTCAGGGTCCGGCTGCGTCGCCGCAGTTGACGTCGAGCACTACCTCGCCGACCTTGACGCCTAAACGGCGCACCAAGCCATCAACCGAGAGAAAGACAGGACTATGAGCAACGCCAAAGAAGTAACAGACGCTAGCTTCAGCACCGACGTGCTGGCATCGGACAAGCCGGTCATCGTGGACTTCTGGGCCGAGTGGTGCGGCCCGTGCCGCAAACTCGGACCGATTCTCGATGAAATCTCCGTGGAATACAGTGAGAAAGTCGACGTCGTCAAGGTAAACGTTGATGACAATCCCGCTATTGCGGCCCAGTATGGAATCACGTCGATTCCGGCGGTCTACCTGTTTCAGGGCGGAGAGGTGAAGGGCACAGTCATCGGCGCGCGGCCCAAGCAGTACTTCGAAAAAGAGTTCGCCGACGTCTTGTCCTAGTGTTAGCCGCCGGCTTCCGACGCCGGCTATGACCGGATGGCTCCGGCTCGAAAGAGGTGGGGCCGTCCGCGTTTAAGGGAAACGCTGCAATCCTACAACCCGATCCTACGGGTCCTCGTCACTCTTCCTCAGACAGCCAGTGGCTTGGTCCATCGTCCAATTCGGGTTGTTTTAGCGGTGTATCTGCAGGACACCCGCTTTCATGCGCTTGCGCTACCCGAACTGCGAAGGCATGAGGTGAGTCCAGGCGCGCACGATGATCCTGTGTGGCCCGATGCCCGCTGAGTGGATTCAATGTTTCACGTGAAACGGGATATCGAACCCTTTCCCCGAAATTGCGGAAGGGTCCGCCGACACCGTTCCCACAAGACGACACGAAGGTTTCACGTGAAACAGCGACAGGTCTCCGCTGTCACCGTAGGCAGAAAAGCCATAAGCCCGCAGACTTCCTATGCAACAATCACGGCCAACATGGGGTGGACCCGGATCTCCGGCAGTCCGGCGGCAGCGACAGAAGGTACCCAGTGGCTGATGTCCTGCCGGCCGTCCATGGCAGCACTCGGACCTACCCCGCGAAGTCTGGCCCCCTAAAACGGCCTCCTGTGGCACCATTACCCCCGCAGCTTAGCCTTCTGCCTGCGATTGGAAGGACGTAGAAGCGTAGCGATTTTCGCCGTGATCACCTACATAATCTCCTTCAGCCTAAAGCTACGCCCACGGCCCCGGCATACGCCACACCATAATTCAGAGTCAGTTTGACCGGGCGCCAACGGGCGTATCACAAGGAACTACTACCGCGGTCCTCATGATGCCCGGCCGACGGGTCCTCGGCCGGCGTGGTGTCAGCTCCAAGGTTGCACCTACTAGCTACGGTCACTTTCGGAAAGCGCCACGCACCACGGCTGCTAACGGATTGCGCTGAACTCTCGTCACACTATGTGGCGGGACGGACGTTCAACCGACAACTCCGCTGGATGCCTAGGTCTAGTGGGTGCCTGCACGCCTCGTCTGCCGGATATACCAGGTCCAGGACCGGAGACTCCGCGCAGTCCCGAGGCAGCGACGCAGATAATAGGGCGCAGACACCTGCCCATCCAGGGAGTCGGCATCCTTATGTTTCACGTGAAACATGGTGCCTCCGCCGGTGTAAATCCGGGCGCCGCCGGAGTGCAGCTGACTGGAAATTCTGAGGGTCAGAATTAAACGGCATGCACGGCACCGACTTCCGCCATTCCATGTTTCACGTGAAACACCGCATCCCCATCACCAACGTACGGCCGGATCAACATCCGTCTTGATCCCGCCGGTACCAGTCCCATCCGGAGGCTGTGCCCGCGACCTGGAAAGGAGCCCTACGCGCACCGATCAGGCGGGCCTGCCTACCACTCTGCCCGGAAAGGCCGACCAGCAAAGTATGCATCCAGCCAAAACTGCGCCACTGAGGGCGTGCGCCCGTAGAAGATACGGGTTGACCGTGGGCACCTGACCACTTCCTGTCCGGGCACCTTCCGACTCCGCCCTCTCGTCCACAGTGCGCAAACCCGAGGCTGCTGTGCCACGGATCCGGCGTGGACAGCATGAGCATCAACGCCGCAAGCCTCCACCCGCACCGCTCTGGCCGCCACAGCAGCCCCACTGGGCGCTCAAGAGTCGGCCTAAGGGCCCGGAACTGTCTCGGATCTCCATGAGAGTCATACGAGGGCTCCTGGTATGCACCCGTACCGTCCCACCTTGGCTCGGCAGTGGACTGAACGCAACAGCATCAGTCCAAGCGATCCTTGACAAGCGCGACGATCACGGACCCGCGTGTCGCCATCTATGGGCTCTCTCAGCCCCTAATGGCGGACACGCGGCTTCAGCACACATATGGGAAGCCGGGCAGTTGAGTCGTGCATTCCGGCATCGCACGAGGCCAGTCGTGGGTAGAACAGTCTCGGCCCAAGATCTTAGTGAAACAGGCCGGGCGGCATCGGGGAACCAGGTGACCACCGACCTTTCGTTCTGTACCGAACACGGACTGGTCTTCGCCCAGCTCCAGCAAGTCATGGCGCGGGACCGTCAGCGAGCTCCGATGAGCGCATCTGAAGCGACTTCACCGCTGCCCAGTACTGCGCTCTGAGGTCATCTTCTCCTGGACGACCGAGGGGCCGCCCATGGATATATTGGCTATTTCCTGTCCGGGTTTTACACATGGTTTTCCACAGGCAACAACCGCGGCTGCTGACACTTTGTACGAGCTATACCCTGATCTCAGTAGGTCCGCGGGCGTGCTCGCAGAACGGCAGATCGCTCCCGTTCGTCATCGTGACGCACAAGCATTCGAGATAGTGGAGATTGACCCCGCCGAGCTGGTGTGGCGCCAAGAGGCAGCTTCGAGGTGACCAATTAACCGAAATGGGTGGCTATATTGGGTCCAGCCAGCTGCCAGCCGATATGGAACCAGTAGGTCGTTGCATGTTTCACGTGAAACATACCGGCGAATTTTGCCAACATCAGAATGTTGCGGGCGCAGGGGTAGCCTCCGCGTCTTGGAGTTGAGCGCTACTGGCCGATCACAGCCCAGCGGCACTGGAGCCAAACTTATCCACAACGATATCCACCGGCTTATCGACGCGCTATTGGGGCACGCTGGCCCCTGACGGCGCCTGGGTATGGTGCCCTGGGACGGTGCACCGTCCATACCTGAATCTTCACCGAGATCCGCTTTCTCCAACGAAAGCTCCGCCGGCCCGTGAGGCATGCAGTCGGGCCATGACCGACGCTGCTTCCTAGCCCCGCATCTGCGTGGAGAGGCTAGAGGGCAGATGCCCCGGCTGCTGCCACGGTCCAATCGGAGCGTTGCTCCGTCCCTTAGGTAACGACTTGCCCATACCATCCAACTTACGACGACTCTCTCCCCGATGGCGCGTGACAAGTCGAAGGGTTCCTGCGAGGCGTTGCCCCGTCGTAAGGAACCAACGCGCCTGTATTGTGCCGCTGCATTTTCCGGCTGCAGTAGCCATCCGGTCCGCTGCTTTTGGCAGCGAAGAACGAGACCGGGAGTCAGTCTTCGCCCAGAAGTGATTCGCAGCGACTGGCAGAGTCAGGACTTCCTCACACCAGCGCCTGGCGGTATTTGCCGACAGCAACAAGGGGGCCCCGTTGGTTTGTGATCTGACGCAATCGAGCATAGCCACTGCATCGACCATGCGGATGTCGGTCTTTGGGGGACCGCAGCCCCCTGCCCGCTAGTCCTGGGCCCGACACAGATGGCCGATACCCGGTCGTTCCAGCGCAGGTACGAAGTCGACTCCAAAGATCGAAGTGAACCGCTCAATGCCCCCGAGATCCCCATCGACCGCCAGGGCGTCTCCGCGGGCCTAGCCAGCCGGCCCGGCGCCTCTGCGTACACAAAGCCCCCTCCAGAGCCGCTGCGGCCCTTGGGGGCCCACCAGTACCCAACGTGCCCACGCCGCCGCTCAAGACCCGTGGGCAGCACCACACATTGAAAATGACACGCCACGAAACCAGCAAGTTCTATGTTTCACGTGAAACGGAAGCATCTCATCACCTGTCACACCGTTCTGTTGCCTGGCAGAGCCTCCCACCAAACGATTGGACTCCTCAGAACGGGCAGGATGCCCGGCTTTCCCACGCCTCCGTAGCAAGGTTTCACGTGAAACGGCCACGGCGCCGGTTGCCGTCGACCACCCTGGTCTCCTCCTCACTCACGCCAGAGGGACCGTAACCCTCGAGGGGGGCGCGCGCACAACTAGGATCACTCACCCCGCGGATCACGGGGCAAGGTTTCACGTGAAACTTTATGATCATCGGCGAGCAATAGCCATTCCGACAACTGGTCCGGATGATGTCCACGACTAAGAGAAGGAGCCACTTGCGCAGGAAACCTGGCCGCACTTCGACCAATTATGGCGGCCGTCCAGTTGCTCTCCACGCCTGAGCCGATCCACTGACATCTTGGATCGAAAGGAACTGAGCGCCGGGCAATAGGCAATGATTCCAAGCCTGGCGGCAACGACCCAGACGAAAAAGCTACTGGGTGCGTTCTTCCCCGGTTTCGGGGCAAGTTCCGGCATCAACGTAGTGGGTAAGCCGCACCGCGATTACCGCCTACCGTCCCGGACTTCCGAAACGGCATTCAGTGGTGGCGGTCCGGAACCCTGGCGGATCAGGACGGCGGGAGCCCACCGCTAGACCTGTCGGAATACCAACAGGAAAATTTGGGTCGTACAGCGCGCACGAAGGTACAGCTGACCAAGAACAGAGAAACGTTTCACGTGAAACCGTCCCAAGAGCCTCGAAGTTTTAGGCGGCCGGTCCGGAGGTGAGTACGTCCATGATGCGGTTGAGATCATCTACGCTGGCGAACTCTATGCTGACCCGCCCCTTGCGCGCACCAAGCGAGATCTTAACGTTGGTATCTAGTCGGTCTGACAGTGATGAAGCCAGATAATCCAGGCGTTCGTGCCGCGCGCCAGGTCGCGGAATGTTGTTCTTCGGGGTTCCAGAAGGATTCTGGTACAGCGTCACTGCCTCTTCCGTCGCGCGGACCGACATGCCCTCAGCAACAATTTTCTGGGCCAGCCGTTCCATGGCTGCAGCATCCGGTAGCGCCAACAAAGCCCGGGCGTGGCCGGCTGAGATCACTCCGGCTGCAACGCGACGCTGTACGAGCGGTGGCAGCTTGAGAAGACGGAGGGTGTTGGACACCTGGGGGCGCGATCGCCCAATACGATCGGCCAACTGTTCATGGGTAGTTCCGAAGTCCTCCAGCAACTGCTGGTACGCCGCAGCTTCTTCGAGCGGGTTCAGTTGACTCCGGTGGAGGTTTTCCAACAACGCATCGCGAAGGAGGTCATCGTCTGTGGTGTCACGCACGATCGCGGGAATGGTTTCGAGCCCGGCAGCCTGTACTGCACGCCACCGGCGTTCGCCCATCACGAGCTCATAGGGTTCTCCACCTCCTTCGGTTGATGTGCGAACCACAATCGGCTGGAGCACGCCAATTTCACGAACCGAGTGCACCAGCTCAGCCATGTCGTCCTCGTCAAAGACGGAACGCGGCTGCTTCCGATTGGGATGGATATCAGAGACAGGGATTTCCGCGAATCGGACTCCCGGGACCTCGACGAGTTCCACGCCACGGTCAACGGGTGGCAGGGGTTCTGCGGGTCTGTCAGCAGCAGTCCCGGCTTTGGAAGAACTAGCGGGGGATTCGCTCTTGGTCGTCGCAGTTCCACGCCCGGTTGACTTCTTAGCAGAACCACGGGTGGCGGCCTCCGTTGGGACGGAGGGGCCTTGGTCGGCCTGTGCCTCCGGCGGAACCTGGACCACTTTCACCGCGTCGGCGATGGATGCTTCGAGGGCCTCTTCCGCGGCGGCGGCTTCGACACCCGCTGTTCGTTTCCGACCTTCAGGAAAGAACAGATCCACGGGACGGGACGGCGCTGCACCGCTGGCGGAAGCCGCAGCAGAACTTGGAATGAGTGCCCCAAGTCCACGGCCAAGGCCGCGTCGCTTGTCGCTCATGGATAGATCCCTCCATTGGAAGAGCCGGGCGTGACCGGACTCTAGCTAGTGCAATTTCGAAAAAGTTCTAACGTTCCGCGATTTCAGCTGCGGCTTCAAGGTACGAGAGAGCACCGCTGGATGAGGGGTCGTAGGTCATCACGGTCTGCTGGTAGCTGGGAGCCTCAGAAATTCGTACAGAACGCGGCACCACGGCGCCCAGGACCTGCCTGGGAAAGTGTTCACGAACTTCTGCTGCCACCTGGGCTGCAAGGTTGGTGCGGCCGTCATACATGGTCAAGAGAATTGTCGACACTTCCAGATCGGCATTGAGGTGCTTCTGGATCATTTCGATGTTCTTCAACAATTGGCTCAGACCCTCCAATGCGTAGTACTCGCACTGGATCGGAATGAGCACCTCACTGGCGGCACAGAACGCATTAACTGTCAGTAGGCCAAGACTAGGGGGGCAGTCGATGAAGATGTAATCCAGCCGTTCCTCACCGTTTTTCGCCCGCTCTTTGGCATAGACATCGATGGCCCGGCGTAGACGCTGCTCGCGGGCAACCAGACTAACCAACTCAATCTCCGCACCTGCAAGGTGAATAGTGGCGGGCGCGCAGATCAATTTGGCAATATCGGGACAGGGAGCCACTACGTCCTGCAGTGGCACGTCGTTGATGAGGACGTCGTAGATGCTGTCAACGTCGGCATGGTGTTCTATTCCCAGTGCCGTCGATGCATTTCCCTGAGGATCGATATCGATGACCAACACGTTCAGGCCCGCGGCAGCCAGCGCCGCGGCGATATTCACGGTGGTGGTTGTCTTACCAACGCCACCCTTCTGGTTCGAGACGGTGAACGTGCGGGTCTTCTCGGGCTTCGGCAGCTCGCGGCCCAAGAGACGCTCCCGCCGTTTGGTTTCCCGGGCTAGTTCGCGGGCAATGGGGCTGGCATCATCCAGGGAGTCCAGCACGTTTGCGGCGTTTGCCCCTGGTGTTTCACGTGAAACACCGGCTTTGCCGGTGGATTTAGCAACCGATCCCGTACGATTTCTGGCATTCACCGGAGTGGGGGCAGGCGCAACAACGGCCCGTGCGGACCCCAGGGACACAAACGGAGGAATCCGCTGCGTGGAGGCTTCGCTACTGGTCACTGGAACACTCTCACTCTCATTCGGCGTTTGATGCCGGTTACTAGCCTAACCTCTTACCCAGGGAGACCTTGGGCAACGGGCAGATGCTAGGTTTTCTTTTGAGGCTTATTCACAACGATCCGGACAACCGTTGTGGGTTCTTCGAGGAGGTCTTCACCCACCAGCACCACGGAGGTCTGGACGCCGCCGAGCTTACGGATGGCCTTGGCGGCCTTCTCAACTTCCTCCCCGGCGCTGCGTCCCTTAATGGCCACGACTTCGCCCTTGCCGGCAAGCAGCGGGATGGTCAGTCCGGCCAGGTTTGAGAGCGCCGAGACAGCCCGGGCAGTCACGACATCGGCGTTCACCATCCCCACCGCGAGTTCCGCGCGGGTCCGCATAACCGTGACGTTCCCCAGGCCGAGATCGTCCACCACCTCCTGGAGCCAGATTACGCGGCGTTCAAGCGGTTCAATCAGAGTCAGTTCCAGATCGGGACGGGCTATCGCCAAACACAGACCCGGCAGGCCGGCGCCACTGCCGACGTCTGCGACGTGGCTCCCCTCAGCAATCTGGTTCTCAATAACAGCGCAATTGAGCACGTGCCGGCTCCAGAGCCGGGGGACCTCACGCGGACCTATGAGTCCACGTTCCGTTCCGGATGTAGCCAAGTGTTCAACGTATCGTTCAGCGAGGTGCAGGCGGTCACCGAAGATTTGTTGTGCTGCCCGTAGTTCGGTTTCGGAAATCTCAACCATGGAACTTGCCAGCACGTTCAGTTCGCTGAGACGACGATGTGGCGATCCGCGCCTTCGCCTTCGGACTCGCTGATCAGGCCCAGGTCGGCGACGGCGTCATGCACAATCTTCCGCTCGTAAGCACTCATCGGGGCAAGGGCGACAGTCTCACCGGATGATGTCACGGACGTCACAGCCTCTTCTGCGATCTGCTGCAGTTCGCCGGCACGCTCGGAGCGGTAGCCGTTGATATCCAGTACCAGGCGCGAGCGGTTCTCCGTGGCGGACAGTACAGCGAGGCGGGTCAACTCCTGCAGGGCCTCCAGAACTTCACCGTCCTTACCAACCAGGCTCTCCAGGCCGGCCGATTCTTCCTCGGCGACTATTGAGATATACGTGCGGCCACTGCGTACTTCGATGTCGATGTCGCCGTCAATGTCGGCAATGTCCAGCAATTCCTCGAGGTAATCCGCGGCGACGTCGCCCTCTTCCTCCAGGCGGCTGGCGGACTCGCCCTTGTCCCCGGCAGCCTCAGTGCCAGCGACAGCCCCGGAGCGGCCGGTGGAGTCCTGATCGGTGTCCTGAACAGCGCTCAAAGCGTCGCCCTGACCTTCAACGGCTTCAGTGGAAATAGCGTGGTCGGTGCTCTCGGCAGACATTACTTCCTCTTTCTGTTCTTACGTTGTGGCTGGACACGCTGGCTCCTGGCCACCACGGCCGCAGCCTCAGCGGCCTCAGCGGCCTCGGCTTCGGCCTTCTTGGCACCTGACAGGGGCAGGGCCGGCAGGCCTTTAGCGGCGCGGCGCTCGGCCAAAGCCTTCGCGGCAGGGGATCCCGGCGTCGGCATGCGGCGGATGACGAAGAACTGCTGTGCCATGGTCCAGAGGTTGGTGGTGGTCCAGTAGATCAGAACGCCGATAGGGAAGTTGATGCCACCGACGCCAAAGACGAGCGGCAGGATATAGAGCATCATCTTCTGCTGCTTCATGAACGGGCTCGCCATGGCCTCTTCAGACATGTTCTTAGCCATGATCTGCTTCTGCGTGATGAACTGCGAAGCCGTCATGGCCAGGATCATCACAATTGAGAGGATCCACACAGCCACCACGTTGCCACCCTCAGGCGTGCCGTGAAGCAGGGTGGCAGAAAGTGGTGCGCCGAAGATACTCGATTTGTCGAACTGCACCACCTGCTCATGGCTCATTGCACCGATGCTCGTCCCGGACGTGGCCGCCGCCGTGATTCCGGAAAGGACCTGGAAGAGGGCAAAGAAGAACGGCATTTGGATCAGCATGGGGAGGCAGGCCGAGAACGGATTGGTTCCGTGCTTCTTGTACATCGCCATCTGTTCTTGCGCCATGGCCTGGCGGGACAGCTGGTCAGTCTTGCCCTTGTACTTGTCCTGCAGCTTTTTCAGATCAGGCTGCAGGAGCTGCATGCCGCGCTGGGCCTTGATCTGCTTGACGAACACGGGGATCAGGGCTGCACGGATCACGAGCACCAGCCCAATGATGGACAGCGTCCACGTCCAGCCATTGGCGGCGGGCATCCCGATGGCACTCAGGCCATCGTGGAACACCACCATGATGGCAGACACAAGCCACTTGAACGGAAACATGATTGTTCCAAAGAAATCCATACGATATCCCTATTCGTCAGGCCGCAAAGCGGCCTTCTCCATCAGTCTGAGCAGCCAGGTACTTGTCCGGATTGTTCAACACAACAATTGTGGGGGTGCGGCCTGCGGGCCACTGGAATTTACCGGCGGGGACGTGGTCCACACCACCGGCATTCCAAGGATGGCAGCGCACCAGGCGCCTGGCTGCCAACCAGGTCCCCTTGACCGCTCCGTGGACCGTGATGGCCTCGAGGGCATAGGCCGAGCAGCTGGGAAAAAAGCGGCAGACCTGGCCATACAGCGGCGAAACCACCTTGCGGTAGGCCATAAGCAAGAGGATGAGGATATTGCGGGGCAGGTTCCAGAGGGTCCGGCCCAGCCAAGCTCCTGCGGATTTTGCAGGCGGGACGACGGCGGCAGTTAAGTTACGCACGCGGGGTCCCTTCCTGTGTTGTCTCGCTAGAAACTGAAGTAGCAGCCTTAGGAAGGCGGCTGCTCAACCGTTTCATATTGGTTTCGAGGGCGGTGTCATAGTCTGATCGCAGTTGGTCCCAGCTGGCACTCGCCGCGGCGGGCAGAGCCCGGACCACGATGGCGTACCCACTGCCGTAGTTCTGCAACGACAAGGCACCGATTTCTCTCAGTCTCCTCTTAACGAGGTTCCTGACAACAGCGTTCCCGACACTCTTGGAAACGATGAATCCGATCCGGCTTGGTTCATCGGCAGCCAAAGCTGCCGTATATAACACTACGTTCCGGCGTCCATTGCGGACACCGGAACGTACAGTTGTGGAAAAATCGGTTGGTGTCCTCAGACGGTTGCGGGTGGCCAGCACCTTTAAACTCGCACAGGGATGTGGACCGACGAGTCAGTTATTTAGGCCGACAGCTCGGTGCGGCCCTTGCCACGACGGGCTGCCAAAATGGCACGGCCGGCACGGGTACGCATACGAAGGCGGAAGCCGTGCTTCTTGGCTCGACGGCGGTTATTCGGCTGAAAAGTCCGCTTGCTCACGTTAGTTACTCCAGTGGGATCAAAGGTGCGCCCACCCGATCAAGGGGAAGAACTGGTCGACGCTAAGTTTTGTATGTGCCGCTTCCCTCGACTCGCACGACACATACGTCGGGAGAGAAACAAAAGAGGCGAAAAGCGTACACATGGGACTTCACAACGTTAGGGCTTGCCGCCCTCCCGAGTCAAACCAGAGTCCATCCGCAGATTTTCCACAGGTGTGGCTAAGTCCTGCTCCAGCCTGTGGACGAAGCACTCCACCCGGCCGGATTTCGAACTACACCGTTGTGATTATCCACAGCATAGAACCCAGCTATCTTCTGGCATTTTCATCCTCTACAGTGGCTCAGTAGCCCATTATCCACGGACTGTGCATAACCCTGTGGATTGTGCGGTCTCCAGTGCGCTGGATCGACCCGCCCGGCTGAAGGTAATGAAGGCAAGCAAGTTTGAGGAACTGATCG